>CAZCTF010000001.1:0-1303 GCA_964501755.1 uncultured Bdellovibrionales bacterium
GGGCTGGAGGTTTTGGCTCGACTGGGGTACACTAACGTACTAGAAAACTTTGGCGAAAACTCCTATGGCTTTTGAACAGCTACCACAGCAACCAGAGAAATTTTTTTTAGGGAAGTATAAAATAGATGTCGAAGGCTTTGTTAATCTTGGTGATATCGCTCGGGGGGAACTCAAGAGACAGACACAATATGTAAGTGCCTTTGCCGATGGACTGGATCCGGAGCGCCCTTTCCTTGGTCAAGGATTGCGCTTTGCATCAATGCTAAATAAAAGAACTGGAGGGGCAACTGGAAATTATCATTCTTATCGAATTCATGCTGAGGATGCCGAAGAGTTTCTGAAAAGAGTCGAAGAATACTACAGCCAGAAATAAAACACTTTATGTCAGAATACGAACCGACAATTGGGATGGAAGTTCACGCAGAGCTCAAGACGCGCTCTAAGATGTTTTGTCGTTGTGCGAACGGTCTCGGCCTCGAGACGGAACCCAATGTTCATGTCTGCCATGTTTGCACCGGTCAGCCGGGTGCCTTGCCGGTGCCGAACGAGCAGGCGATTGAAAGCGTCCAAAAGGTCGGTCTGGCACTGAACTGCGCTCTCCGTTTCCATTCGAAATTCGACCGCAAGAACTATTTCTATCCGGATCTTCCAAAGGGCTATCAGATTTCGCAATTCGACGAGCCGTTCTGTGAGCGTGGGACGATGTTGATCGACGGAAAACATTTTAATGTGACGCGCATCCATCTCGAAGAGGATACCGGCAAATTGACGCATCCGACCGGCGCGGACCATACGCTCGTCGACTATAATCGCGCGGGGCTGCCGCTCATGGAGCTCGTGACTGAGCCGGATTTCAGCACGGCCAAGGATGCACGCGCGTTCTGTCAAAAACTACGTCAGATTCTCCGGTATCTCGAAGTCTCGGATGCCGATATGGAAAAAGGACAGATGCGCTGCGAGGTGAACATCTCGCTCCATGAAGTCGGCGCTGACCGTTTGTCAGGGACCAAGGTTGAGGTGAAGAACATCAATTCGTTCAAGGCGGTCGAGCGGGCGATCGAGTATGAGATCAAGCGTCAGACGGAAATGCTCGAGAACGGAGAAAAAATCGTCCAAGAGACACGCGGCTGGGATGAGAATCGGAATGTGACCGTTTCACAGCGGAAGAAAGAATCGGCCCATGACTACCGCTATTTCCCTGAGCCGGATATCGCACCATTCGACTTTACGGGCGATTACATCAAACAGTTGAAGGAATCCTTGCCCGAGCTGCCGGATGCAAAGCTCGCACGTTTCATGACGG
>CAZCTF010000001.1:1313-40579 GCA_964501755.1 uncultured Bdellovibrionales bacterium
TTGCCCGAAAGCGATGCTGCGATTATCACCGAAGACAAGGAGATTGCGAACTATTTCGAGTCGGTCGTGAGTGAACTCGGCGCCAAGAAAGATGGAGAAGAGCTCAGGGCCGATGTTGTGAAGGCCATCAAGCTCGCCGCGAATTATTTCATTACTGAAGTTCGGAAGCATCTCTCCGAAACCGGAAAGTCGATTGGCGAGTTCATCGTGACACCAGAAAACTTCGCAGAATTCGTTGTGGTCGTTACTGATGGGACGATCAATTCGAGTGCGGCCCAGACGGTCCTCGCGGAGATGTACCGGGGTGAAGACAATGATCCATCGCATATCATCGAGCGGCTGAATCTCGCCCAGATGAGCGATACCGGAGAATTGGAGGCGGTTGTGGACGCTATCCTCGCGGCGAACGCGCAGTCCGTCGCGGATTTCAAAGCTGGTAAACAAAACGCGCTTCAGTATCTGGTCGGCCAAGTGATGAAGGAGACGAAAGGCAAAGCCAATCCCGGCGTTGCCAAAGAGCTCCTCGAAAAGAAGCTTACTGCCTAGTTGTACCTTTATGCAGCAAGTCGTGGTCATCGGCGGCGGCGATGCGTTCGACACATATGATGAATATCTCGCTGCGCTCCGTGAGCGTACATTCGACTTAGAGCGCCTCAGAGGAAAGGGGTGGAAGTCATCTCTCGGCTTGGCGCTTGGAGAGAGGTTTGATGTGCTTTCGCTCCGTATGCCATGCCCAGATAATGCGAAGTATCTCGAATGGAAAATCATTTTTGAGAAACTTCTTCCGCTCCTTTCCAAGCCGACGATATTTGTCGGTCATTCGCTCGGGGGGATTTTTCTCGCTAAATATTTTTCTGAAGCAGCCACTTTTGAACGGGTAAAGGCGCTTTTCCTCGTGGCGGCACCGTACGATGCAGGAAACGAGTATTCGCTGGCGGATTTTTCGATTACGGATGATTTAAAAGGTTTGAGATCTTCGGGTATCCCTGTGCACTTGTATCAGAGCGAGGATGATACGATTGTCCAGTACTCGAATCTGGAGCGATACATGCGAGCCCTACCGTCAGCTGTGCAACATCCCTTCGTTGATCGCTGGCATTTTGTTCAAGAAGAATTTCCCGAGCTTGTCCAAGATATTCTTTCGCTTCAGTAAAAAACGCTACCGACGGGCAGTGTTTTTATTTGACGATGGCGAGGGCTTCGGCAAGGTCTTTGATCCAGTGAATCTTCACACCTTGCTTTTCCAGTCGCCGGAGCGACGAGCGCTGGCGTTTGGCATAGTGGATGATATCGTAGGGGAGCTTGGCATACAGCTCGGCATCGGTGATCTTTTTCTGGAGGAAACGAACCAGCGCGCGATACTCGAGCCCGAATGACTCGAGTCGCTCATAGGAAAGTCCGCCCCGGTTCAGCTTCACCGTTTCTTCCAACATGCCGGCTTTCATCCGGGCCATGAAGCGTTCGCGGATTTTCCGATTCAGTTCTTCGACTGCGGGGTTCAGCCCGATGACGATATAGCGCGAGAGATCGGGGAGAATGGACCGATCAATCACGGGGACTTTGCCGAGCGCCTTGGCGATCTCGATGGCACGGAGCAGTCGGACTTTATTTGCTTTGTCAATTGTTTTGGCACGCTCTGGGTCCAGCCGCTTCAGATAGCCGTAGAGTTCGCCAACGTCTTTCTTACCCCATTTTTCGCGGAACACTGGATCGGGGATGACCTTCGGGAGTGGGAGTCCAAGCATGAGTGCCTCGATCCAAAACGTAGTGCCGCCACAGATGATCACGCGTTTGCCGCGCGCCTCGATGTCGGCAATCGCTTTCGCAGCGTCGGCGAGGAAATGAGAGACATTGTATTCGATTTTTGGGTTGGCAATATCGATGAGGTGATGAGGGGCCTGCCGCTGCTCCTCTTTCGTTACTTTGCCGGTACCGAGATCCATCCCGCGGTAGACTTGCCGGCTGTCAGCCGAAACAATCTCGGCGCCGATGGTGCGAGCGAGCTCGATCGCGAGGGAGGACTTCCCCGAGGCAGTCGGTCCGACGACGATGATGATTGGTGGTTTTTCCATAAGTGACAACTATACCCTGAAAAATAAATTTTGGAAAGACTCAAGGGTTCTGGTCCTCGATTTTGGTCACGCCAGGAAGCACCTCGAGTGCCTTGATTGCCGCCTCGCTTTTTTCGATCGAGAACGAGGTTTGAATGGTCTGACCAAGGAGCCGGAGCGTGATGCCAACCGGTCCTGGCGGCAAATGGCGCAGCGTTTTCCCGATCTCGTCGAAGAGCCGGGAGTCGGCGGTGTCGGCACAGTGGATTGCGAGGTGCACTTTCGTCGGTTTCGGTTCCTCAACCTTGCCGTACTGGTATTTTTCATGAGTCTTGGCCACGCGCGCAAATTCAGAAACAGTCTCGATACTCATTCGGCGCACATCATCAGCTGCCAGGCGGAGCAGCCCGTCTTTCCGAGCGACTTTCAGATCGATCATCACGATTTCATCCTCATTCATGAGTCCGGCGGTACGCTCGGCTGTTTTGCCGAAGACAAGGATGTCGATGCGGCCAGTCATGTCTTCGAGTGTGACGAAATAGAGCGGCTGGCCGGTCTTCGAGAGCGACTTGCGCGCGCTCGTGATAACACCGCCGATGCTGACGCGCTTGCCGTCTGACTCTTTTTCGAGGTGGCCGATCTCGGTTGCGGCTTTCTTCAGGTACTCGGCGAATTCCGCCATTGGATGGTCGGTTACATACAGACCGAGGAGTTCTTTTTCCCAGGCCAGTCGTTCCTTTTTGGTCGAGCGGACCGTTTCTTTCAACGGAATTCTCATTTCAGGCAGCGGCATATCGCCGAAGAGGCTTTGACCATGGGTCTCTTTCAGGGTGCGGAGTTCTTTGCCATGGGCGATGATGGCATCGAGATTGTCGAGAACGATCTTGCGTTCCGAGAGACTGTCGAACGCGCCGACTTTGGCGAGTGCTTCGATCGTGCGCTTGTTCAAGTCTTTCGTTTGGACACGATCCATGAAATCCTCAAGTGAAGTATATTTGCTGCCACGCTTCCGTTCTGCGACGATCTCCTCGGCTGCCATGGTGCCAACATTCTTGATCGCATTTAGCCCAAAGCGGATGTGCTCTTTGCCATCGTCGCCCTTGATGACGGCGAAGGTGTCGAAGGATTCGTTCACATCCGGCGGGAGGACGTCGATGCCGATTTCGCGCGCCTCGCGGACCTCGATCGCGATGCGGTCTGTGTCGCCCTGGTCGCTCGTGAGGAGCGCAGCCATGAATTCCGCCGGGAAGTGTGCCTTGAGGTAGGCGGTCTGATACCCGATGAGCGCGTAGCAGGCCGCATGGGAGCGATTGAAACCGTAGCCAGCGAATGGTTCGATGAAGGCAAAGACCTTCTCGCCGATGGCACGGCCGACGCCAGTCTTCTCGCAGCCCTCGACGAATTTTACCCGCTGGCCATCAACGAGCTCCTTGATCTTCTTGCCGACCGCTTTGCGGAGCACGTCGGCTTCACCGAGAGAGAATCCGGCGAGATCGCGTGCGATCTGCATGAGCTGTTCCTGGTAGACCGCAACACCGTAGGTATTCTTCAGAATTGGCTCGAGCTTCGGATGGAGATACTTCACTTCGCGCGTCCCGTGTTTCCCGGCGATGAAGTCCGGGATGTATTCCATCGGACCTGGTCGATAGAGCGCGACCATCGCGATGATGTCTTCGAAGACTGTCGGTTTCAATTGCTTCAGGTAGCGTTTCATACCCGTCGATTCGAGTTGGAACACCCCTGTCGTGTGCGCTTCCTGCAGAACCTTATAGGCGGCTTCGTCGTCGAGCTCGAGTTTCTCGATGTCGGGCACCTCTTTGCCGACTTTCTTGGCAATCTTGAGCGTATTTTCGATGATGGTGAGGTTCTTCAATCCGAGGAAGTCCATCTTGAGGAGACCGATCTTTTCGACAGCATTCGCCTTGGTCGAGGAAGCGTACTGGGTGACAACGGCGTTCTCGCTACCGGCGACCCGCTGAAGTGGCGTGTACTCGGTGACCGGGTCCTTGGTAATAACGACACCACAGGCGTGCATTGATGCATGGCGCGCGAGCCCTTCGATTTTCTTGGCGGCATCGACGAGTCGGCGCACCTCGCTCGAGCTTTCGTAATGCGATTTGAATTCGGGTACGCCCTCGAGTGCTTCCGCGATCGAGGTGAACATGGGAATCATCTTGGCCGTCCGGTCGCAGAGTTCGAGCGGGATACCGAGGGCGCGGCCGACATCGCGGATACTGCCGCGAGCCGCCATGGTTCCAAATGTGATGATCTGAGCGACATGGTCGGCGCCATAGCGCTGTCGGACATAGTCGAGTACATCTTCGCGGCGGGTATCAGCGAAGTCCATATCGACGTCCGGCATGGAGATACGCTCCGGATTGAGGAAGCGTTCGAAGAGGAGGTCGTACTTGATCGGATCGAGGTTGGTAATGCCAGTAAGGTAGGCGACGAAGGATCCTGCAGCTGAACCACGACCGGGGCCGACGACGACGCCGTTATTCTTTGCCCAGTTCACGAAATCAGCCACGATGAGGAAGTATGAGGCGAAGCCAGTCTTTTCGATGACCGAAAGCTCGTAGTTCATACGCTCCTCGCGATCGGGGGTGAGGGTCTCGCCCGGATAGCGCTTCTCGAGTCCGGCGAGGCAGAGTTCGCGGAGGTATCCATCGGCGGTTTTCCCTGGAGGGAGAGGAAAAGAGGGGAGCTGGTTCTCGCCCATCTTGAGTTCGAAATCGCAGAGCGCCGCGATTTTTTCTGTATTGTCGATTGCTTCGGGAAGATCATGAAAGAGCTCGCGCATTTCAGCTTCGCTCCGGAACGAGAGGTCGAATGCTTTCATGCTGAAGCGTTCGGTGTCGGTCACTTTCTTGTTGTCACGGATGGCGAGGAGGACATCCTGCGTCTCAGTATCCTCAGGGCGGATATAGTGGACGTCATTGGTCGCAACGAGCGGAATACCAGTTTCGCGCGATATCTGGACCAGTCCCTGATTGGCCGCGATCTGGTTCTCGTGCTCATGCGGCTGAACTTCGAGGTAGAAATTCCCCGGGCCGAAGATATCCTGGTATTCGAGCGCAACGTTTTTTGCACGTTCGACATTGCCATAGAGCGTTTCGGCCGGTACTTCCCCCGGGAGCGAGCCGGAGAGAGCGATGAGTCCCTCGTGGTACTCGCGGAGGAGTGCCTTGTCGGTGCGTGCCTTGTAATAAAATCCCTCGAGTTGGGCGATCGAGATGATCTTCATGAGGTTCTTGTACCCGGTCTCATTTTTCACCAGGAGGACGAGCTGATTGCGCCGCCGGTCCTCGGCAGTATTGTTCTTGCTGCGGAGGTCTTTGGACACCCAGACCTCGGCGCCGATGATCGGTTTTATACCGGCGTCTTTGGCATGGCTATAGAATTCGACTGCCGCATAGAGCGCCGAGGTGTCAGTGAGGGCGAGTGCCGTCATGCCAAGTTCCTGGGCTTTGGTGATCAACTGATCCGGTGTCGGGAGTGCGGTCAGGAGGGTATAGTGCGAGTGGGTGTGGAGGTGGACGAAGCCCATAGAGGTTAGAATGGAGAATGGAGAATGGAGAATGGAGAAACAAAGAAAAATACTTGAAATTCTTGATTCGAAATTCTTGATTCTTCCAACAAAAAATCGCCAATCGACATGAAGGGCGAAACTCTGAATGAAAGTAGAAATGTTGACATAAGGTGATTCCCTCAAATGTCCGGCTCGCGCTCTGGACTTTGCAGGGAGGTTACTTGCGTTTAGTTTACCAGTTATGAAGGAAAGAAAAAAGCTGTCCAGGGGCCGGGACAGCAGCGGCGTATCGGTTGGTCTGAGGACCCAGTCGTCAGGTTTCGAGCCTGTCGTACTGCGGCATCCAAGGCTTCCCAGCCTGGGGACCGAGGAGCCGCGTTTTGGCGACCTCACTGGTCATCATTTGCCGACGCCGGTGGAGGAGTCGCTGGAGAAGTTTCGTGTAGATATTCCCTGGAGAAACGATCTCCCAGAAGAATTGCTTCACGAGTTCCGCGACTTGCTCGACAGTCAACCAGACTTGTACTTCGGTCGTCTCCTGTGAACCCTCAACGAGCTTGCATTGACAAATGCCGACGCACAACCTGGCGGTATGGTTCTCCTCTTCCACACCGTGAGTTTTCCCGAGGTAAACTGCGGAGTTCTCGGTGGAGTCGAAAATGAAAGAACTAGACATGGCGCTCTCCTCAGAGCTGGGAAATTCCGGAACGGAACTTCTACCAGAAGGACAGTATAGCATAAAAATGCCTCAAGTCAATAGTAAAATTGTGGTGCTTTTTGGCTGTAGATAGCCATGTGTGTGCTATCATTTTCACATGCAACTTCCGACATTTGAGCGAGAAAAAGCATGCGCTGAAGGTGGCCTTATTTCGATTGGTATTGATGAGGCTGGACGGGGGCCACTCGCGGGGCCGGTCGTGGCGGCAGCAGTCACTTTGAAGAATGTGGAATATGGAACGTTGAATGTCGGCAAAGAGGAAGAGGATGCACGATGGAAATTGGTGCGGGATTCCAAGAAGCTGTCAGAGAAACAGCGCGAAGAGGCCTTTGCTTTTGTTCAAGAACACTTTTATGTTGGTATCGGAATTGTCTCAGCCGAGACGATTGATCGGGTGAATATCCTGCAGGCGACGTTTCTCGCGATGCGTTCCGCAATTTCTGAATTGCGGAGAATCATGAATCAAGAATTAGGAATAAGGGGGGAAGAAAAGATGATTCTCTTGATTGATGGGAATCAGGAACTCCCGAATCTCTCGCTCCAACAGACGACAGTGGTAGATGGCGACGCTTTCGTGAAGTCGATTGCAGCGGCATCCATCATCGCAAAAGTGACGCGCGACCGGCTCATCATCCTGGCTGATCATGAGTATCCGGCCTATGGTTTTGCTCGGCACAAGGGCTATGGGACCAAGGAGCACATGGACGCGCTCCGGAAATACGGCCCGACCCCGATCCACCGGAAAAGCTTCCGCCCTGTCCAACTCTCCAATCCTGAGACCGTCAATAAACGGTTTTCGAATGTGTTGAAGCAAAAAAAGAAGTAAAAAAATCGCAGCCTATTATTGAGCGGGCTGGAGCGCTAAGACCGAGCTTGATTCAGGCGGACAGTTCGCCAGTGAGCCAATTGAACTTTTTGGCCCACATGTAGAGCTCAATTTCCTGCTCGTTGAGAGTCTCCTTCTCGCGGAGTTTCGCGATTACGGTCTCGAGCCGATTCCGCTTCAGGATTGCGCTGTTGAGCGCGAACATGGAAAGGATGACACAAACAAAGAGCAAAACAACAAGGACCCACATGGCACATTCCTTCATCTGGAAGTTGGGAAATTCCAACAGAAGATAATACCATATATTTATGATGGAGTCAATTATGATAGAAATGGCTTTTATAAAGCTAAAAAGAGGACTCAGTGTCACGAAAAAAATTGCTTGGTGTGGTACCTTGCCAAGAATCGGTCAGTCTGATACTCTAGCGAAGCCTTGTTAGAGGCTTTTTCTATACGCTACAAGCTATTCGCTAACAGCCCCCTCCTTATGGCTCTCCCCAAACAACGACATACCCACCATCGTCGCGACCGAGCGCGTAAATTCCTCGAGATGAAACCAGTCTCGACGGCCAAATGCTCGAAGTGCGGCGCAGATGTCCTCCCGCATCGGGCCTGCAAAGAGTGCGGCCACTACAAGGGACGCGAAGTCGTAAAGACCGCTCCGAAATTGAAGAAAGAAAAGGCCGCGTAAAGCGGTCTTTGTCTTAGAATGAAGAATGTTGAATCGGGAATGTCGATCAAAATTCATGCTCTACATTCCCCATTCAAAAAACTGATTGTAAGGTGCTATACGGTAGAAGGGGAAAAATGTTATACTCGGAACGAACATAATAAAACTGTTCTTTACCGCCATGGCCAATAGACACCTACAGCGTTCGGTCGTCATGCAGTCTCTCTTTGAATGGGATTTTCAGGGAAAGCACGATGAAAAAGCGCTTGCCGTCCTCCGCAAGAACATGGAGGAATTCGCCCCCGGACTCGAGGATTATACTTTCGCGCGGCGCGTGATGGAGAGCGTACTCAAGAATCGCCCGACGATTGATCAGCTGATTGAAAAGTGCGCGCCTGAGTGGCCGCTCGAACAGGTGACGGTGGTTGATCGCAATATCCTCCGTCTCGGCATCGCCGAACTCATGTTCGGTGACTATGAAGAGGTCCCGCCCAAAGTCGCCATCAATGAGGCGATCGAGCTCGGAAAAAGTTTCGGTTCTGATGCGACCCCGCGTTTCGTCAACGGTGTACTCGGTACTATCTATCGCGAGATGGGAGAACCGATGAAAGATGACACGAGCGAGAAACACAAAGCCAAGCGGGCGGAAGAAATGAAATCAGAGACGTCAGCTGAGGCTGCCCCCGAAAAAAAAGCGAAGAAAAAAACCGCGAAGAGCACCTAGGGTCTGCGAAAAATTTCTTTTTCGTGACGAGAAAATTGGTGTTTCGAGCGAAAAGCACGAAAGGCGAGGCGGGCTACTTTGTAGAGTAACCTAACGAGGTTTGAGTGCTTTGTAGCCGAAAGATCGATTTCAAAGTAGAAAAGAGAGGTTTTTCACAGACCCTAGACAAGGTGCTTTTCTTGAAAAGATGAGAGCAACGATGTATGACATTTGACGCCAAGAAAATCGCTACAGCACTCGGTATCCGAATCAGCAACACTGCACTCTTCCAAGAGGCAGTGACGCACCGGTCGTATTTGAACGAGCACAAGAGCCATCCGGTGCCGCATAATGAACGGCTGGAATTTTTGGGCGACGCGGTGCTCGAGCTCGCGGTGACCGAACGCCTATACGCAGACTTTCCGGATCGCCCCGAGGGCGAGCTGACGGCACTCCGAGCGGCGCTCGTCAATAGTGACATGCTGTCAAAAATCGGTCGTGACCTCGAGATTGAGCAGTTTCTCCTCATGAGCCGAGGAGAGGCAAAGGATACTGGCCGGGCACGAGCCTTTCTCATTGCGAACGCGGTCGAAGCAGTCATCGGTGCGCTGTATCTTGACCAGGGGTATGATGCTGCCAAAGCATTTATCGAGGCTCGCGTTCTGACGCGGATACAGGAGGTACTCGATGCTAAGCTGTACACTGATCCGAAAAGCCGTTTTCAAGAACTGTCACAGGAAAAACTCGGTATCACGCCACAGTATCGTGTCTTGCGCGAGTCAGGTCCTGACCATGATCGCCGTTTTATCGCCGGAGTGTTCATTGGTGACGAGCTTATTGCCGAGGGCGAGGGGTTGTCCAAACAGGATGCTCAACGAAATGCTGCCAAAGAGGGGCTCATCAAGAAAGGCTGGTGAGTAGAGCTCGAGCTCTGTTGCTTTCGGTCTGTCGAATAAGTAGTCAGAAGAAGCTTATCTGTTGACAGAAGAGTCTTTTTTCTATTAGATGAAGCCACGTTACTTCCCATCAACCGTTCAAGGCCTCAGAGGAGTCAGTCATGAGTTTCCGAACCGAACTACATGCCGGTATTTCCAAGGCGATCGCCAAGCACCTACAGCTGCTTGAAACATCGGTCATGCTTGGTCCGCTCATGAGTGATGCCCAGAACGACGCTTGGTGCCGCACCTTCTTGCGGGCGTTGTTCGAAAGTCGAGTCTTTACCCCGGAAGATTTCCGGGAGGCGGTTACCCAGGCCGTGGGGACGTATGGCCTGGCGATGTACCAACAGGTTCTCCGTGGGGAGTATCCGGATCACGTCACTTCGCCGCAGGCGTTGGCCTATGTGCTCCGCATCGGGGTTCTCAGCCCCGGCGTGGCGAGCGGAATCCGCTTCGATCATGGCGAGACGCTGGAGCAGTTCAAGGCACGCTCCGAGGGTCTGATTGAGAAGATCATGAAGCAGCTCACGGATGGACCACGACCCCTGGCTCTCTTGCCCGGTACGGACGCAGGAACAATCTGCGAAGGCTGTGGTCAGTAGGTTTGAGGCGGCGAATTACCGCAGGGAAGGCATGCCCCTTCCCTTTTTCTTTTGGGATGGGAGCGGCTATACTAAGGGCATACGAGGAAACAGGCCGCTTGGCCGTTCCTTTATTGATGTTTTCCGCGCATGTATCTCAAGAAGCTCGAATTGAACGGTTTCAAGTCTTTCGCCACAAAGACGGTTTTGGATTTTCTCCCGGACTGCGATATTGCGGGTGGCGGCAAGTGTGGCATCACGGCGATCGTCGGACCGAACGGTTCCGGTAAATCGAATGTTGCGGATGCAATCCGTTGGGCGATCGGCGAGCAGTCGTCAAAGAATCTCCGTGGCAAAAAATCCGAAGACGTCATCTTTGCGGGGACCGAGGGGAAAGCGCGGCTCGGGACCGCGGCGGTCACACTCTATTTTGACAATACCGACAAACGCATCCCGATTGAATTTTCTGAAGTCGCCATCACGCGCAAGGTGCACCGGAGCGGCGATAGCGAATACCTCATCAATGGTTCGCGCGTGCGACTCCTCGACGTTGTCGATCTGCTTGCCAAAGCAGGCGTCGGCCGGGATAGTTATTGCGTCATCACCCAGGGCATGAGCGATGCCGTCTTGAATGCGACTCCGCTCGAGCGGCGCGCTATCTTCGAGGACGCGGCGGGTGTGAAACAGCATCAGATCGAGAAGGATCGAGCGCTCCGGAAGCTCGAAAGCACCCGTGAGAATCTCATCCGTGTCGATTCGCTCACGATCGAAATCGAACCGCACCTCCGGAATCTCCGTCGTCAGGCCGAAAAGGCCTCGCAGGCAAAGGATATCGCCCTGGAGCTCCGCTCAAAGCAAGAGCTCCTGTATGGCTATCTTTGGCATGCGTTCAGTGAAGAGCGTGAGAGTCTCGTCTCACGCCGGAAAGCCATCGAAGAAGCGATAGTGAAGCTCGAAGAAGAGACGGCCCAGCTTGAGGAGCGGTCCAAGTGTGCGGCAGCGGCAATGGAGACAAATGATCGGGAGGAAGTAATCGAAACCGAAATCGGGAAGCTTCGGGAAGAACTGAACGGAATTGTTCGTGAGAAGAGTATTCTCGAGGGGCGCCATGAGGCCGAAGCGGAAAAACAGAAAGAGCGCGAAGAAATCGAGATTATCCCGGTTGATCTTAATTTTGTTCAGGCGCGACTTGAAGAGATCGCTACGCTCCAAGCGGAGCTGATTGATAAACTGGCGCATGTAGAGAAATTGGAAGATCTCCAGGATATCCGTGAGTTTGCGACTGTTGTTCGACAGCGGATTGCTGATTTGCGCACGCAGGCTGGCGAGGGGAGCGTAAAGATGAAGAAAGTCATGGCCCTCTCGGATGCGGAGCGGGAAGCTGCGGCGGCGCGTATGGCCGAGATCGAATCTGGACTTGCTCGACTCGAGGAAAGCGTTCGCGTGGCCGAAGCAAAAGTTACGGAGAAGAGCGCCGAGCTTATGTCGGTGCGCGAGGCGGGTCGGGCGGAGCGCGAGGCGTATTTCAATGCCGAGAAGGAATTCCGCGAGAAAGAGCACCTCCTCCAGCGGAAGAAAGACGAGCTCAATGACCTGAAAGTCGGACTTGCTCGTGTCGAAGTCCGAGAAGAGGATCTGACAAATCTCGTTCGCGAGGAACTCTCGGTCGCGCCGGAAATACTTCAGTACGATGGGACGCCGGTCGAACGTGAACGGCTTGAGCGCGAAGTTGCCCGACTCAAAGTGGAAGTTGAGCATGTCGGCACGATTGATCCCTTGATCGTCGATGAATTCCAGGAGACGGAAAAGCGTTTTGCCTTCCTCTCGACCGAATCGGAAGACTTGAAGAAGGCAGCGGAGTCGCTCAAAGAAGTGATCAAGGAAATGGATCACAAGATTGATGCCGCGTTCAAAGATGCTTTCAAAGAAATAGATAAGCGTTTTGCTGAGTATTTCAAGATCATCTTCGGCGGCGGCAAGGCGAGCCTGGAAATCGTCAAAGTGAAGACACGGAAATCATCGGATGAAGCGACGGAAGATGAAGACGAACTCGATGATGTTGAGCAGGCTCCCGAAGCCTATGAAGTGGGTATTGAGATTGCTGCCTGCCCGCCCGGGAAGCGGATTCATAATCTCTCCATGCTCTCTGGCGGCGAACGCTCGCTGACGTCCCTCGCACTTCTCTTTGCGATCATTTCGCACAACCCGCCGCCCTTTGCGGTCCTCGATGAGGTGGAAGCAGCGCTCGATGAGGCAAACTCACGTCGTTTCTCGAAGATGCTCGCTGAACTTTCGGAGCACACCCAGTTCATTGCTATCACGCACAACCGAGAGACGATGGCACAGGCTGGACTCCTCTACGGCGTGACAATGGCCAAGGACGGCGTCTCAAAACTCCTCTCCGTCCGACTTGATCAGGTCGGTGAAGGTGGAAAAGTCGAAACGAAATAACATGCGCATACTCAAAGGCCGCGAACAATCCAAAGCTGAAGAGTATCTCCAAGAAGCGGCGCTATTAGCACGGCAAGCGACCTGCAAAGACGCGCAGTGTGGCGCAGTGATTGTAAAGGACGGGGAAATCATTGGCCGCGGGTTTAATTCGCCGCCGACTGGCACGTCGACGCATCGCTGTCAGACCCCGAAGTCGGCCTATCATGCACGGGTGACAGACAAGACCTGCTGCATCCATGCCGAAGTCCGAGCGGTCCAGGACACGCTCCGATGCAATCCAGGCAAACTTTTAGGGGCGGCTCTTTATTTCGTCCGGGTGGATGAGCAGGGCACACTGAAGCAATCGGGCGAGCCGTACTGTACGCTCTGTAGCAAACTGGTGCTCGATGCGGGAATCGCGACCTTTCACCTCTTTCGCAAAGAGGGGATCGTGAGCTATGCGACCGACGAATACAATGAGCGCTCGTTTTCTTATGTCGGGTAATCCGGATGCCCGTTGACCCCGTTAGAGTTCTGTCAATCAAAGTTCATGCACAAAGAGACTTAAGAGTCTTGGGTCGTCTGGTTCGCTCGGTCGTTTCGTCAGAACTCTAACGGGGTTGACGGCCTTTCGGAATCAGGCTAGAATGGCTCTCGTATATCGCTTTTTACGCTTTTTTAGGGAAACTATGCTCGTCATCCGCCTCAACCGCTTTGGCAAAAGAAATCAGGCTCAGTTCCGGCTCGTCCTCCAGGAGAAGACCAAGGCTCCGGGACATCGTCATATCGAGATGCTGGGGAGCCATAACCCGCACTCCAAAGTTACGATCCTGAAGAAGGACCGTATCCTGTACTGGATCGGCCAGGGCGCACAGCCGTCTGACCGGGTCCATAATATGCTCGTGAAGGATGGTATGATCGAGGGAAAGATCGTTCCGAAGAAAATGCCTCGTCCAGTGAAGAAAGAAGAAGAGGCCCCGAAGGCGGAAGAGGTTGCACCAGTAGCTGAAGCAGCTGCTGAGGTGGCTGCTCCGAGTGAAGCCCCGAAGGCTGAGTAGCCGGGGTTGACGCAGCTAGGTTTCTCGGGTACGATAGTGCTACAACTGAATACTTCCAAAGACCTAAAGTGATGTCGCAAGACTCGTAAATCTTTAGCAGGAACAATGAAAAGCCTTTGGCTTTGCAGATGTTTCGGTCTCCTGGAAGAGGGGATTTTTTGTTTCTTAAGAGGACTACATCACTATGCAGCAGAATAAATCACAGAAGACCGAGCTCATCGCCGAGGTCGCAGCCAAAGCAAAAGGCTCGAAAGCGCTCGTCTTCGCCAACTTCAAGGGTGTTTCCGTGAAGGACATCACGACCTTGCGTCGGAGCCTTCGCGAGACGGGCTCGAGCTGGCAGGTTTTGAAGAAGACCCTCCTCAATCGGGCGCTCGATGAGGTCGGTGTGAAAGTAGATGCGCGCAGTCTGGATGGTCAGGTCGGTGTCGCGTTCTCGAGCGATGAAGTCGCTGCCGCCAAGACGATCGCGGATTTCATCAAAGCGAACAAGGAATCTACACTCTCGATCGTCGGGGGTTCGCTCGGTTCCGAAGCGCTTTCGGTGGAGGCCGTAAAGGCACTCGCCAAGCTTCCATCTCGGGATGAACTTCGGGCCAAGCTCGTCGGGACGCTCCAGGCGCCGATTAGCGGGTTCGTTCGGACGCTCTCTGGCAATCTCACTGGTCTGGTGAGGGTGCTCGGTGCGGTGCGGGATAGCAGGAGTGCCTAATCAATTTTGTAATAAGGTAATAACCATTACGCATATGTCAGAAGAAAAGAAGGAAGTCGTGGTGCCAGCGAAGTTCGAGAAGCTCGTCGCTGAGATCGAGAAGATGAGTGTGCTCGACCTCTCCGAGCTCGTCGGTGTGCTCGAGGACAAGTTTGGTGTTTCGGCTGCCGCTCCGATGATGATGGGCGCTGCTCCGGCCGCTGCCGCTGAAGCTGTGGAGGAGAAGACTGATTTTGATGTCGAGCTCACCGCCGCTGGTGCCCAGAAGATCAACGCGATCAAGGCCGTCCGCGAAGTGACTGGTCTCGGCCTGAAGGAAGCCAAGGACCTCGTTGACGCCGCTCCGAAGGTCATCAAGGAAAAGGTTGCCAAGGCTGACGCCGAAGCGATGAAGAAGAAACTCGAGGAAGCTGGTGCGACCGTAACTTTGAAGTAAGGCGAAAAGCTACCCTGAGTTTATCGAAGGGTGACCCCTCAAATAATCTCCGTTTCAAGAGATTTTAAAAAGGCCCCGCACCATTTTTTGCAATGACCCCTCAATGTGAAGGAGAGGATCTTGTGTAGAAAATGGTGCGGGGTCTTTTGTTTTGACAAAAAATAAGAGAGGAGTAGGATGGCAAAGTATCAGTTTCTGGCCCCGAAAAGGCCTCTTTTGTTTGGTCAAAAATTAGCTTCAAAAAATTATGTCCCTCGAAGTCGTCTTGGCGGTAGCTGTTTTAATGCTCATTTCCATTGGGACATACTTTGTCGCCGGTCGCTTGAAAGTCCCGTACACGGTGCTCCTTGTCATCGTCGGTTCTGTCCTTGTTCCGTTATCGAACTTTCCCTTCTTTCATTTCATCAAGAGTTTTCAGTTGACACCAGAGCTCCTCTTTTTCGTCTTTCTCCCAGTGCTCATCTTCGAGTCGGCCTATAACATGAACATGCGGGAGATGGCCGAGAATATCCGGTCGATCTCATGGCTTTCCGTCGTCAGCCTTATTGTTTCGGCATTTTTCGTCGCATTCGCACTTTTCTGGGGGCTCAAGCTTATTGGTTTCCCGGTACCGTTCATGGCAACGCTCATTTTTGGTGCCCTCATCTCGGCGACGGATCCAGTAGCAGTCCTCGCGCTGTTCAAGGAGTTCGGCGTACCACGCCGACTCTCGCTTATTTTCGAAGGAGAGAGTCTTTTCAATGACGGAACCTCGCTCGCCCTTTTCTTGATCGTGCTCGAAGTGGCAATCGCTGGCTTTACTGGATTCGGCAGCATCCTCGGTGGATTGTTCATGTTTACCACGATGGTCTTGGGTGGCGTCGCTTTCGGTCTTTTCATGGGATTTATCTTTTCCAAGATCATCGGAAAAGTGAAAGACAATGAACACATCGAGATCACGCTGACGATGCTTGTGGCACATCTCACCTTCATCCTTTCTGAACTCATCTCGCACCATCTTGTCCTCTTCGGACAGGAGATTAAGTTTTCTTCGATCATCGCGACAGTCATGGCATCCATGGTGATCGGCAACTACGGCCGTTTCAAGATCTCGCCACGTGTCGAGGAGTATATGGAGAAGTTCTGGGGCTATTTTGCTTTCGTGGCCAACTCGCTCGTATTCATCCTGATGGGACTCCTCTTTGCCGACCTCCCAATCCAGTTCAACCATTTCATCCTCCCGATGCTCATTACCGTCGTCGTCGTGCTCGTCGGGCGCGCCCTCTCGATCTATCCGGTTGTCGCAGCGGTCAATTGGATGAAGAAAGAAAAACCGATTCCGATGAGTTGGCAGCACCTTCTCGCGTGGGGGAGTCTGCGTGGCGCGCTCGCAGTCACGATGGTGCTCCTCATCCCGGATACGCTCACGCTCCCAGGCTGGAATTATGACTTTACCGTGAAGGAATTCATCGCAGCGATCACAATCGGCTGTATTTATTTCACGCTCTGCATCAAAGCGACCTCGATCGGGACGATGATCAAGAAAATGAAATTGTCCGACCTGACCCCACTCGAAACAGTAGAGTACCATGAGTGCTCTGCCTTGGTCTATCAGGAAGCGCTCGAGAAACTTGAGGACTTCCATAGCAAGGGGTATGTAAAGAATGAGATCTTCGAGCGTTTGAAGCGCGAGTATACGGAGCGCTATGAAGAGTCAGCCGCCTCTTGCAAAGCGCTTTTTGAGGCGACGCCGGCCGATATGGGCCGTGCGCTCCAGATGTATGCACTCGGCATGGAAAAGCGTTTTCTGAAGGAACTATACGTCTATCAGGAAATATCGGAATCTGAATACAAGGAAATCCTGAATAAAATTGCTATTCAGACTAATCGTGTCGAAGAAGGGCGGGAGCAGGTGACCGGCCATGCTGAGCGGTTCCAACTCGACTGGTTCGAAACGCTCGTTATGTGGTTCCGAAAGAAGTTTTACCCAAAGACCCCGAAGCAGGAGCTTCTTGAGGAGTACCGATACTATCGGGCCCAGGAAGTAGTGCTGGCCAAGGTGCTCCGACGCCTGAAATTAATTTCAGAGCGCTTCCCCGGGTTGTATGGAGATGATACTTCGATCCAATCGGTTATTGCCATTTATGAGGGGCTCCGGGCCGATGCCGAGCGGAAGCGTGACGGGGTAGCGGTCAAAATTGGCACCGAACTTGCTTATTTGAATGAGTCTTTCGGTCGGTATGCACTTTTCAAGACCGAGGAACGGATGCTGGACGAGCTCCTCGAGAATGCGATGCTCCCGCGCAAAGTGGCGAATATGCTCTATAATGAACTGAAAGACGAGGCCTACTCGATCTAGAATCAACCCCCAATCATATGGAATTCTTCGGTATCGACATGGTTCAGGCGATTAAAGCGATTGGGTATGTTGGCCTTTTTGCGATTGTCTTTGCGGAAACGGGTCTCTTTTTGGGTTTTTTCTTCCCAGGAGACAGTCTGCTCTTTGTCGCGGGTGTCTTGGCGGCCCAGGGGTTTTTCTCGCTGCCAATCCTCCTCATGGTCCTTTTTCTCGCTGCCTTTACCGGCAATATGGTTGGATACTGGTTCGGTGCCTTTGTCGGGCCCAAGATTTTTACTCGCGAAGATTCGCTCCTCTTTCGTAAGTCACATATCCTGAAGGCACAGGCATTCTATGAGCGATACGGCGGTAAGACTATCGTCCTTGCACGGTTCGTTCCGATTGTCAGAACCTTTGCACCGATCGTTGCGGGCGTGGCTCGGATGCACTACGGCACCTTTGCCTTCTTTAACCTAATCGGCGCCTTGCTCTGGTCCGTCGGACTGACCACAGCTGCCTACTATTTAGGGACTCTGATCGAGGATATCGACCGCTACCTCCTGCCGATTATCGTGCTCATTATCTTCTTGTCGGTTCTCCCGGGGGTATTCGAATACTGGCGTGACCGGAGAGAGGCGAAAGCCAGCGGGACTGCGATGGACAAAAGCTGAGAGGGGAGTACGCTGGTCGGGTAAAATGCCGGACGCTGACTGCTCGATTTTTTTTCTCTGAATGAAAGGTTTGTTATGTATCGCATGCTGAAGAAAATTCTGACTACGCCACTCGTTGTACGGAGCGAACGAGAAATCCGCGGAACGGAGATTGAAGCGGTGGGAATAGCGGTCAAGGAGCGAGCGAAGAAGATATTCGGCGGTTCGATTGCGATTCGCGAAGTCGCTGCGGGATCGAGTAATGCCGAAGAGCAAGAGCTCACGGCGCTCACCAATGCCTACTATGACGTCGAGCGCTTCGGCGTGCATTTCGTCGCTTCGCCGCGGCATGCGGATATGCTCTTTGTCACTGGGCCGGTCAGTCGCAACATGGCTGACGGTGTCCGTCATTCATATGAGGCGATGCCGACACCAAAATGGGTTGTCGCCGTCGGAGATGGGGCGATCGATGGGGGCATCTATCGGGACTCATATGCTGTCTATAATCGAGTCGAGGATCTCGTCCCGGTGGATTTCAAGATCCCAGGCGATCCGCCCTCGCCCATGGCTGTTTTAAAAGCTTTACTCGAGATTCTCGATGAGATCGACAGTCGGCGTACAGATAGACCATAGCCTATGGAATTTTTTCTTACTGAAGACGCATTGTTTGCTCTCCTCGCCTCTTTTTTTATCGGGGCGATTGCGTCGCTCCTCGCTGGAGCACGAATGAATGATGGTGGTCGGATGGCAAACAGAGTCGGCCACGGAGCGGCAGCATCCGGTTCGCTTGTTGGTCTTGCGATGTCGGCGGTAGTACTCATGAATGGTCGAGGTGTCAGTTTTCAGTTCGAGAGTGCATTCCCACTCTTTGACCTCTCGTTCCGAATCGATGGCATGGGGGCGTTTTTTCTCGGTCTCGCTTCGCTTATCGCCCTCCTTGCATCGATTTACGGCTATGGGTATCAAAAGCACTTTATTGGAAGTGGATGTCTCGGGTCATACGGTTTTTTCTATAATCTCTTCGTTGGAAGCCTACTGCTCGTTCCAGTCGCGAATCAAGCGCTTTTCTTCCTCCTCGTCTGGGAAGTGATGTCACTCGCTTCATACTTCCTTGTTGTTTTTGAACGAGAAAAACCGGAAAATGTCCGGGCGGGTTTCCTCTATTTCCTCATGACACACTTCGGGACAGCATTTATCATGCTGGCCTGTCTCCTTGCCTATCAGGCGACTGGATCGTTCTCATTTGACGCATGGCGTGAGGCGTTCGGAACACTTTCTTCGGGCACCGAACTGCTCATCCTCGGCTTTGCGCTTATCGGTTTCGCGACGAAAGCCGGTCTCATCCCGCTCCATATCTGGCTTCCAGAGGCGCACCCGGCGGCCCCATCCCATGTCTCAGCACTCATGTCTGGCATCATGGTGAAGACAGCACTCTTCATGCTTTTCCGATTCTTCTTCGACTTTTTCCAGGGTGCGCGTATTGAGTGGGGTGTCGCGTTCCTTATCATTGGATCAGTTTCCGCAATTCTCGGTATCCTCTATGCCAATGCGGAACGCGATCTGAAGCGCCTCCTCGCGTACAGTACCGTCGAAAACGTTGGTATTGTCACGATTGCTTTTGGTGCCGGACTGACACTCTTCGCGCTCGGTCAGGAGCGAGTCGCACTTTTCGCGCTCGCGGCTGCTCTCTACCATCTCGTGAATCATGCGATCTTCAAGTCTCTTCTCTTCTTTGGTGCTGGCGCAGTGGTCAGTGCTACGGGGACACGGAATATGGAGGCCTACGGCGGGCTCTGGCGAGTTATGCCGTATACGGCGAGCTTTTTTCTCGTGGGTTCGCTTGCGATCGCTGCGCTACCGCCCTTTAACGGATTCGTGAGCGAATGGCTAACTTTCCAAGTTCTTTTTGCCGGGGTCATTGGCGCTCCGCTTGCAGTAAAGACGGCATTTCTCTTCGCCCTCGGAGCGCTCGTTTTCACGAGTGGTCTTACGATCGCTTGTTTTGTGAAAGTATTCGGTACGGCGTTTCTCGCTCGTCCGCGCACTGCCGAGGCTCGGGCAGCACATGAAGTTTCATGGTTTCTCCTTTCCCCGATGGCACTTCTTTCGGTGATCGCTCTCGGGCTCGGACTGTTTTCGTCCCATGTGCTTGCGGCATTGACGGGAGTTGTGGCGAGCATCGGTCTTACAAATCCGACGACGCTGCGTTTCCCGTTCCTCGAAATCGTTGCCTCGCGTCATGCCTTTGCGGATGTGTTGCCGCTCGCAACGATCGTCTTACTTCTCGTCGCTTTTCTTGCAGCTGTGTTCGTCGGTATCCGGTTGGCCACACGTGGCCGCATCGTGACGATTGCTCCGACCTGGGACTGCGGGTTTCCGCTTTCCGAACGGAGCGAGATTACAGCGACGAGCTTCTCCCGGTCGCTTGTGACGATTTTCCAGGGGGTGCTCCGCCCGACGAAACAGTCGACAGTCGAATACCATGATGAGCGGACCCGGTACTTTGTGAAGGCGGCGAGTATTGAGACTGGTCTTCGTGACGTCTACCGCGAGCGACTGTACCGTCCTGTTGATACGGCACTCAGCTTTCTCGCGAACCGTATCCGACTGGTCCAGACTGGGAACGTGAATATGTACATACTCTATTTCGCCGTCGCGCTCGTTGGTACACTCCTCTGGGCCGCGCGCAGTTGATCACCTATGACTATGGATATTCTTTTCTTCACCCTCCAAATCATCGCCGTCCCGGTCCTTTCGCCGCTCCTCGTTGGGATTATCCGGCGCGTGAAAGCGCGTCTCCAGGGACGGGTCGGTGCGGATGTCATTCAGCCGTACCGTGATCTGCGAAAACTTTTTGCTAAGGACGAAGTCATTTCAGCTGACGCGTCATGGATTACGCGCTTCGCTCCCTATCTCATATTTTCGATCACGCTGCTTCTCGGTGCGACCGTGCCGCTTGTCACCACAGTGGCGCCGACGATCCCGGGCTATCCTGAACTCATGCTCACGGCGACAGGTGATTTCCTTGTGATTGTTTATCTCTTTGCTCTCATGACTTTTTTTCTCGCCCTCGCCGGCATGGATGCAGGGGGCGGCTTTGGCGGTCTCGGATCGAGTCGCGAGATGATGGTTGCAGCGCTTGCAGAAGCCGGTCTTATCTTTTCGCTTCTCCCGGCATCATTCTTGGCGGGGACGGGTCATATCCTCGATATGGTCGTACAATTGAGCAATCTGCCGATCACCACGGCGTTCCCGCTCTTTGTCGCCTTTCTTGCGTTCGCTATTGCGCTTTTGGCTGAAAATGCCCGGTTTCCGGTGGATAATCCAGCGACACACCTCGAGCTCACTATGATCCATGAGGCGATGCTGCTCGAGTATTCGGGTAAGCGGCTGGCGCTCATGGAGTGGGCGAGCGCGAATAAACTCATGATTTTCATCGCACTCGGGGCCAACGTCTTCTTCCCGTGGGGGATCGCTTTCGAATTCTCCTCCTTTCAGACCTTACTCATCCCAGCGCTCATCTTTTCAGTCAAGGCGCTAGCGTTCCTCGTCGGTATCGCGCTCGTCGAATCGCTCATGGCAAAATTCCGTATCTTCCGTGTCCCAGATCTCCTCTTTACTTCCTTTGTCCTCGGCATGATCGCAGTGGTGCTCACGGTCTTGCTCACTGCCTAAAGTCATCGATATGGAATTCCAATTGCTCCAACTCGCACTCTCGCTCGATCTCGCCGCATTCGTCGCGGTCGTCCTGCTTCATTTGGTGAAGAGTACGAAATACACGATCCGTCTGTATGCCCTTCAGTCCGCCGCAGTCGCTATAGTACTTGTGATTCTCGGCGTGACTGAGGACGAGCGGGGATTTATCGCGATCGGTGCCGTTACTTTTGTCGCCAAGGTAATTATCGCTCCGTTCTTTTTCTCTCGGCTGGTCCAGCGGTTCGGACATCTGGTGGCGAGCACCAGCTATCTTTCGATGCCGGCGACATTGGCGGTACTGCTCGGTCTCATCATCTTTTCAGCTTCTTCGGTCTTCGATCCGCTTTGGGCCGTTGCCGCCGTCACTCCTGATGTTTTTGCCTTCAATGTAGCAATGGTATTCATCGCTCTTTTCCTGCTTATCAATCGGCAGGGTGTGCTTGCCCAGATTATCGCTGTCCTGGCGCTCGAGAATAGTATCGTGCTCTTTGCGTTATTCATCGGCGTGAAACAGACATTCGCACTCGAGATGGGAATCATGTTCGATGTCATTCTCTGGATGGTCATCGCCTATGCGTTCCTTCAGATCATCTATCGGCAATTCGGGTCGCTCGATACACGCGAGATGCGCCAATTAACCGAAGACTAAGGCAAACTCGTATGATCCTCACCCTCGTCCTCGTTCCGCTCCTGACCGCACTGCTCGTCTTCCTCTTGCCGACCAAGAAGACGCGTTTTATGGAGGCAAGCGTGATCATCGCGGCTGGCATCGAGCTGGCGCTCGTATTCCAAGTGATCACCACGGTAGCCCTCGAGGGCACCATCCGTGGGACTGACGCTTTCGCGCTGGATGGTCTCTCAAGTTATATTGTGCTTCTTATCACACTGGTCGGTTTTTTCGTCTCGCTGTATTCCGTCGGTTATCTCCGGACGGAAGTAGGGAAGGGGATTATCGGTCCGCGCCGTGTTCGTCAACTTTTCATCCTCCTCGAGCTCTTCCTCTTTGCGATGTATCTCGCGGTCTCGACAGTAAATCCGATCATCACGTGGATCGCGATCGAAGCGATGACTTTGCCGACAGTCTTTCTCATCAGTTTCTACAATAAACCGACCGCGACAGAGGCGGCGTGGAAGTATCTTATCCTGAATTCGATCGGTCTCCTCATTGGCCTCCTCGGTACGCTCCTCTTTGTTGCCCTCCAAGAAGACCACTCGGGCGCCACGAACTGGATAAACCTCATCACTGCCGCCTCAACCGGTCTTATTCCGGCAGAGGTCGCCAAGATTGCTTTTGTCCTCATCTTCATCGGCTATGGGGCCAAAGTCGGTCTCGCGCCGCTGCATGCCTGGTTACCGGACGCCCATAGCAAGGCGCCCTCGCCCATCTCGGCATTGCTTTCGGGTGTACTTCTGAACGTCGCACTTTTTGCGGTGCTTCGCTGGAAACAGGTGACTGATCTAGCGCTTGGAAGCGATCAATTCACTGGCAGCCTACTTATTTTCTTCGGAATACTTTCTGTTTTCCTTGCCGCCTTTATCATCTTTGTTCAGAAGAACTACAAGCGCCTCCTGGCATACTCGAGTATCGAGCATATGGGACTCATCGCGATCGGCTTCGGGCTTGGCGGCATCGGGACCATCGCTGGCCTCCTTCATATGCTCTACCACGCCCTCGCTAAATCGATGCTCTTTCTCTTGGCGGGAAATATCTTCCTCCGCTACAACTCGACGAAGTTGAAGAATGTTAGTGGCCTCATATCGGCGTTGCCGCTCTCGGGCCCGCTCTTTTTCGCCGGTATCCTCATCCTGTCGGGTCTCCCGCCGTTCGCACTCTTTGCGACGAAGTTGCTTATCCTCTCGGCAGGCATCGTTTTTTCGCCATGGCTTGTTGGCGGACTGCTCATCGCGCTCGGCGTCATGTTCTTCGGTTTCTTCCGCTTCGTCACCAAGCTCGCCTATGGACCAGTACCGGAGGGCATCGACCGCGGCGAGGCGCATTTCCTGACACAACTCCCGGTAGCACTCCTCTTCGCGACACTCCTGGTCCTGAGCTGGTATGTGCCCGAATCGCTCAATACAGTCCTTGCATCCGTGAACGAGACTCTGTCGCACTAAAAACCTCTCCTATGATCGATCCTACTCATTTACTCCAGCGTTTCGGACTTAACGGCCTCGTACCAGTGTCGGAGGGCAGCCGTGTTCTTTTCGAGGTGAAAGCGACCGATCTGTCGCGTGTCATAATGACGTTGAAAAAGACTCACACACTCCCGCTGAAGACGATGGCGGCAAGCGATGAGCGCGCAGTCGGCCGGGGTTTTCGCATTTACTACGTCTTCGGTATTCCGAAGGAGAATGTGTTCTTGATCCCGTTCCTCTCAGTGAGTCCGGAGAATCCTTCCTTCCCGTCAATGACACCGGAAGATCAGGAATTTGCCATGTATGAGCGCGAGATACTGACGTTCTTCGGCCTTATGCCGGTCGGCCACCCAGCGCCAGAGCGGATCACACTCCATGCTGAAAATTTTCCTAAGGATATCTATCCGCTCCGGAAAGAGTTCAAATGGAATACGGCAATTACTGAACCAAAGGAAAAGGAATGGGCAACTTTCAAAAAATACGAAGGACAGGGTGTCTATGAGATCCCAGTCGGTCCGGTCCATGCCGGCATTATCGAACCGGGACATTTCCGTTTCAGTGTTCTCGGTGAAGAGATTCTTCGCTTGGAACCGCGGCTCGGTTATGTCCACAAGGGGACGGAGAAACTTTTTGAGATGCTCGAATCAAACCGGCAGGTGATCCTGGCCGAACGTATTTCGGGTGATAGCTCATTCCATCACGCGCTCGCCTACTGCCAGGCGATCGAATCGCTTGCAGGGGCTGAAGTGCCAAAACGAGCAACATATCTCCGGATGATCATGGCTGAACTGGAACGGCTCGCCAATCACTACAATGATCTCGCGTTTATCATGCTGGACACGGGGCTTTCCTTTGGCGGCAGTCAGGGGACGCGACTCCGTGAGCGGGTCATGCAGTGGAATGAGTGTCTTACTGGTCACCGATTCTTGCGCGGCATGCTGACACCGGGCGGCCTTTTAAAAGACATTCCGAACCATGAGTTGAATGCGCTCAAACTTGATCTCGTTGATCTCGAGAATGATTTTCTCGAAGTGATAGATGCGGTCTCGGAGAGTCTCTCGCTCCTCAATCGGCTCCAGAATACAGGGCGTTTGGAGTGGACAATCGGGGAGGATCATGGCATCGTCGGGATCGGCGCTCGAGCGATTGGTATCGAACGTGATGCGCGCGCGGATTTTCCGTATGCTGCCTATGACATGGTTCATTTCTCGGTTCCGACAGAGGATGGCGGCGATGTCTATGCCCGGTACAGGGTCCGCGAACGCGAAGTCCATCAGTCATTCAAGATCCTCCATCAGTCGATCAATCACATCGTCTCTCTTTCTGGTCCAATCACTCTCCCGCTCGGCAATCTTGCGCCGAATGCGCACGCGGTCGGCATCGTCGAGGGCTGGCGAGGCGATATCGTCTATTTCGTTTTGACTGATGCGATGGGCGCAATCACTCGTGTCAAAGTTCGTGATCCATCGTTCCTGAATTGGCAGGTTTTTCCGTATCTTGTGACGAACGACATGGTTCCAGACTTCCCGCTCATCAACAAAAGCCTCAATCTTTCCTATTCAGGGAATGATCTCTAGGCCGGGTCTCAGGCTGTACTGCTTGACAGAATCTTTCCTTTCCTCTGGAAAGCGCTAGACTGGAGGCGCCTACACTACCCACGAAAGGAGGGTACAGTTATGGCTTTTTCTCAATTGCCGGAGATCGCTTCCAACTTGACTCAAGAGTCACTGGACGAACAGCCCGAGTCGTCCGTTCCGTCTGCGGGCTCTGACTTCGATCCTTGGGGGCTCTCGGCCCATTTTTCAAGTGCGAGCATCTTCCCTCCCTGGGAAAAGACGGAAGGCCTACTCCGTTATTGGATGCTGCTCTGGCAGGATCAGTGGGAGCGGCAACTCCGACTCTTTGGAGTTCTACGCTAGCCGCAGCCATGGCGCTTGAATGTTCGCAGCACCAGTCGAAACGATTGGTGCTGAGTTTTTTGAAAGATGTTTGGGTCTGATCTTTGGCGATCGAGACCGCCACGCAACAAAAAACCGCCCCAGAAGGGCGGTGTTTTTGTTCGTGGAAGAACGCCTTAGGCGCGGGTCACATTGACCGCGGCCGGGCCCTTCTCACCGTCGACGACTTCGAAGCTGACGACATCGCCAACCTTGAGCTCATCGAACGTCACGCCGGAGAGCTCCTTGGAGTGGAAGAACAGGTCCTTCGTCTCGCCTTCGCGAGCGATGAAACCGAATCCACGATCCGTGAGCGTCTTGATAGTACCAGTCATAATGGTGCTGCTCTAAATTTCAATTAATCTAGAATGCGGGAAACTCGACTATATTCCTCGACTTCTATGCGCCTATACTAACAGGTTTCCAGGGAAAAAGCAAGCTGCCAGGAACCGGGCCGGGCATGCTATGCTGAGAGCAATAAACGAACACTATGCAAAAATACCAGGGAAAATGCCATTGCGGCGCTGTGACATTCGAGGTCGAGACTGATCTTGCCTCCGTCTTGGAATGCAATTGTTCGCATTGCAGCGTGAAGAGCCTGCTCCTGGCCTTCGTTCCGGTGGCCCAGTTCCACCTCCATTCGGGCGAAGCTGACTTGACCGAGTACCGCTTCAATAAGAAGGTCATTCAGCATCTCTTCTGTCGACACTGTGGTGTCCAACCTTTTGGTCGAGGGCAAGACCCGGCGACAGGGGTGGAGACGGTAGCTATCAATATCCGGACGCTCGCAGGAGTGGATGTTTCGAAACTGACGCTGACACCGTTCGACGGAAAAAACTGGTAATTGGCTCGACTAGGCGATCAGCCGTTCAAGGAGAGCTTCTCGCGTATCAACGGTCCGAGCGCCAGCGTGTTCGAGGGCCTCTTTGGAGTTCAGTCCCCACGTGACGGCAACGATCGGTATTCCGGCCTCCTGACAAGCTTCGACATCGCGCACTTCGTCACCGACATAGAGAGTATCAGCCGGAGCGAGCGACTGTTCACGAAGCGTTCTTTTCAGGACTCTGGCTTTGCCAAAGAGGTTGCTATGGGCGATAAAGTCAACCGTAAGGCCGTTTGCCTCGAGAATGGTTCGGATAGTGCGTTCCTCGCTCGAAGAGACCATGCCGATCCGATACCCTCGTTCGCGGAGCGCCCTAAAGACCTCTCCTGTTCCGGGGAAAACCGGTACCTGGCTTGCGAGGGCGTGGTAGCGCGCGCGCCCGGCGCGGAGGATGAACGGGAGCAGGATAATGCGCCAACCGAGCCGATGGAGGAGAAAATCCCGCAAGTGTAGCTTCTTCAATTCGCCGGATTCGTCGGGAACGATAGGGCTATAGCCAAAACGTGGGGCGAGAGCGTTCACGATATCAAAAAAAACCGACTCGGAATCGGCAATAGTGCCGTCGAGATCGAAGATGATGGTTCGATTCATGCCTTTAGGATAACATAGCAGCGATGATTGAATATATAATGACAAGTGGCGCTAGAACAAGCGTACGGCAATTTATCAAATGGAGGGAATTTATGTCGGAACTAGGTCAAGTTATTGGTTTCCAACTTCTGAGTTTGCTGGCAGCATTCCGCCAGATTTGGGTTGATTGACATGTCAATGATCTCCGGGAGATCGTACGAATATTAGCTGGCGTTTCGAACCAAAAATTCTGTTTTATTTAAAGCAACTTGACGTGACAGAAGGATGGGAAATTTGGTTGGAGTATACTATAAGCAGCCGTAGTTCTTTACGGTATGCGAGTTGAGGAATCTCCCGCGGTCGGTGTCGCATGTAATTGTCTGTAATTCACGAAGCAAAATATATGGAAAAGATATTTTTGTTCCCAGTTCTTGCGCTTGCTTTTTTACTGGGGGGGGTAATGACCGTGAGTGCGGCAGGTGGATTTGATGAGTTCGGATATAATGATGGTGCCAGAATTTTTAATGGGACGGGGGAAAGCTGGTCATTAGCAAAGGGTCTGCCAGCAGACTATCTTGGAGATTATGCCAAGGATAAGTTGATTATGAAGTGGAATGCTGAATGGGATAGAGGGAATTCTGAAGGTTGGACGGATCTGAATGGATACGATGCCTGGCTAAATAACGAATGGAACGGAAAAGTTCGGGGTGGTTCAGGTGAAACTGAAATTGTGAAGATAAAGTGGGTTGGTGCCGAAGTGTGTGAAGAAAAGTCTGCTGCTGATGGAGGGTATTGCATCTGGGGGCAGTTTGAGGTTTTGATGGATCATTACACCGGTCGTTATGGTGAATGGTTTGCGCACGCCAATCCGACAGGTTACGGTGCGAAATAAGCCCTCTCGGGATTGCCGGTTTCTTGTAGAAACAGCTCCTACGGGAGCTGTTTTCGTTACTTGAATTCGTAGAGGATAGAGCGGAAATTCACGATGCGGTCTTTGGTGCCGAGCTCGATACCCTCCTTTTTATATAGCTTCATTCGATTGGCACGGTGCCGGTCGTCGATCCAGATATGGCCGTCGGCGTAGACGATACGGTGAAAGGGGATGGATTTTTCGCCGTTGTCCCAGGCCTTCCCGAGGATGCTCGTGATGCTCTGCGAGGCCATCGGACCACCGCCAGCGGCTCGGGCGATGCGACCATAGGTCGTCACTCGACCGGAGGGTATCGAGAGTGCGAGCTTCACCACGCGTTCGCTGAAGGTTTGCATAGAGCTAGAGTATTTTCTTGAGCGTTTCGATGAGTCCAACCCGGCTCTCCATACGAAAATCATGATCGCCATCGATACTGATCACCTGAATCTGAGGTGAGAGCAGAGCGGTTCTTTCAGCCGAGACGACATCATCCTGATTCGCGAGTACGACGATGAGTTCTGTTCTATCGGAGAGTGCATTGAAAAGCATAACAGGATCAATTGCTTCTCGTTCTTTCCA
Organism: uncultured Bdellovibrionales bacterium; assembly: GCA_964501755.1. Lineage (GTDB taxonomy): Bacteria > Patescibacteriota > Minisyncoccia > Moranbacterales > UBA1568 > SSEF01. The sequence continues at coordinate 29,644 of CAZCTF010000001.1, forward strand.
GAATGTTGCGGGAACCAGAGTGAAGCTGCCATCACGCCGGGCGAGTCGCGAGAGACCATCAGGATCGATGACGGACCCTGGGCGGCCGGCAAAGCGATTGAGTGACGAAGATGCGAGTTCCAGTGGCGGGGCAATTAATATGGTTCGTCGGATTCCTTCGGGCTGAGCGAGGGCAACAACAACTGAGCCAATCGAATGCGCGATGATGTCAATTGGTGTATTACCAAGTTGCGCTTTCATTCGAGCGATTTTGGCGAGGAGGATATCTTTCTGTTCGGACAAGGGGCGGACGGCGAGGGTATTCTCGGTTCGATTCGGGATATTGTAATCGAACATGACATTTTCCGCTCCAGGGAAAGCGGCCGCAATGTCGGTGAACATCCCGCGCGCGTCGCGCTCGACGCCAAACCCGTGGGAGTAGATGATGACACGCTGTGACTGGTTCGACATAGAGAAATCAGGTGAGAACGTACTTTCTTACGATACCATAAGCCGGGCAGTTCAAAACCTCGGTTTCATGCTAAGGTTGGAGGTGATAATTTACAGGCTTGATAGTGATGAAATACGATGTTGTGGTCATTGGGGGCGGGCCAGCTGGCATGATGGCAGCGGGGCGGGCGGCGGAGCTTGGCGCCCGAGTCTTGCTATTGGAAAAGAATCCGACACTGGGCAAGAAGCTCCTCATCACGGGTGGCGGCCGGTCCAATGTGACGAATGCCGAGTTCGATCCGCATCTCTTTCTCGCGAAATTCAAAGCAGCCGCGAAATTCCTCTACTCGCCGCTCGCGCAATTCGGGGTAGAGGATACGCTCCGATTCTTCGCCGATCACGGGATGCCGACGAAAGTCGAAGCCGAAAAGCGGGTTTTCCCCGTGAGCGATAGCGCCCAGTCGGTCTGGGATGTACTGGTCCGGTATATGCAGGCGGGCAAAGTGGTCGTGAAGACGGAGAGCGAGGTCGCTGGATTGGAGACGGCCGATGGTCGTATCATCGGCGTCAATCTGAAAAACGGCGAGCGACTCGAAGCGCATGCGTATATCCTCGCAACTGGTGGGAAATCACGCCCCGAGACCGGATCGACCGGCGATGGTTTCCGCTGGCTTAGGAAAATCGGCCACGCGGTCAGTGAGTCCCAGCCATCACTCGTCCCGCTCCGGGTCCGGGAGACCTGGGCACACCAGCTCTCGGGTCTCAGCTTCTCCGATGCCAAACTCTCGGTCTTTCGCGATGGCAAAAAGCAGGACAGTCGGCGGGGGAAAATCCTCTTCACCCACTTCGGTCTCTCGGGACCGCTCGCGCTCAATATGAGCCGGAGCATCAGCGAATCGCTCCCGTATGGGACCGTGACCGTCTCGGTCGACCTCCGGCCGGAAACGAATATCGGCGAGCTTGATGCCGAGCTCCGGGCGATCTTTGAGACTCAGAAGAACAAGCAATTGAAGAACAGTCTCGATGGCTTTGCGCCCGCAGCTCTGATACCTATCCTCATCCGGCTCACGGGTGTCAGTCCCGAGAAACCGGTGCACAGCGTGAGCCGGACCGAACGCCTCGCGCTGGTGCGGATTATGAAGGGCATCACGCTCACGGTGACGGGGCTCCTCGGTACCGACAAAGCGATCGTGACGAGTGGGGGAGTCAGCCTCGACGAAGTCGACTTCAAACACATGCGCTCGCGGCTCTACCCTAATCTCTACCTGGTTGGCGATGTGCTCGATATTGATCGTCCATCCGGCGGCTACAGCCTCCAGCTTTGTTGGACGACTGGCTTTGTTGCGGGGTCAGCCGCCGTTGAACAAAATAAAAAATCTCCAAGCAAATAGTAATTGGAATTTTCCAGGTGTCCCTTTCCCTTTTGAATATATTTGAAGTAGATGCTGGGTCTGCCTACATCTGGTCGTGCTGGAAAGTTTTTTTGAAAATCTCCTCTAGGAGAATAAGCTCAGATTTTTCCGCCGCTATAATCTCTGGCGTGGCAGTTTCATGGAGTGTCTTTTCGAGAACATCACGCATACGTAGGGCAACGGTCTCTTGGAATGTCCGTGATATTTTCAATTCAGGATTGGCATTGAATAGCTCCCTCGCTTTGGCTGCTTGTTCAATATTGTTAAGTTTCCCTGAGTTAATCATATGTGTTAGCAGTACTTCTGGTGACACCACTTCTTTTTCTGGTGATTCGAACATATATCTATATCTATGAGCGAAGTTATTATACAGTGCCCACATTGTGATGCTGTGAGACGTCGCGGGAACTTATTTAACGAGTGTAAGTGCTGCGGAGGCATAGCGATAGACGTCCTTGCGTAAACAATGGTCGTTTTTATGCATTTTATCTAACTCTTCTTGAGTGACCCAAACGCACTCGGCATTTTTACTCGCTTCTTCGTGAGGGTTTATGTCGCGACTGTCCGACTTTGCCACAAAAATAAAAGAGGAGTGGTCATGGTGCTCATTGATCGAATGTCTATTCACAAAGATAGGTGGCACCAAATCTTTATTGATGTCAAAGTCTTGTTTGATCCACGCGTCTGGTCCGATCAATTCTACTTTCAAACCAACCTCTTCCCAGACTTCTCGAAGTACTGCTTGGTTGATATCTTCCCCTGGATCTATATGGCCACCCGGAGCAATCCAGAAATTATACTTCTCATGTAAACGTAAAAGTACCGCGCCATTATTCACGATATATGCATCAGCGCAGAGATCAACATAATAATTTAAGTGAGCCATATATAGAACTGTATTAAATCGTAAAATTTATTTGCTGGGGAGGATGGGATCGAACCACTCTATTCCACTCAAAGCTCGGGGACAGGGACTCGAACCCCGATACGCACCTTCAAAGGGTGCTGTCCTACCATTAGACGATCCCCGAGTTTTGAAAAGAATTTTAAATACTGAGACCTTTATTGATGCCCTCTACCCAACCCTTTATCTGACGATTGAGATCGGTACTTTTTTTCACATCAATCCGGAGCAGTCCGAAATACTCTGCTCGGGTATTCTTTCGGTTCGTTTTGGGAGTATGGCTCTTAAGATATATTTTGTCGATTTTTGTCTGGAGTAGATTTTCCCAGAATTGTTGAGCCTTTGTTTGGTCTGCTGTTTGATGGATATAGATACTATACGTCAGATCAGACTTTTTTCGTAAACATATTTCCTGTATCCATCGGTTGAAAAGGGCGATCATAGCTGGGTCCGAGTTGTTGAACGATACTTTCTGCGAAACATTGTGCTGTTTCTGTTTCGTTCCTTCTGCCCAGTAGAGGACTGTACCGATGAGCCAGAGCTCCCGCTGAGAAATCCTCTTGATTTCTTTGCAGGCTGCAGAAATAAGTCGTATCTCCTTTGTAATCCGTATCTTTTTCCACGTCTCTTGGGCCTTGATTTGAGCGAGTCGTCTCCTTTCTGTGAATCGTTGCTTTTGTTCTTGAGCAAGGCCGATATCCTTCAACCAAACAGAGAGCGTTGATTTTGAAACAGACACTTTCCGTAAGATCTCAGTATAGGAGAGACCCTGCTTTCGAAGTTTGATAGCGGCTTGTTTCTCTTCTTCTTTAGCGATCATAAAAACTGTAGATAGGGGCTACAGAAATTATATCTCTAGTTCGGTTTATGTCAAAGAGCTAGTTGCTCTCGGTCACGAGCTGGCCGCCGAGCATGGCTATCGCTTCGTCAATGATGGCTGGTCGTTCGGCTGGCATCTCGGTGGGTGTTTCAGCTGCCTCTTTCTCGGTGACGGCTTTCCAGGGGGCACGAAACCCCAAAATCGTAACAAAAGCTTGGTCGAGCGTCACTCGATTCGCCTTTTGGTCGAGCCGTTCTTTGTGGAAAGGATACTTCACCTGGAGGAGGAGGTGTCGACCGCGAACGATTGGGACGGTGGTCGAGAGGGCGACGCCGAGTGAGGCATTGAGCCGGAGGGCGTGGGCGACGACTGCCTGCCATTGGCGGAGCGCCAAGCCGAGATCGACAGTGGCGTCAGACGTGGCTGCTTCCTCGACGGCGGGCTCGACCGGTACGGATTTTTTCGGGGCGACTGGAGTGGGTGTCGGCCGTTCGGGAGTGGATGCTTTTGGCTGGCTCACCGGCAGCGGCGCGGCCGGGGGAGTGGCTTTGGGTGCTGCCTGGACTGGAGCGGCCGGAACCTGATCGCCCTGGATGAGTTTCACGAGCGCGATCTCGATCGGGAGTTCGGGCAGTGGTGACACCTTGATAAGCCGGTCGGCGTCTTGGAATTGCTCCAGACACTCGACGATCTTGGCAGAGCCGAGGGTAGTGGCAAGCGTGAAGAGCTCGGCCTTCTCCTCCTTGGTCAGATCATCGATGAGTTTCTCGGCGGTCGCTTTGTCGACTGATGCAAAGAGGAGTTTGCGGCAGTACTCGAGCAGCGACAGGGTAAAGCCAGCGAGTTGGGCACCGGTGTCTTTCAGTTCGGCAACGGTCGCAAAGGCGCGCGTCAGGTCACGCGAGGCAACCGCTGTGAGGAGCGTGTGATTGGCGGCGAGAGTGGTCGTTCCGAGGAGGAGCGCGACGCGTTTGGCGTCGATCGGGGATTCTTCGAGCGTCGCGATCTGAGTGAAGAGGATCTCGGCGTCACGCATACCGCCCTGGGCGGTGCGGGCGATGAGCGTGAGTGCCTCTTTCTCGATCTTGAGCTTCTCGGCCTTAGCGATCTTCTCGAGCTTGGCGACGATCAACTCGACAGGAAAGCGCCGGAGGTCGAGGCGGAGCGTGCGCGACAAAATGGTCTCCGGGACTTTGGCGGCATTGGTTGTGGCGAGGATGAAGAGGACATGCGTCGGCGGCTCCTCCAGAGTCTTCAGGAGGGCATTCCAGGCGCCGATCGAGAGCATGTGCGCCTCATCGATGATATAGACCTTGTGGCTCCCCAGGACCGGGGCGCTCGTGATGGTCTCGCGGAGCTCGCGGATATTGTCGACGCCGGTATGTGAAGCGGCATCGATTTCGGTCACATCAAGCGAGCGTCCATCGGCCATGGCGACGCAGTGGGTGCATTGGCCACAGGGCTCGAAGCTTTTCCGGTCCGAACAATTGAGCGCCTTGGCGAAGAGCCGAGCTAAAGTCGTTTTGCCGGTGCCGCGCGGTCCGGTGAAGAGGTATGCGTGCGCGAGCTTGTCGGTCGTGAGGCTTTGGGTGAGGACGGTGACAGCGGTTTCTTGGCCGATGACATCCTTGAATTGGAGCGGGCGGTATTTGCGGTAAAAGGTCTCGGACATAGGATGCGTAATAGGTGGAGCGGTGACTCCTATTATACCGGTTCTCTTCCAGCAAAACAAAACCCCGCTAGCGGGGCGGGGCGAGTGTCGGGTAGAGAGGATCTATTTCTTGAAAACGAAGAGCTTGTAGCCGACGAAGTTCCAGACGAGCGAGAATCCGGTTGCAAGGAGTTTGGCAACGACGACCCAGTTCGCCTCGGAAATACCGAGCATTGGTTGAGTGAACGTAGTAATGGCGTATACGACACCGCTGTTGATGCTGATCCCGATGAGGCTGACAATAAAGAATTGCGAAAACTTGAACGGTTCCTTTTCGGTCCGAGTTTTGTCCTCGAACGTCCAGAACTTGTTCATGAAATAACTGTTCACGACTGCCACCGAGAAAGAGACAGCGTTCAGGACAACGATTCCGACGCCGCCGGTGATGCCTGTGACGCCGACCAAAACACGGAGAATGACGATATCGATACCCGTGTTTACTCCGCCGACAATGATGAACTTAGAGAACTGCTTTATGGTGCGGACGAACCATGCCTGAGAGAAGCGAGCGATTTCTGGGTTTGGCACAGGATTGATATCCATAGTGATGGGCTGGGGAAATTTATTTACTGGGCTTAGCGTCCTTCGGCGATCTCCTTCTCGATCGCTTCCATGTCTTTTACCCACGCATCGAGCGGTGAGAGGTTGGCGCTTGCGGTCGCATCGGGGAGACTCGTCTCAGCCGATGCTTCGGTTGATTTGGTATCGGCGAGTTCTTTCTTCCAGTCGGCATTCAGGTGGCGTTCGCCGGCGCGTTTGACGGCCGGGACAGCAACGCCGAGCGCGCCCTTCTGGAGGATATTTTCGATCGCGACCCAAGAAGCGGAGAGATCGCGCGGCATCGTGACAGCGACTTCGTCACCGGGCTCGGCACGGAAGTAGGTGATAGAGGCGAGGAGGACACGGAACGGTTCACCTTCGACGACGATGTGGTAATTCCCGCTCTCGTCCTGGCTGACAATACCGATGGCGTGACGGCGATCGATCGGCCCGATCTGCTTATAGATGAACGAGCCATCAGTCGTGATGGTAAGTTTCAGCATATCGCCCTCGACGAGTTTCGACTTGGAGGCGTAGTTGGCTGGAACCGGATATTGTTTGCCGTCGGTACCGAGCATGATCTGGCCATCGAAAGTACCCTCGACAACCGTTCCCGTGGCATCGTCATCGGACTTTTTCGGCCGACCGGTTTTTTTCTTTCCCTCGATCTGGAGGAGCATCGCCTTGGCACCCTGAATGGTGCGCTCAGCATTCATGATCATATCCCGGAGCGCCTGAATCTTGGCGCCATTGTCCGGCGCTGACTGAAAATTTGGATCAGTAGAAGAGTCTGACATAAAAGTTTATTTTTTTCTGTATTTTTCGGGAAACTTTCTTTTGGGTTTTCCTATGTAAAATTATACAAGACATATTTGTCAATAGCAAACAAGCTCTGAGACAAGGGATAATCGGGGAGGCGACCAAGGGACCATAACCCTTGACAAAATATGGTAATATGCGTTAATATGAGGCGTTCTCAGAAATGCTAATTATCCCTGTTTTTTATGGCTGAAAGAAGGAAAGCAATCGATTCCGTCCGCCTGTCAAGCACCCGCACTGCGGAGGAGCTCCTGGGCGCTCTCTTGTCATCTTTTCCGGAGCGTTCTGGCGTCATCACACGTGAGCGGTTTGGCGTTATCGACGGAGCTGAAAAAACCCTGGAGGAAATCGGCAAGGCGCATGGCATCACACGCGAGCGTGTTCGCCAGATCGTCGATGTCATCATGAAACGGGTCAAAGAAATCATGGCTCGCGAGACGGACCATATCCTCGTGCACCGTGTTATCGATACCGTGAAGAGTCATGGTGGAATCATGGCGATCGATGATTTGCTCGAAGTGCTCGCGAATGACACGGTTTCGGAGAAGAAAGCACTCGCCGCAATCCTCTCGGCGATTCCAGGCATCAAGATTGCCAAGGAGACCGCGAAAAGGAAAACGGTCGTCACAACGGATGGTTTTTCGATGTCTGATTGGGAAAAGCTCGTCGCCACTACAGTTGGACTGCTCCAGGAAGCGAGCGATGTGCAGTCGCTCGAGGATTTCTACGCACTCTATACGAAGAAATCGGAGTCTTCCGATCTTTCCAAGGATATGTTTGAATCGCTCCTCGCGCCGTCGGCCGAGATTGAGAAGAATGCCTTTGGGCGGTATGGCTTGTCGCATTGGAGCACCGTGCGTCCACGCGGTACCCGCGAACGTGCTCATCTCATCTTGCAGGTGATGAAGAAACCGCTTCACTTCCGCGAGATCGCCCGACTCATTGATGAGCACGGTCTCTATAAGTCCGGCAAGAAGACACATCCTCAGACTGTTCATAACGAGCTCATCAAGGACAAGCGTTTCGTCTTAGTCGGTCGGGGTACCTACGCCCTCTCTGATTGGGGTTTCCGTCCCGGGACAGTACGCGAGGTTCTGAAATCGATTTTGAAAGAGCACGAAGAACCGATGACGCGTGAAGACCTGCTGAAGGCGGTCATGAAGGTCCGTCAGGTGAAGCGCTCTACGGTCATTATCAATCTCAATAGTTTCTTCACGAAAGTCGGCAAGAATATCTACTCCATCGCTGATGGCAAGGAGTAATCGGAAACGTTTGTTCCGTTCTAAACCCCGCTGATAGATGTGGGGTTTTCTGTGGCTTTCTGAGTCATCCGATCGAGTGACCTGTGGATTTTGCTCCGGATTGAAAACTCTCTATACTACGAAGTGGAGACAATGTTCTCCCTAATGAGTGATATTGCTGCATGTTCGAACTTTTTCAAAACATGGCTACCATCGCCTCAGTCGCAGGCGATGTCTGGTACTACATTATCCCGTTTGCGTTCTACCCGATTTTCATGATGCTCTGGGTCGACAGCCGGAATGGGATTTTTGGCTCAAAGATTGAATGGGTACTTCTTGAGATTATCCCGCCCAAGGAGCTCGAAAAGAGCCCTCATCCGATGGAGCTCATCTATTCCGGTTTTGGTGGTGTGATCAAGAGTCCGACTACATTTGAAGAATATGTTGTTGGGGAATATCCGGCAAAATTCTGTCTCGAGCTGGTTTCGACCGAAGGCCAGGTCCATATGTATATCCGGACGCAGAAGTCTTTCCGCAATCTGGTGGAAGCGCATTTTTACGCGCAATATCCAAATGTCGAGATCATCGAAGTCGGAGACTATACCAAAGAGGTGCCACGAACTTTGCCGAACAAGGATTGGGACCTATGGGGGACCGAGTTCAAACTCTTTAAGCCCGACCTTTATCCAATCCGTACCTATAAATTCTTCGAGGAATCTGTGACAGGGAAAATGCTTGATCCCTTGGCGGGCCTCATTGAGACAATGGGCAAACTCGGCCCAGGCCAACATCTCTGGCTACAGTTTTTGGCGACGCCGATCAAAGAAGACTGGGGACCGAAGAAGGGTCAAGCAACGATCGAGGAATTTCTCGGACATGAGGAAGTAGCGAGTGGAGGGATTTTTTCTCGCGTTTGGCATGATCTGGTGGATGTTTTCCGTAATATCTTCTCAGGCCTTTTGGGCCAGGAGTTGACCTGGACGAGCCTTGCCGAAGCCGCCAAAAGCGAAGAGCAGCCGATCGAGTTTCGATTGACTCCTGGGCAGAAAGATATCTTGAAAGCGCTCGAGAGCAATATCGGCAAGCCGATGTTTAAGATCAAAATGCGCCACGTATATCTCGGGAGAAGAGAGCATTTCTCGAAAGCGACCGGTGTGTCAGCATTTATCGGTGCAATCAAACAATTCAACGACATCAGTCTAAATAGTATGGTACCAGACGATCTCTCCAAGACGTATGCGTCATATATTATGGTGGATCAACGCACGCGGTACCGTCAGCGTCGGCTCTTCCGTCGTTACATCACGCGGGATTCCGATCCGGGGGAGAATTGTTTCTTGTTTTCTTCCGAAGAGCTGGCCACGGTCTTTCATCTCCCGGATATGCAGGTACTTGCCCCGGCTCTCTCTCGTGTCATGACCAAGCGGGGTGGCGCGCCTAATAATTTGCCGGTACAATGATGAGCACCCTGGCCCGTTTTCGGACCGCTTTCCTTTTGCTCTAAAGATCAACGTATCTTATGTCCGAGCTCGATGACAATCCGATTACCGTCTTTGCTAAGACCAATTTCCGCAACCAGGAGCGAGTCTTTGGCATTAAAGCCGATGACCGGCGACGCCACATGTACCTCCTCGGCAAGACCGGTATGGGCAAGACCAACTTGCTCGAGAATCTCGCCATCCAAGATATCCAGCAGGGCCACGGCATCTGTTTCATCGATCCGCACGGCGATGTCGCACTAAAACTCATCAAGGCGATCCCTCCGGAACGCATCAATGACGTTATCTACTTTGATCCGGCAGACCAGGCGTTTCCGATTGCCTTTAATGTGCTCGAGCAGGTCGGCGCGGACCAGCGTTCACTCGTGGCTTCTGGTCTCGTCGGAGTTTTCAAGAAGATCTGGGCTGATTCCTGGGGACCGCGGCTCGAATATATTCTCCGGAATGCTATCCTCGCGCTCCTCGAATACCCGGGATCGAGTCTCCTCGGCGTTATGCGTATCCTCGTCGATAAGAGCTATCGCGAGCGGGTGATCGAGAAAGTGACTGATCCGGTTGTGAAGCAGTTCTGGGCCGTCGAGTTTGCCGGCTGGAACGAGCGGACGCTCCAGGAGGTCATCTCGCCGATCCAGAACAAGGTTGGACAATTCACTTCGAATAGCTTGATCCGGAACATCATCGGTCAGCCGACGAGCGCTTTTGATGTGCGCGATATCATGGACAACAAAAAGATTCTCATCATGAATCTCGCCAAAGGGAAGATTGGTGAAGACTCGAGCGCGCTCCTCGGCGCCATGATGATTACCAAGATCCAACTTGCCGCTATGGGCCGGGCCGATATCCCAGAGGAAGAACGCCGGGATTTCTACCTCTACGTCGATGAGTTCCAGAACTTCGCGACGGATTCGTTCGCCAATATCCTTTCCGAGGCGCGTAAGTACCGCCTCTCGCTCATCCTCGCCAATCAGTACATCATGCAGCTCGAAGAAAAGGTGAGCGATGCGGTTTTCGGTAACTGCGGAACGATCGTTTCGTTCCGTGTTGGTGCGGCGGATGCCGAGCTTCTCGAGAAGGAATTCGAGCCGGTCTTTATGATGAACGATTTGGTCAATCTGCCGAAATACAATATCTATCTGAAGCTCATGATCGACGGTATCGCGGGCGATGCATTTTCCGCGACGACGTTGCCGCCAATCCTTGTCGAGACGCCGGGTATCAATGAACGGGTCATTGCGGTCACGCGCGAACGTTATGCGTCATCTCAGGCAGAAGTCGAGGAAAAGATTCGCCGCTGGACGGGGATGCTGACGGAAGAAGAAAAACAAGCGCTCCGTGCGCCGCTCACTCCTGCCACCCAGCATCTGACTCCTCGGGCAGCTGCTGCACCAGCGTCGCGCGAACGCTCGCCCTCTCATGGTGGCGAAATGATTGCGAAGCGTGAACGTGTCGCTGAAGCTCCACGTCCGAAACCTACCCAACGTCCCATTGTTCCAAAGCCAATCCCGGTAAAATTGCCGGAACCGGAAATTGTCACCGAACCAGAACCGGTTGTGGTAATTGA
>CAZCTF010000002.1:0-40311 GCA_964501755.1 uncultured Bdellovibrionales bacterium
ACGAAAAAGGAAACCCCGGACTGAGCGAAGCGGAGTCCGGGGAGGAGGTCATTTCGACTATCTTATGTACGGACGTTTGAGGTCCTCTTTATCAGATTCGCGGTCGATTGCGCCGAGCCGTTCGAGTTCTGCTTTCGGATCCCGGATTCCCGCAAGGAGCTGGAGTCGGTCGAGTGAGCGAACCTTTGGGTCCTTACCGACCGCTTCATGGTAGAGGGCCGCGAGTTCGTTGTCCTCGAGTGTTTCAACATCGATTTCCTCTGTCTCTGGTTGAGCCGGCTTCAGCTGCTCTTCGTGATTGCCGAGGTCGAGCGGGAGCTGTTCGACCGGCATACCCTTCGACGGCTGTTCCATCGGGTGCATAGTCTTGTGCTTTGGATTACGCCATCATTATACACCCCTCGTCCCGTGAAATGGTAAAATACCCATTGTGTTCGTCTATGCGCGTCTTTGCCACTGTCAAAAACCGACCCCGTGCCGAACACGTCGAGGCAATCGATGCGACCCATTTCATCGTGTCGGTGAAGGCACCCCCAATCGAGGGGAAGGCGAACGCAGCGGTAGTACGGCTCCTTGCGCGACACCTCGGTGTATCCCAGGATGCGCTGACACTCAGGTCTGGCGCAACGGGAAAACAAAAAGTCTTTGAGTGTACACTGGCATGATTCGGACCATTGCTCTCGGCGCCACGATTTATGATTACACGCTTCGGAAGAGTCTCCGGGCGCGGCGATTGCGTGTCTCCGTTTCGCCTGGCGGTGCGCTTGCGGTCTCGGCGCCGGTCTGGGTGAGCGGGCGATTTATTGAGCGTTTCCTCGTGGAGCATGCCGAGTGGATCCGTTCGGCCGCGGAACGCTTTCGGCGGATCAGTCGCCATCCGATGGCGCGAGGCGGAAAACGCGAATATGCAGCGTACAAAGAGGCCGCCCGTACGCTCGCGGCGAAGCGGCTCGCGCATTTCAATGTAGCCTACGGTTTCCGCTACGGCGCTATCAGTATCCGGAATCAGAAAACGCGCTGGGGGAGCTGTTCTCGCTCGGGGAATCTCTCGTTCAATTATCGGATCGCACTGCTCTCGCCCGAACTCGCTGACTATGTTATTCTCCACGAACTTTGCCATCTCGGGGCGTTCGATCACTCGGCGCGGTTCTGGTTGCTCGTCGCGCGGTCGATGCCGGACTTTGCGATCCGTCGGGGCAAGCTCCGGACGCTTGGGAGTGAGCGACTTACGTAGTATGAGTATGTACTATGTATATATTCTCCGCTGCGCTGACGATACGCTCTACACCGGGATCACGACGGATATAGCGCGCCGTTTGTCTGAGCATAACGGTGATGTGTCGCGAGGAGCAAAATACACCCAGGCGCGGCGGCCGGTCATGCTCGTCTACTCGCGGCGTTTTCGGACCCGATCGAACGCACAGCGCGAAGAGGCGCGGGTGAAGCGACTCTCGCGGGTGGAAAAACTTTCACTGATTGAATCGAAATAGTATGGCCAGTTTTCGTTCGCACATTTCACTCGGCATCGCTTCCGGTATCCTCGGCGGCGGAGCGCTTATCTCGCTCGCGCTCCTCGATGTGCCGAGTTTTCTCCTCGTGGTCTTTGTCGCGGCCGTGCTCGGGTCGGTCTTGCCGGATATGGATTCGGACTCGGGGATCCCGTTTCATGTCTCATTCGGATCATTTGCGGTCGTCGCAGCTGTACTCACGGGATCGTCGGCATACCGAGAGATGCCAGATAATCTCGTTCGCGTTGCACTGTGGGCGGCTGGCGCGTTCGGTTTCGTCTACCTCATCCTCGGTGCTCTCTTCAAGCGTTTCACACGGCATCGTGGCATGGCGCATTCGCTCCCGGCAGCGCTCCTTGCAGGAATCGCCACATTTTTTCTGGCAGTGCATTTTTCATTCACGGATATGGAGGCGTTCGTTCTCGCGGTCGCGATGATGGTCGGCTATGTCGGGCACCTCGTCCTCGACGAACTCTATGCGGCGGTGAATTTCCATGGGACGCCATTCGTCCCGAACAAGGCGCTCGGGAGCGCACTGAAACTCTTTTCCGATGACAAGCTGATCAATGTCGCGGTGTACGGCGGCATCCTCTTTCTCATGGCGGGAAATGTCGGCCGTTTCACCAACCTTGCGGAGAGGTTCTGGCGGACAATTGCCTGATTTTCTGCTAGCATAGGTGGGATAATCTAGCTTTTTTATGGCGTACGGAAAAATCATCTCGGGACTCACAATCGATGGCGTTCCGGCGCCCTATGGCGTCGTCAATGAGCGCGAGATTCGGGCGGCGGCGGGGATTATGTTCGCGCTCGGGCTCATCACGCTCCTGGCGGTGTATTACGATAAAAATGCCGAGCTTGCTTTTTGGGTAGTGCTTTCTTTCTGGATTGACTTCGCGCTGAAAGTCGCTGTCGGTCCCGAGTGGTCGCTCTATGGCCGTCTCGGCGCGCTCCTCGTACGGAATCAGCGGCCGGAGTATGTCGGCGCTGTCCAAAAGCGGTTTGCCTGGGGAATCGGGCTCGTCATGTCGAGTGTGGTCCTCTTCCTTCTCGGAAACCAGCTGTATTTTGCTACTTCGTGTAATTCGTTCACGATCGATGGGACGTCGCCCTGTCTCATCCCGATGATACTTTGCGGCACCTGTCTCGTCTTCATGTGGCTCGAGTCGGCCGTCGGTTTCTGCGTCGGCTGCACCATCTATACCTGGCTCGTCCGAAAAGGGTTCATCAAATCATCAGAATTTGCTCCTGTCTGTCCGGGCGGAGTCTGTGCGGTGAAAAAATAATCATGAAGATGGCAAACGTAAAAACGTTTCAGATTCGCGGAAAAGTTATCCGCTATACGGTCGAGCCGGCGAGCTGGTATTTTGTTTACGCCGATGACGAGACGACGAGAGCGATTCGCGCAGCTCGGACGAAGATGGTCGGTTTTCAGTATGTTCCGATCGAGGCAGCTATCGGCAAGACGACGTGGTGAACGACGCTTTTCCCGACGAAAGAGGGTCCATACCTTCTGGCGCTGAAAGCCAAAGTCCGTCAGACTGAAGATATCCGCGAAGGGCAATCCCTAGCTGTTCGAGTGAAGCTCATCTGATATAGTACCCGCCTATGAACTCTGCGACTGATTGGTACGCCACGCTCATGAAGCCATTTTGGGCGCCCCCCGAGTGGCTCTTTGGACCGGTCTGGAGCGTACTCTATATCATCATCGCAGTCAGTTTTTTTACTGTGGTGCTGCGCTACTTTCAGGGGCGTATTGTGTTCATGGCGCTCCTGCCGTTCATTTTGAATCTCGTCTTCAATCTCATCTTTACGCCCATTCAGTTCGGACTCCAGAATAATTGGTTGGCTGCGCTTGACATCGTCCTCGTCTGGATCACGCTCGTGTGGGCGCTCTTGGCGATCCGATCACACATCCCGTGGGTGGCCTATGCCAATTTGCCGTACCTCGTTTGGGTATCGTTTGCAGCGGTGTCGCAGTTTACCATCACGTGGCTCAATCGTGGATGATGGATACGAGAGAGTATAATACTTATAGAGCAGTAATCCATCAGAGTAAAACTATGTTCAAGAAAAATATTGGGACGACCGACCGAGTCATCCGCGTGCTCGTTGGACTCTTTCTCATGTGGTACGGATATGATCATCAGTCATGGTGGGGCATCCTCGGTCTTGTTGTGCTCGCAACTGGTGTCTTCGGGACCTGCTGGCTCTATACGCTCCTCGGATTCTCAACCTGTCCGGTGAAGCCTGGCGAAACATCCAAGATGACGCCGCCAGCGAGCCCGGCGGCCTAGCCGCTCCTGAGTGCGCTGTTGCGAACTTCAGTTATGCTCCGAAAATACGCCTTGACCCGCCATCTCAGGCACTCGATCGACTATTGGTCGATGCCGCACTTTCTCCTCGGGACGCTCATCGCGCTCATCGGACTCGTGTTTGGATTACCAGCAGTGCCGCTTTTCTTCGTTACGCTCGTCGTAGCAGTCCTCTGGGAGTTCGTCGAGATGCGGCTTCGTATCCGCGAAGCCAAGATAAACGTTGCTTCGGATATCATCATGCCGCTCTTCGCCTATGTAGTGACACTCTGGCTGACTGGGACAGACAGTATGGAACACGAGCAATATATCGCGTTTTTTGTCGTGACCATCGTCCTGTATGTCCTGGTGAGCTATGCGGCTTGGACGGCGCGCTTCGATCACGATCCGGATTTTCAGGGCTGACGACGATGCGCTAACGACCGTCTTTCATCGCCTTCACCTCGCGAAGGAGCTCTTCGAGCGCCCCCTGGATGTACGTGATTTTCTGGATATCATGGGTGCGGTCGGCTGTGTATTCTTTGTCATCCTTTTCGATTTCTTCACCGAGATCTTCGACATCTTCGCTGATCTCTTTCACGTCCTCTTGGATATCATCGAGGTCTTTCGATATTTCCTCGACGTCTTCCGAAATTCCCTCCACGTCCTCGCTGATCTCCTCCACGTCCTCGCTGATCTCCTCCACATCCTCACTGACTTCGCTGAGCTTCCGGGCTTGGTGATTGACGGTAATCTGGATAAAGATGGAAAGGTAGATTGCCTCGAGCGAGACAACCGTGGTCAGGATGAGCATGATTTCTTCAAAGGTGTAGCCGATCCATTGGAGCGCGAAGATGCCGACAAAAAAAATCGAATGAAGGACAAGCGAAACCGGAGAGCCGATATAGCGTGGCGCGGCAAGGGCGATCCGCTCGAGGAGTGGGCGCTTCGCAGTCGGTATCACTTGAGCGGGCGATGATGAGGAATTCATAGTCGATCCTTATAGAAAGCGTCTTCAGACTACGGGGTTTCGCGCGGATTGAAAAGGGCGGGGCGTGATGCTAGGGTGATGACGATCAATACTTATTGAATTATGTCAAAGAAACAACGCGTGATCAGCGTGAACGATCGAATGCAGCAGGGCTATGAGTACATCTGTAGCGAACCGGTGGGGAAAAATTTCCATCCTGACTTCAAACCTGATCTGACCCCAGCTGAGATGCTCGTGCTCGGAGTCTTTGGCGGAAAATATATGACGGACTGCTGTGATGAGTTCCCAGTGAGCTGGTTCAAACGAGCAAAACTCTGTCCCGAGCGGCATGATCCGTCGCTTAATTATTTTGGCGTGAACGCATCGCAGCCTCTGTCGGTCTGGCGAGCAAAAGGTTGGATATATCCGGACGATCCGCGAGGCTGGTTCCAATGGTATTGCCGCTACTATCTGGGTCGGCGCATACCAGATGAGGACGAGCGCCAGATTCGTCGCTGGCGGGCCATCGGGCGGCATATCGCCCAGCTCGTGACGCATTGCCGACGTGGCGATCAGGCGTGTCGGCCCAGGCAGCGTCAGGCGATTCTCCACTGGGCCTATGATAGCCGATCACTCTAGGGAAATAGTGAATTTTCCAACAAAAAAAAGCGCTCTGTGCGCCGTTATGTTCTCTTTTGAATGAAAAGCCCTCAATGCAGGCCGGGCGACTGAATCCCAAAAATGATAGCGTCGGAAAAATCATTTCCCTGAATACCAGGTGGGTTTCAATTTTTCGCGGGACCGTTCTGAAGGCTTTCCGTTTCGAGTATAGCACTTTTCTAGAAACGTCAACACACCTTCGGATGGTATACTGACAGTACAAAATAAAACCATGCAACGATTTCTTACCTACACTTTTTTCTTGCTCTTATCAGCCGGTCTCTTTGTCGGAGTGTACTGGTTCAACTGGCTCGAGGTAGCGACCGATTCGGGACAAGAGGTAATCTTCGTCGATAATAAGCCGGTCATTTCGGACGCGCCGATCGTGCGCGATGCTCCGGATACTGGGGAACGGACGCCGGACCGAAATCCGCCGATGGAGATTGATGCCATTGCTGCCGGTCTCGATACGCCATGGGACCTCGTCTTTACATCGCCCGAACGCATGCTTGTCACCGAGCGGTCTGGGCAGATCCGTGTCGTTGAAAATGGCGAGCTCAGAGAGAAGCCGCTTCACGTGTTTGATGACGTTATCGAGAAGGGGGAAGATGGACTGATGTCCCTCGCGCTCGATCCGGGGTACCCTGAGAATCGTTTTCTCTATACCGCGGTCGCGTATGCCGATGGCACGGATCTTTGGGTCAAAGTGAGGCGTTTCGTCGATGCTGGCGATAAGCTCGAGAACCCATTTGTTGTCATCGACCGCATCCCGGCGGCGCAGTATCACTCGGGCTGTCGGATTGCATTCGGTCCCGATGGCAAACTCTATATCTCGACGGGAGACGCGACTGACAAACGTCTGGCTCAGGAAACAGGATCGCTCGCAGGCAAGATTCTCCGAATCAATGCCAACGGTACGATTCCGTCGGACAATCCGTTTCCGGGGAGCGCGGTCTGGTCATACGGCCACCGCAATCCTCAGGGTCTCGCCTGGCACCCGGACAATGCTCTCTTTTATGAGACCGAGCATGGCCCGTCCATCATCGATGGACCAGCGGGCGGGGACGAGGTGAATGTGATCGAGCGAGGGGGAAATTACGGGTGGCCGATCGTTTCGCACGAAAGGAATCGCGAGGGGATGATCGCGCCGATCCTCACCTATACGCCGGCCGAGGCGCCCGGATCGCTCATGATTTATTCGGGTCGCGTTTTCCCGGAATGGAGAGGAAACCTCTTTTTTGGTGCGCTCAAAGGTGAGGGACTGATGCGAATCCGACTCAATACGAATGATCCCAAAAAGATCGCGGGTTACGGCAAGCTGCGTGAAGTCTCGCTTGGCCGCATCCGTGCCGTCGTCGAAGGGCCGGATGGCAATATCTATTTCACGACTTCGAACCGCGATGGACGGGGTAAGCCCGCACCGCTCGATGACCGCATCTTCCGTATCCGTGCGCAAGACTAGGCCAAAGACAGGCTTTTCCATCCTCTTGGCCCCGTTAGAAGTTTCGGTCATCTCAGGTTATATGTATTTTTAGCTCACTCAAGTCTGCTTCTAACGGGGGATTGACGCTAGTACCCCCGGGGGGTATAATGCGGGGGTGAGTTCAAAGCGGTTGAACCTAACCCATCACCAACAGGAGAAACAGAGATTATGAATCAGTACATTCCCAAGGTCAGTGGCCATGCACTCGTACTCGGTGCTGGCGGTATCGGGGCGGAGATCATCCGTGCGCTCGTTGCGAATGGTGCCAGTGCGGTCAGCTTCACCTACAACTCCGGCCGTGAAAAGGCCGAGGCCCTCAAGACCGAGCTCGAAGCAGCGGGTGTAAAGGCACACGCTTTCCAGCTTTCCGGCATTACGGACGAAACGAAGGCCGGTTTCGAGCGCTCGCTCCAGACGGCCGTCGATATGATCGGTGCCGAAATCTCTCTCGCCGTCGATACGATTGGCATTTCGCCGAACGTGGATTTTCTCGAGCAGAATCTGAGCTCGGTCGAACGCGACCAGGAGGGCTGGCAGCGAGTTTTCGAAGTCAATGTCTTCAGTTCGGCGCTGGCTGCCCGATGCATTCTCGAACGGATGCGTCTCAACGACGTGAAAGGCTCGTACGTCGTCATCTCTTCGACGAACGGCATCAATTCGTACGATGAGATGTCGTGGCCGTACGACGAGTCGAAAGCCTCGCTCGTCCTACGTCCTCGCGTCCTCGCGAAGCGGTACGCCAAATACGGCATCCGTGTCAACGGTGTCGCTCCCGGCTGGATTGATACGCCGATGAATCGGACGCTGCCGGAAGACTACCGCAACAACGAGATGCGCCTCATCGGTGTCGGACGATTCGCTGAGCCGGCGGAAGTAGCGAGTGTCGTCGTCTTCCTTTCGGGTACGGGTGCGAGCTACATCCACGGACAGACCATCATCGTCGACGGGTACTACCCCATGAACTAAGCAGCTAGTTTAGAGTCTTCGTGCGCGAAGACTCTGCTTTTTTTTCTCGAACGAGTAGAATAGGAAGGCACTCAAATTTTTAAACTCCCACTATGACGACAAAAAAGACAGTAAAAAAGAATTATGCGAAGCTCGCCCTCGCGCTCCACAAGAAGCTCCGTGGCAAGGTAGAAATCACACCGAAAATCCCAGTGACGAATAAAGAGGACCTCTCGGTGGTCTATACGCCCGGTGTTGGAGCGGTATCGAGTCATCTCGCGAAATATCCGGAGGAAGTCGCGAAATACACGATGAAGGGGAATGCCGTTGCGGTCGTAACGGACGGTTCCGCTGTGCTCGGCCTCGGCAATATCGGCCCGGAGGCAGCACTCCCCGTGATGGAGGGGAAGTCGATGCTCTTCAAGTCCCTCGCCCAGGTCGACGCGTTTCCGATCGTGCTCGCCACACAAGACACCGAGGAAATCATCGAGACGGTGAAACGGATCGCTCCTGGCTTCGGTGGTGTGAACCTCGAGGACATCGCGGCGCCGCGCTGTTTTGAAATCGAAGAGCGGCTCCAGGCCGAGCTCGATATTCCCGTCATGCACGATGATCAGCACGGGACGGCGATGGTGGTTCTGACCGGCTTCATCAATGCGCTCAAAGTTGTGAAGAAGAAAAAAGAATCTGTCTGGGTCGTCATTTCAGGCGCTGGCGCGGCGGGTCAGGCGATCGCTGAACTTCTCCTCTTGTACGGCGTAGAGAATATCGTCATGCTCGACAGTCGCGGCATCTTGGGGCCGAATCGTACTGATCTCGACCAACACAAGCAGGCCCTCCGCTCACGGACTAATCCTGATGGTATCGATGGCGATCTCAGTGTCGCGATTGCGGGAGTCGATGTCTTCATCGGCGTTTCCAAGGGCGGCCTATTGACCGAGGATCATGTGCGGACGATGGCCGAGGATGCGGTCATCTTTGCGCTTGCCAATCCGGTACCGGAAATCATGCCGGAGGTTGCGCTCGCTGCCGGAGCACGTGTCGTTGCGACCGGGCGATCGGACTTCGCCAATCAGATCAATAATTCGCTCGGCTTCCCAGGAATCTTCCGCGGGGCGCTCGATCATAAAGTAAAGCGAATTACTGACGTCATGCTCGTCAAGGCAGCCAAAAACCTCGCGGGTCTCATTGCAAAGCCGACAGCGGGAAATATCATCCCGAACACCTTTGACAGGCGCGTCGTCGATGCTGTTGCTCGCGCAATCCGCTAGTCCCTGACGGGGTGCTATACTAGGTCAATGAATACACTTCTCTGGGTTAAACTGTACCTTCTTACCGTACCGGTCTTCTTTACAATCGATATGCTCTGGCTGGGATTTTTTGCCAAGAACTTCTATCGGGCACAGATCGGTTTTCTGCTTCGGACGGATTTCAACTGGGTCGCGGCCATCCTGTTCTACCTCTTGTTCATTGGTGGTGTTATCTTCTTTGCTGTTTCTCCGGCCCTCGCTGAGGGTGGTTGGAAACGAGCGTTTCTCTATGGGGCACTTTTCGGCCTCATGACCTATGCGACCTATGATCTGACCAATCTCGCCACCATGCGTGACTGGCCGGTGACGGTGACGCTCGTTGATCTCGTCTGGGGGACGGTACTCTCGGCACTCGTCGCGCTTGCGAGTTATCGGATCGGGCTCTTTCTACAGTCATAGATATGCAATTAAAAGAAATTTTAAGAATTACCTCAGTCCCGGTCGTGATTGCTTCACTCTGTTGTCTGTCACCCGTTATTCTGGTGCTCCTTGGTCTTTCGACGGTCGGCTTTGCGACTTCACTTTCGGATACGTTCTACGGCGAATACAAATGGTATTTCCGTTTGGCTGGACTCCTCGCGCTCGGCCTGGCGTATTTCTACCATCTCCGGCGGCAGGGGATTTGTACACTCGACCAAGCGAAACGTGAGCGCAATCGTATCGTGAATGGCATCCTCGTGACGCTTATTGCGGGCGTTATCGGCTATGTTTTCTTCCTCTATGTCGTCGTCGAGTATCTCGGAAAATGGCTCAAAATCTGGGAATAGTGCTTACCAGAAAAAATATTACCCTTGACCAAACGGCCAAAGCGTGCCAAGATAGCTTGATTTCAGTCCTAATCTTTTCCGCATGAGTTTCCATCACCTCGGTATCGCCCCAGGACTTCTCGCTGTCCTCGACGAGCTCAAATTTGTTACACCCACGCCAATTCAGGAGCGTTCGATCCCGATTGCGATCACCGGCAAAGACGTCATGGGTATCGCTCAGACCGGCACCGGCAAGACGCTCGCGTTCGGTATCCCGATGATTGGCCGCATCCTCGAAGACAAAACCCGGCAGGGTCTCGTCATCCTCCCGACTCGCGAACTCGCGCTCCAAGTCGACGAGACTATTCAGCGTATCGGCCGAAAGCTGGGTATCCGCACCGCTGTCCTCATTGGTGGCGACTCGATGGAGAAGCAGAAGCGTCAGATCCGCGCTAATCCGCATGTGGTTATCGCGACTCCGGGTCGGCTCAATGACCATCTCGGCCAGCGTACGGTGAAACTCGACCAGGTTCGCATTCTCGTCCTCGATGAGGCTGATCATATGCTCGACATGGGTTTCGCGCCGCAGATCGCCGAAGTCGTGAAGCACGTCCCGAAAGAGCGCCAGACGATGCTGTTTTCCGCGACGATGCCGAACGAGGTGATTCGTCTCGCCACGTCGTACCTCTCGATCCCGACCCGCGTCGAGGTCGCTCCTCCGGGTACGGCCGTGGAGAAGATCGCCCAGGAGCTCTTCTTCGTGCCTCACATGGAGAAGCTCGACCTCCTTTTGAAACTCCTGACTGAGTACTCTGGCAGTGTGCTCGTTTTTACGCGTACCAAATTCATCGCGAAGCGTATTGCCTTGTCACTCCGCAACAAAGGACATCAGGCCGTAGAGATCCATTCGAACCGCTCGCTCAGCCAGCGCCGTGAAGCACTCTCTGGCTTCAAGGCCGGTCGCTACCGCGTCATGGTCGCGACGGATATCGCCGCGCGCGGTATCGATGTTTCAGGCATCGAGGTCGTCATCAACTATGACCTGCCGGAGAAGGCTGAGGACTATGTCCATCGTATCGGTCGTACCGCTCGCGCGGGTCGTGAGGGGCGTGCTATTTCTTTCGCGACACCTGACCAAAAGGGGAATGTCCGCGATATCGAGCGACTCATGCGCATGACGTTGCCTATCGTTGGCGGAACCGTACCGGAAGGCGAACCGAGGCCGGTTCGAAGCGTCCGCCGTCCGTCCTCTTCGGCTCGTCCAGGAGCGCGCCACTTCGGCCGTCGCCGCTAGTTTTACAAATGTCTGGGCGAGTGGTACACTCGCCTGATTCTTTCCCAACTGAGCGACTGGAGGTTTCCTCATGAATTCCGTCAGAGTCAGGCTGCTCCCCGAGGAACACTACCTCGGACGTTTCCCATTTCCCGACGACACCCCGCTAGCGCTTGTCCTCGACACGCTCCGACCGGTGGTGCTCCGGACCATCCTGAAGGAGTGGTACCGGTTCCCGGAATCCATTGACCCGAGCGAGGTCATGGAGTGTGAGTACTTCTACATCGGTCGTTCCCAGGAGCGTTATCAGGGCCGCAGTCGCCTCAAGGTGACCTATTGCCTCAGGCGTCCGCCGGCCGCTCGGCCGCACCACTCTCGGCGCGATGTGAGCCGCCGTCGCAGCCTGTACTGCTGGATCGGTGCGAGCGAGCAGCCACCCGGAGGGGTTTCGCTTTTCCTAGGACGAGACCGGCCGTACTATCGGTCGAACTGATGATGGGGGTAATCCGTATGCACCCCCAGCCTTTCCAAGACCCCTGCTTTCCACGAAGGCGGGGACTCTTCTTTTTATAATGCTAGGATGGAGGCATGAACACTCGTACACCGCTCCTCATTCTTGGTATGGCTCTCATCAGCTGGGGGCTTTGGTATTCGGTTTTACATTTTTCCGAACAGGCTGACGAAGGGATGACGTTCGACCGGACATCATCCGAGATACCAACGGTACAGGAGGAACGCGTGTCTCTCGATGAACCCGTTTTGCCGAGCGAGACGGTTCTCGTACCGGTAGAGGATCCAATTCAGCCGAAAATCTGGCTATCGGTGCCATTTGTTTCACAGGCTCCGACCGGCGAATGGAACAAAAGCGAATTTCAGAACGGTTGCGAGGAAGCCTCTGTGCTCATGGCTCATGCTTGGCGGGTCGAGAAGACGTATACGAAAGAGACCGCGAAGGCGGAACTCATCGCCATGGCTCGGTATCAGGAAAAGAAGATCGGCCAGGCAATTGATACGGATGCCAAAGAGACAGCCGAAGCGTTGCTCCGGGGATACTTTGAGATGACTGATTTTACGGTTGAGTATGACTTTTCTTTGAACGATCTCCGGATGGCAACCGCTCGCGGACTCCTCATTGTTCCGACGAATGGCCGGGCATTAAAAAACCCAAACTTTACGCTGCCTGGGCCGCTCCAACACATGCTCGTAGTGACGGGCTATGATGTGATGACAAAAGAATTTATTACCAATGATCCGGGCACACGCAAAGGCGATGGTTATCGTTACTCTGAGCAGATTCTTTTTGACGCCATCCGGGAGTATCCGACCGGGAAACACCTACCGATACAGACGGAACGCAAGACGATGATTATTGTTCTCCCTGTGGAGAACCCCTGACCCCGTGAGAGAAGAATAGGAGTCTACCTGAAATTTTTTGGCCGCGCACGGTCTCATGGTTTCAGGCTAAGGTATCAAGCAAAACCTGTTTTTCTAACGGGGTTGATTTTTCGCGGTTTTGTGCTATGGTAGCAGCACCAATTTCTTGTTGTTTCCCAACCACGGAGGGCAGTATGCCAACCAAAATTGCTCGAAAGTCGATCAAGGCAAAGCCGCGGACTGACTACACCTTCTACGTCCAACCCATTGGCCAGTTTGCCTCCAGGGCCATCGGTGATTTGCTCGCGACCTACGATTTGCCACATGGCGACGAAGACATCGAAACTCTTCACCTGTGGAATGGTGATAAGCCGAAGGTCTGGAAGATCAGTCTGCCAGCTATGGCCACGCTCTATCAGTCGAAGAAGGGCGATTTCACCCATCGTCGTGACTACTTCCTCTTTCGATTGCACCCGGTGACGGACGACGTCACACCGGTTCCAGAAACAATGTTCGAGGTGGCACACCCGAGCCGACCGGTCATTGGTGCTGTGGCGGCATTGAAGCGGCGCAAGGCAATGACTTGAAGAATGCCGGTCTAGGGATTTCCCCGGACCGGCGCTTGTTTTTTAGAAGGAGTATAATCAAATCACTATGGCTATCCTCCGTTCCCGTAATATCTTTGATCCGAAGAGCGAGTCCACGTTCAAGCTCTCGCGTTCCAAGCTGGAGCAGTTCCTCGCGTGCCCGCGCTGTTTCTATATCGATCGTCGACTCGGTGTCGGGCAGCCGCAGGGACCGCCCTTCAATCTGAATAAAGCGGTTGATACGCTTCTGAAGAAAGAATTCGACATCCATCGCGCTGCGAGCACACAGCATCCGCTCCTTGAGCAGTACGGCGTCGATGCCCGGCCGGTGGCGCATGCGAACCTCGATATCTGGCGCGAGAATTTCCAGGGCGTGCAGCATCATCATCTCCCGACCAATCTCGTCATCACGGGTGCGATTGACGATTTGTGGATCAATTCGCGTGATGAATACATCGTGGTCGACTATAAGGCGACCTCCAAAGGCGAGGTGATCGATAAACTGAACGACAACTGGCATAACGCGTACCGCCGCCAGATGGAAATCTATCAGTGGCTGCTGCGCGCGAATGGCTTCAGCGTTTCGTCGACCGGCTACTTCGTCTACTGCAATGCCGGAACGGACAAGGAGGCGTTTGATGCGAAGCTCGAGTTCGATGTCCGGCTCATCGCGTATGAGGGGAATGATGAGTGGGTTGAGGGGGTCATCTATCAGGCCAAAGATTGTCTCATGGCTGATGCGGTGCCCGAAGCTGCTCCGAACTGTGAGTTCTGCGTCTATACCGACGCTCGGATGAAACGCGGGGTATGATGGCAGCATAAAAAAACGAGCCCGTACACCGTGTGAGGTGATTGGCTCGCGAGAGAGGAGTCCAGAGGCAACTCCTCGAGGGAGGATGGTCAGGCGAGCGTGAGCTGCCTTTTGGGAACGGCAGCCAGTGCGCGCTTCATCTTGGCTTTGACCAAGCGTTCGATGATGCGTCGATGCGCGAGGTAGCCGTCGGAGTAGGGGATGACCTGATGTGGTCTCGCCGCCTTGGGAAAGAGTCGGTAGTACGTGGTCTGATCGAACTCTGGACCCATCCCGGCGATGATCGCATCGCAGATTGTGTAGTAGTACTCGGGGTGTTTGCGTTCGGGCAATTGTCGCCTCCAGTTGGAAAGTTACGTTTTAAATATTGTACACTCTTTACATAAAAAAGTCAACCCCGTTAGAAGTAGGGTACGGTGGTTGTTCGCGCTGACGAATCGGATAAAAGCCGTTTTGATATCTGCTGGACACTGATGCTAGGTTTGTCATACAGTGACCGTGACTTCTAACGGGGTCAATAGTGTACGATAGATATCTATGATTACTGCCTGGGAGAAAAAAATCAGTATTGCGAGCTTTCTCAAAGAAAACACCCTGCCGGAAACGCCGGGCGTGTATTTTTTCTTGGACGCGAGCGATGAGATTCTCTACATCGGCAAGGCGACCATTCTCTCGGACCGGGTGAAGAGCTATTTCGGACCGGATCTCGAGGAAACTCGCGGACCGAAGCTTGTCCTTATGTTGGGTCGGGCGGTTGCGATCGGCTGGATCCAGCTGGATTCCGTCCTCGAAGCGCTTATTCGAGAAGGACAGCTCATCAAGAAATACTTGCCGACTTACAATACGGATGCCAAGGATGATAAGAGTTATAACTTTGTTGTTATTACGAAAGAAAACTTTCCCCGCATTCTCCTCGTCCGTGAACGCGATATCGAGACGGGTAAGTTTGATACTCCGATCAGGGAGAAATTCGGTCCGTACCCGCGTGGGGAGGCGCTCCGTACGGCGCTTCGGATCGTGCGGCAGATCTTTCCGTACCGGGACAAATGCGTGCCGTATGCCGAATTGAATGAGGAGCAGAAGAAAAAGGCCCGGCCCTGCTTCCAGGCGCAGATCGGTTTGTGCCCTGGTGTCTGCACGGGAACGATAAATGCACTCGAGTATCGGAAGACGGTGAAGCGAATCTCGCTCTTCTTCGGTGGGAAGAAAGCTGATCTCGTGAAGAATCTCGAGCGCGAGATGAAGACAGCAGCGAAAGACCTCCGTTTCGAGGAGGCGAATGAGATCAAGAAGCTCCTCTTTGACCTCGGCCATATCCGAGATGTCGCGCTTATGAAGGCAGATCGCGAAGAAGAGTCGGCAGCACGCATCGAAGCGTATGATACGGCGCATCTCCAGGGCGAAGCAACGGTCGGTGTCATGACGGTCGTGCAGCACGCGCTTGCCAAGAAAAGCCAGTACCGTCTTTTCAAACTGCGGAACGCCCATGGTGGCAATGACCTGTCGGCGCTCGAAGAGATACTGACGCGCCGCTTGGCACATAGCGAGTGGACCCTTCCCGAACTTATTGTTGTCGATGGCGCGCTTCTTCAGAGCGATGTAGCGACTCGGATCCTTCGGAAAAAAGGGCTGACGATACCGGTTGTCGGCGTAGTCAAGAATGCCAAGCATCAGCCTGATCGCATCATCGGACCGCGCGGACTCGTGAAGCGTTTCGAGAAAGACATCCTCCTCGCGAATGCCGAAGCGCACCGATTTGCGATTGGTTTCCATCGCAAGAAAAAGCGGGAGTCTTTCCTGGCGGGCTAGTCAGGCTGGCGCCCGGATTCTTTAGCTGGGCGGGCCGATACTTTACCCACGCTCGAAAACCCGGTATACTGGGAAGCAACTTGTCTATCCCACCATAGCGGCGTATGCCTGGAAAAAAGAGCGTGATCGAGATTCGCGGGGCCCGGGTAAATAATCTGAAGAACGTGGACATCGATGTCCCACGCGACTGCCTCGTCGTCGTGACCGGACTTTCCGGCTCAGGAAAATCCTCACTTGCATTCGATACGCTCTACGCCGAAGCGAATCGCCGCTACGTTGAATCGCTCTCCGCTTATGCGCGGAACTTCATGGAGGGGTATGACAAACCGGACGTCGATACGATCCGGAACCTGTCACCGGCCATCTCGATCGACCAGAAGAGTGTGTCGCGGAGCCCGCGTTCAACCGTCGGGACGATGACCGAGGTCTATGATTACCTCCGCCTCCTTTTTGCTAAAGTCGGCAAGCCGCATTGTCCGAAATGTGACCAGGTCCTGTCGCGGAAGACGGCGATTACGATCCTTGGCGAGATTCTCGCTCTGCCGAATGAGTCGGCCCTCGTTTTTACTGCCGAAAGCCCGCTTTTCGCCGGGAAGAATTGGCGCGAGGCGCTTCAGCTCGTCGATGATTGGGGATTCGTCCGAGTCTGGTACCGGGATGCAGCCGTCGCACTGCCAGAGCTCCGAAATGTCGTCGATCTGGCAGCACCGGCCGAATGCTTGATTGTTATCGATCGCCTCAATCTCGATACGGCGCGACCTGACAAAGAGCGGATGCTCGACTCGATCCATACGGCATTCCAGACTGGTCATGGGGTCATGCGACTCTTGGTCGACGGAGAATATTTTCATACGTATCACGAGCGGTACCGTTGCGAGGCCTGTCAGATCGAGCTGCCGGAATTTTCCCCGGCTCATTTCTCTTTCAATAGTCCTGAGGGCGCCTGTCCAACGTGCGGGGGCTTGGGTGTGACGCTCGAGTTCGATCCGGCGCTTATCATTCCGAATGATTCGCTCTCGATCGCCGAAGGTGCGATTCGGCCGTGGAGCAAGATGAATAGCGATCGTGGCAATGGGAGTGGGCCGATGTCGCTCCTCCGCGAGATGGCAAAGCGGGAGAAGATCTCGCTCGATGTGCCAGTGAAGAAGCTTTCCGAAAAACAGCGCGAGTATATTCTCCGCGGCGACGCCAAACGTGATCTTTCCGACGAGTACGGCTTCCCAGGCGTGCTCGGTCTCCTCGAACGTAAGTATCGTGAGACGAAATCTGATCATCTCCGTGCTGAGATCGAGACATTCATGTTCATGAAACGCTGCCCAGCTTGTGAGGGGAAGCGGCTCCGTTCCGAGTCACTCTCGGTATACATCGGCGACAAGAACATTAATGCCTTCGTTGGCCAATCGATTGAGGATCTCAGGGTATTTTTCAAGGATCTGCGTCCAGCGCTTTTGGCGGAGGGTGAGGAGAAATCGCTTGTCGAGCCGCTCTTCAGCGAGATGGAGATGCGCCTTTCTGCCGTCGACAAGGTCGGCCTCGGGTATCTTTCCCTCTCGCGGAGTGCGGACACGCTTTCGGGCGGCGAAGCCCAGCGTATTCGGCTCTCCGTTCAGATCAAATCGGGCCTCTCGGGTATTATCTACGTTCTTGATGAACCCTCAGTCGGGCTCCATAGCCGCGATACGGACCGTCTCATCCGGGCGCTCGAAGAACTTCGTGGGGCGAATAATTCGCTCGTTGTTGTCGAGCACGATGTTGCTATCATGCGAAAAGCGGATTGGATCATTGACCTCGGCCCCGGTGCCGGTAAGGAAGGCGGCGAGATAATCTTCTCGGGTACGCCGGAAAAGCTGATGAAGTCGAAGCTTCTCACGGGGCAGTATCTCTCGGGCAAGCGCTCAGTGATGGAGCGTGAGACGCTGCGCAAAGGATCGGGTAAGGTCATCCAGATTGCGGGCGCGACTGAACATAATCTCAAAGACGTTACGGTTGAAATTCCGCTTGGGAAATTCGTTTCAGTTTCGGGGGTTTCTGGTTCGGGAAAATCAACCCTGGTCCACGATATTCTCTCCCGGGCGCTTTCCCGGCATTTCTATCAGGCGCGGACCGAGCCAGGTGCGCATCAGGCACTCAAAGGCATCGAGTATATCGACAAAGTCATCACGGTGACCCAGGATGCCATCGGTCGAACACCACGCTCAAACGCTGCCACGTATACGGGGATCTTCAGCCTCATCCGTGATGTTTTCGCAGCGACACCGGAAGCTGAAAAGGAACGTTACTCGGCTTCGTACTTCAGTTTCAATATGCGTGGCGGCCGCTGCGAGGTCTGCCAGGGCGGTGGACTGAAGAAGATCGAGATGTATCTCTTGCCGGATGTCTATATCCCGTGCGAGGTCTGCAACGGCACCCGCTACAACGCGAAGACGCTGGCGATCCAGTACCGAGGCATGAATATCTCTGAGGTGCTCCGTATGACAGTATCTGAGGCACGGCATTTCTTTCTCGACCAGCCGATGATCGAAGAGAAACTCCGTGTGCTTGAGGAAGTTGGCCTTGGCTATCTTGTCCTTGGACAGAGCGCGCCGAATCTCTCGGGCGGCGAAGCACAGCGAATCAAGCTCGCGACCGAGCTCGCTCGCAAATCGACCGGCAAAACGCTCTATATTCTCGATGAGCCGACGATCGGGCTGCATTTCGAGGACGTCCGGCGATTGCTCGAGGTTTTGAATGCGCTCGTTGACAAGGGGAATACCGTCCTCGTCGTCGAACACAATACTGATGTCATCCGCGCCTCCGACTGGGTGATTGATATGGGTCCGGATGGCGGCGATCGTGGAGGCATTGTGGTGTATGCTGGTGTGCCGGAGAAACTGAAGAAAATAAAAGCGAGCTTTACTGGCCGGTATCTCTAATTCTTGGTTCTATGCTGCGGAAGGCAGTCCTCGCTACGGTCGCTTACTACGACGCGTTGGAATACCCGCTGACCGAATTTGAGGTGTGGAAGCACCTGATTGCCGATAAAAGCGACGGGGTATCGAATGTTCCGACCCTCGGACAGATTGCGGCTGCGATTGACGGATTGGTCGGAAGCGGAGCGATACTCCGCGTGCGCGGATTTGTCGTTCTGCCCGGACGCCAGTCACTCGTTCCGGAGCGGATTCGGGGCGAGAAATATTCTGTTGGCAAAATCAAACGAGCTGCCCGGCTCATTCGAGGAATCGCCTGGGTGCCTTTTATTCGGATGATCGCGCTTACCGGCAGCCTTTCCATGAAGCGCGGTGATCATGACAGCGACTGGGATCTATTAGTCGTGCTTTCCAGGGGGGCGATCTGGCGTGGCCGGATGTTGCTCTCGCTCGTGCTTCAGCTTATTGGCAAGCGCCGGCACGGACGGCATATTGAGAATCGTGCCTGTCTGAATCATTTTGTCACGGACGGAAGCCTAGAAATTGCCATGCAGGATTATTTTTCTGCCAGCGAATATCGCTTCATGTATACGTTCCTTGGTCGCGATACCGAACGGCGTTTTGAGCTCGTCAATCGTTGGATCGCGTGGATCAAACCGAACTACCAGCCAACTGAAATTCCGAATCTCTGGCTGCGCGAGGCGTCGCCAGTAGTCCTGAGGATTCAGGCATCACTGGAGTGGCTCTTTTCTTGGAAGGGATCGGAGAAATTACTCGCTCGTTGGCAGAAGAAAAAAATCGAACGTAATCCGAAATCACTGGTCCCAGGTGCCTTCATTGTTGCCAACGACGAGGCGCTTATTTTCCTCCCACATCCGAAGGGTCCGGTCGTCTTCGATCGTTTCAAGGAGCGGCTCGCGCTCCATAGATTCACGACGTAAATTCGTCGGCTGCGTGCTATACTGGAACAAACAAAACACAGAAAAAACGGCTATGCCGAAGTATTTGTATACAGCCAAAAGCATCTCGACTGGCGAGACGAAGGGTGGCGAGGTAGTCGGGAAAGATGAGAATCAGGTCGGCCAAGAGCTCCGTGGCCAGGGTTTTCTCGTCACGTCCATCAAGATGATCGAAGAAGATACCGGCGGTATCCAGGTAAAATTCCTGGATCGTTTCATGACCGTTCCGCTGAAAGAAAAAATGGTCTTCACTCGCAACCTGTCAGTGATGACATCCTCGGGACTGACGGTCTCTCGGGCAATCTATAATCTTTCCATCCAGACCAGTAATAAACGGTTCCAAAAGATCCTCCTTGCTGTCCATGACGACGTCCAGGCAGGAAAGCAGCTTTCCGAGGGTTTGGCCAAGTACCCAGCTGTTTTCAATGAGCTTTTCGTTAATATGGTTTCGGTTGGCGAGGTGTCGGGGAATCTCGAAGAAGTACTCGAAATCCTTGCACTTCAGCTCGAGAAAGAGCATGATCTCATCTCGAAAGTCCGTGGCGCCATGGTGTATCCGGCGGTCATTGTCGTCGCCATGATCGGTATCGGTATCCTGATGCTGACCTATATCCTACCGAAAATCACGCAGACTTTCATTGATATGGAGGTGGAGCTTCCCGCGACGACACTGTTTATTATCGGGCTATCAAATTTCGTTCGCACGCATTGGATTATTGTCATCTTGGGATTTGTCGGAAGTATCATCGGGTTTCGCATTGCTTCAACGACCGATGCCGGTCGGCATTTTCTTCACTGGCTGGTTATCCGACTGCCGATCATCGGCAGCATTGTCGTCAAAGTGAATTGCGCCCGTTTCGCGCGCATCTATAGTTCCCTTCTCAAGAGCGGTATTTCGGTCGTGACAGCGCTCACCATTGTGTCGCGCACGCTTGGCAACGTGTATTACAAAGAAGCGCTCGTTCAAGGAATCGAAGAAATCCAGAAGGGTACCGAACTTTCCAAGATTATTGGCAAGCACCCGCGGCTTTTCCCGGTGCTCGTGCCACAGATTATCCAGGTCGGCGAGGAGACCGGAAAGACAGAGAACGTTCTCCAACGACTGGCAGAGTTTTATGAAGAAGAGGTTTCACAGATTACGAAAAACATGTCTTCGATCATCGAGCCGATCCTGATGCTCCTCATTGGTGGCTCGGTCGGATTCTTTGCGGTCGCGATGCTTCAGCCGATGTACAGCGTGTTGGAAAACATACAGTAGTACTATGATGCTTCTCTCCCGTCGATTGCGGCGAGTATCCAGAGGTTTTACCCTCATCGAGGGGATGGTCATGCTTTTTCTTTTTACCTTGATTACGCTTATATTCTTCCAGACCTTCGCTTACGGAACGGCGCTCATTCAACAATCTAAGTACCGCTTGGGGGCGATCGCGCTTGCTAATCAGAAGATGGAGATTATCCGGAGTCTTGATTACGACGCTATCGGTACCGTTTCCGGTATCCCGACCGGTGACCTTTTGGAGGATGAGACGGTTCAGGTAAGTAACGCTCTCTTTCAGGTGCATACGTTTGTTCAATATGCGGATGATCCGTATGATGGGACGCTTGGCGGCAGCCCAAACGATCTTGTCCCGAACGATTACAAACGGGTTCGTGTAGAGGTGGCCTGGGGTGCTGAAACTGATGCTGAGAGGGCGACACTGTTCTCTACTTTTGCTCCGCTCGGTATCGAACAGTCTGTCGGGGGCGGCATCCTCTCGATCAATATCCTCGATTCACAAGGAAATGGGCTTTCTGGCGTCACCGTTCATATCACCAACAGCAGTGTTATTCCGGCAGTTGATGTTACGACAACAACCGATACCTCGGGCAACCTGTTTCTGGTCGGGGCCCCGGCAAGCGCACAGGGGTATCACGTGACGTTTTCCAAGACAGGGTACTTTGGTAGCGCAAGTTATGCACCCTATCCGACGACCACGTTCGTCCCGATAGACGTGCACGCCTCGGTCGTTGATGGAGTTGTGAACCAGGCGACATTTGTAATGGACCAGTCGTCGACGCTCGAGCTCCGGACCACTGACCCGTTCGGTAATGCGGTTCCGGATATCGATTACCGGATCGATGGCGGCCGGAAGCTCGGCAGTCAGCCGGGTACCGGGGTTCCGGTTTACGAGTTCGGCGAGGACGCATCAACGGATACGGGCGGTGAGCAGATCTATGCCAATCGGAGCTATGGCGGATATACTTGGACACTAGACGCAGGGGAAACGGATTGGACGTTCATCGGACTGACGCCGGAATCAAGTACGGGAGTAAATAGTATCGACCTAGCACCGAATACGTCACAGATTGTCCAGATGACACTGGCGGAAAATGCCGTCAATGGCGCACTCTTTGCGGTTACGAGTTCGGTTGATGCAATGCCGATTTCGGGTGCAGCTGTTCATCTGACAAATGCAACGCTCGTGTATGACGAAACGGTCACCACTGGGACGTACGGCCAGGCCTACTTTCCCGAAAATGAAGCGCCGGGAATGCTGCCTGAGACATATGATTATGAGGTGACGGCAGCGGGATTCACGACGGAAACCGGTACCGTTACCATCACATCGGGACTAGAGTCGATCCCGGTAAGCATGAGTCCATGACAAAGTCTCTGAAAACAACTGTTCCTCGTTGGAAACGCCTCAAGGGCCTGACACTGGTCGAGATGCTAGTGGCAATTTTCATCTTGTCGGCAGGAATGCTCGGTTTCTCGCTTCTTTTCTCGAGTAGTTGGAAGAGTAATAAGTTCATCCTTGAAACGGGCGTTACCTCAATCCGTGTGAATCGAGCATCGACGGAGATCATCAATAACCTCAGAAAAGTGCGGCAGGCCGACAATGGAGACTATCCGATCGAGTCGGGTGATGATTTTGATATCCAGGTCTACCTGGATATCGATAATGACGGGGTGACTGAGCGAGTGCATTACTGGCTGGATGATGTAAATGATCGTCTCATGCGCGGTATCCGTGAGCCATCCGCAGCACAACCACCAACCTATGCGGCCGGTGATGGAACGACATCGATAATCGCTGAGTATATTGTCAATGATGCGACACAACCGCTTTTCTACTATTACAATGAGAACTATCCTGGCGATACGGTGAATAATCCGCTCGTGACGCCGACGTCGATTGGGAATGTCCGACTTGTCCGGGTGTTCATTCGGATGAACATCGATCCGATTAGGGCACCGAACAATATCAACGTGGAGTCATTTGTTGATCTGCGTAACCTGGAATCCTATGATAATTGACCAGCGTGTAGCAAAAAGAAGGGGGAGCGCCCTCGTGTACGGGCTGGTTATTATGTCGGTGGTACAGATTATTCTTATTTCGATTGTTCAGTACGTGGCGTCCAATGTTCAATATTCGCTCAATATTCGCTCACGCGAGCAGGCGCTTCAGATCGCCGAGGCAGGCATCGGTTTCTATCGTTGGTACCTCGCCCATAACGTCGAAGGAAAAACGACCTCGCAGATTCAGGCGTTTTGGGATGGCGGTACAGCGTATGGTGTCGGTACGGCGTATGAGTCTGATTATACCGACTCATCCGGTGCAACAACTGGGCGCTATCGGCTTGAAGTGACGCCGCCTGATACCGGTACGACGGCAGTTATAGTGAAGTCGACGGCATGGACGTACAAGCATCCGAATGTCCAGCGGATCGTTCAAGTGCGTCTCCGGCGTCCTTCCTGGAGTGAGTTCTCA
Organism: uncultured Bdellovibrionales bacterium; assembly: GCA_964501755.1. GTDB lineage: Bacteria > Patescibacteriota > Minisyncoccia > Moranbacterales > UBA1568 > SSEF01. The sequence goes on from CAZCTF010000002.1 coordinate 23,385, forward strand.
GTTCTTAGTAACGACTTTATTCGTTTTGGATCGGGGACTGAGGTGTTCGGCAAGATTCACTCGAATTATGGAATTCGTTTTGATGGAGTAGCGCATAATACGGTTTCGAGCGCGGTCTCAACCTACAATGACCCCGATCATACGGGCTCGAATGAATTCGGTGTCCATACTCATAACCCAGTTGATCCATTGCCGCCGGCAGCAGTGCCGGATAAGCCGGCTGTTTTTGAAGCGGGGCGGTCTTTTCCGGTCCAGACTGCTGATTTCAGCGGTGTGCTCGCCGATCTGAGTCTTATGAAAGCTGAGGCTCAGGCAGGAACGAACGGAAGTCGCTACTTCAATAACGCGAGCCAGGGACGGCATATTATTCTGAAGTCGAATGACACGTTCGATATCCGGACCGTGCAGAGTTTCAACGCATCGACGAACGAAATCAACAACTATTCGGGCGGCTGGTCAAACTACGCAATCCCTGATAATGGCATTATCTTTGTCGAAAACAATGTCTGGCTCGAAGGGACCGTTGATGGTCGTCGCGTGACGGTCGTTGCGGCTAATCTCATATCTTCCTCTCAGAAGACAATGTATCTGGGAAAGGATGTGCGCTATGCGAACTATGATTGTGACAATATGGTTGGCCTCATCGGACAGAACGATGTCGAGATATATCGCCAGAGCAATAACGTCCTGCGAATCGATGCAGCGCTCATAGCGCAGACCGGCCGGGTCGGCCGAGCAAATTACACCGGTACCTATGCGACACGAGACACGATTACCGTGTACGGCGCGATCGCGAGTAATGAGCGCTATGGTTTTGCCTGGGCGGATGCGATGGGCAACCATGTTTCCGGATACACTAATCGCAATCTCTATTACGACAATAATCTCCTGTACTGCCCACCCCCGTTTTTTCCATCGGGAACCCAGTACGAACTCGATCTTTGGGAGGAACTTTAGTCCGTCTGGTCGTGGTATTATGGTGAAAGCAGTAAACACAAATATCAAGACAGCAAAAATTCTGGTATGAGTCTTTTTCGGAAGAAGATATTTGATCTCTTTCCCCAGCCGTTCGGTCTGGACTTGTCTGACCTGTCCATCAAAGCGATGTGGTTGGAGCGTGAAGGAAAGGAAGAGGTTGTTTCGAGTTTCGGTTCAGTGCCGATCGCGATCGGTAGCATTGTTGATGGCGATATCGTGAATGAGGATGTTGTAGTTCAGGCAATTAAGGACCTGCTTGATAAAACCACTCCTAAGCCGGTAAGAACCAAAAAAGTCATCTGCTCGCTGCCAGAGACGAAGGCGTTTTTACGCGTTGTCTCATTGCCCCAGATGGCTCCAGAAGAGGTAAGGGAGGCGATTAAGTGGGAGATTGAGGCCAATATTCCACTAACTTTAGATCAGGTTTACTACGACTATCAGGTGCTCGACAGAAAGCTTTTCAAGGAAAAAAACAGGATGAGCGTCCTCGTGGTTGCGGTCGCGCGATCGATGGTCGATCAGATCCATGGTGTCCTGGAAAAAGCCGGGCTCGAGGTCGTCGGGCTCGAAACCGAGTCTATCGCTCAGGCGCGTAGCCTGCTCATCGATAAGGATGAGGATAAGACGCGTCTTATTGTCGATATTGGCGATCGGCGAACGAGTTTCCTCGTGGCGATCGGACACACACCCTGCTTTACCTCGAGCATCCCGCTTTCCTCGCAGATGATCACTGATGCTATCTCGAAGGAGATGCGGATACCGTTCGAAGAAGCTGAGATGATGAAGATCAAATACGGCCTCGGGTCACTCGCGATGAAGAGCCCGCTCTTTAAGGCTGCTCAGCCGATTCTCGAAAACCTCGCTGTCGAAATCGAACGATCAACGAATTTCTATCTCAGCAACCTCGGCTACTCAACAGCGATTGACAGCATCGTCCTCTGTGGCGGTGGTTCCAATATGAAGGGACTGCTCCCGTTTCTTACGAAACGACTCAATCAGTCGGTTGAGTTTGGTAACCCCTGGGTGAACATCAAGCTTGGCCGGACGCTTCCGCCGATTGATCGTGGGCATTCCGTACAGTATTCAACCGCTATCGGCCTCGCACTTCGAGGTCTCGACGAATATGAGGATCTTACTTAACGTCCTACCAGAAGAGAAGAAAGATGCTCTGGTGCGGAAATTTCGCTACCGGTTTTTCCTGTGGCAGACAATGCTGATACTTCTTCTCGAGCTGTATTACGTTGTCATTCTAGGAGGTATCTACACGATCCTTAACTACCAGGTCCGAGTTGGCCGTGACGCATTGGTCGCTTTCGAACAGTTTAATGAAGAAGCGAAAAAGCTTGTCAACTATCAGGAAGAGTTCAAAAAGGTTAATGCTGAAACAGAGAGCATCGCTCGCTATCAGCAGTCCCATTTCCATTGGAGCGAGCTTGTGGCGCTGTTGCAGAAGCTGACGCCCGAAGGAGTGGTCGTTGTCGAGCTCCTGACGAAAGACTATACGGTTTCTCTTTCCGGACAAGCAGGAACACGTGATCAGTTTCTTCAATTTGAGGAAGCGCTGAAGGGTTCGGAGTGCGTGAGTGATGTTCGGGTACCGATCTCTAATCTCTTTTCCCAAAAAGAAGTGGATTTCCAGATAGATTTCAAACTGAGGAAAGAGTGTCTTATCCGACACTAGAAATACCTATGACCAGTCCACTTTGGAACAAATTCAAACCGATGGTGCTGCAACTCTTGCTCTTTGTAGCGATTGGACTGATTGGTTGGTTTGGTATTCGACCGTTCCTTTCAACGATTCAGGAAAAAATGGACGATATTCAGAAGCTTTCGGTAACACATGAGCATCGCGAGAAACAACTTGAACGATTGCCTGACCTCGAGGCGCAGCACGCACTCATCAGTGAGCATGAGAACCGGCTCGGTATTATTCTAACGAAGGATCGGATCGTAGAGTTTATTCAGGAGATCGAGGAGCTTGCTCAGGAGGAAAATGTTGCAGTAGAGATCGAATCTCGGGATAATGCGTTCCTCGAAAGTAAGGTGACTGTCGCGGAGAAGAAAGACACGACCGCGAAGTCAGTGGCGACTCCGACCGACAAGGCGGAGGCGGCAGCTGAGCCGGCAAAGAAAGCACCGACCAGCAAAGAAACCGGGATTGTCACCGAACTTCCCATCAAGAAATATCTGAAGCTTACGATTACCGTGACGGGGGAGTACGGTGATGCCGTCCGCTTCCTCCATCGGCTGGAAACGTTACCCTATGCTCTGGATATCATTGGACTGAATATCAAACAACGCGCCGAAGATGCTGACCTTATTGCGACTGAGTCAGCGGCGTTCAATCCCTTTGCAGGAGAGGCAACAGATGAGGTGCTTCCGACAATTTCTAAAGTAAATGTCCTGGAAGCGGTCTTCGAAACGGTCGTATACATGAAAGACTAGCGCGTATGAAATTTTCTCTGAAACAAATCTCGTTCGGATCGACTAGACGGCGGAGTCTCTACTTCTGGATTCGACATTATAAGTCACTTTTTGTTATCTCGTTCTTCATCCTGACCGGCTTTATCGCCTATCAGTGGAATCGCGACTTGTATCAATACCACTGGACTGAAGAGGAGCGCAAGGCATACCTCGAAGCAACCGCCAAAGAGACTGCTTTTCAGGAAAAGAAATTTCTCGGAGTCATCGAACGACTCGATCAGGATCGTGAGCGGCATGAATCCGGGCTGGAGGCCGGTCGCGATCTCTTTGCGGGCGCGCGGAAAAAGCCGCAGTAATCTTGACGTGATCGCCAGAACGGGGTAGAGTAATCGGACATTCCGTATGGAAAACCGATTTGTGATACTCAATCAGCTTCTGGCTGGTCAACCTGCTTTCCGCCTTCGACAGGTCGAGGCGGCTTTGTTTCGACCCGACTGGCGGTCCTGGGACGATGTTTCCGTTCTGTCAAAGGAATGGCGCATGAAGCTTGCACAATCTGCTCCCTGGCTCACACTTTCCCAAGCAGCGTTCCTTGAGAGCGTTCGTCACGATACCTTCAAGGCGATTCTCGAAACGGCTGATGGTAAACGGATCGAAACGGTCCTTATGCAGAACGCCCGTGGCTTTTGGAGCATCTGTGTCTCTTCACAGGTCGGCTGTGCGATGGCTTGTACGTTCTGCGCCACCGGAAAAATGGGCTTCACGCGAAATCTCTCAGCAGACGAGATCATCGACCAGTACCGTTTTTGGATGTACTTTCTTGAGGGTCGGCACGATCTCGAGCAGCGGATCTCAAATGTCGTTTATATGGGGATGGGGGAGCCGCTAGCCAATTATGAGAACGTGAAGGTCTCGCTTCTGGCCTTTCTCGCTCACACTGATATGGGCCCGACGCGGTTGACCGTTTCGACGGTGGGTCTCATTCCGATGCTCCGAAAAATACTCACCGATGAGACGTGGCCGCCAGTTCGACTTGCCGTTTCACTCCACAGTGCTGACATCGAGACACGCATGAAGATTATGCCGACTGCGTATCCGAAATTCCTCGAAGACCTCGCAGAATGGACGAAACAATATTTCGAGAAATTCGAAAGTCGCCGCCGACATCTGACGTTTGAGTATGTGATGCTGGCTGGTGTAAACGATACATCGCTTCATGCGGACAAGCTCATCGGCTTTGCTCGGAAAGTCGGTAAGGTAAAGATTAATCTGATTCCCTACAACGATACCAAGAGCAAATACTCGACGAGCGAGAGCGCCGCACTCGTCGGTTTCGAGAAGCGGCTTCTCGATGCACATCTGGACGTCACTCGCCGTCGAACCATGGGTGCAGACATCGCCGCCGCCTGTGGCCAGCTCATTGTTGAGAAAAAAAACTGAGGTACAGGTACTATGCGATTTTCTTCCCGAACCATTCTCTTTCTTGGTGCAATCGGCGGGTTGATTCTGTTGGTTGGTCTCGGGCTCTTTTTCTCTCATGAAATCCCTCGACTCGATGGACGGGTCCTGTCATGGACCGGGGCGGAGTCAAATGTGGCGGAGGAAGAGATGATGCGGCCACCGGTGACGATTCTCTTTGGTGGGGATATGCAGTTCGATCGTTATATCCGGAGCGTGACCGAGAAACGGGGAGGAGCTTTTGTTTTTTATGGACTCCGTTCGGAATTCCAGCAAGCCGATCTGGTCGTCGCAAATCTCGAAGGGCCGATCACGGATAATGCGTCGGTGAGCGAAACCAGTGTCGAAGGATCGCGTGACAATTATGTGTTCACGTTTCCACCTAAAACGGCGGTACTTTTGAAGGCGGAAAATATCAGTCTGGTGAATATCGGGAACAATCACATTCTGAACCTCAAGGAGGACGGTGTCCGGCAGACGAAGGAGTACCTTGAAGCAGTAGGCGTGGATTATTTCGGTTCACCACTCTCTGGAGACGACCGGACAGCCGTCCGAGAGATTGGTGGTACGAGGATCGCTTTCGTCAACTACAATGAATTCGTTTGGAAAGGCAGAGAGAAGGCATTGGCGGACATCGCTCTCGTAACAGAGGGAGCAGATTTCGTAGTCGTCTATACACACTGGGGAAAAGAATACGTAGCGGCGAGCCCGGAAATGAAAACGCTCGCGCATGAATTCATCGACGCCGGAGCCGACCTTATCATCGGATCGCACCCGCACGTGGTCCAGGAACGGGAGGAATATAAGGGAAAGTCGATTTACTATTCGCTCGGCAATCTCATTTTCGACCAGTATTTCCGGCCAGAAACGCAAGCAGGGCTCGTTGTCCGGGCCGTGTTCGATCCGATGACGCAGGACATCACCCTCTCAGAACTTCCGGTCCGGCTCAATACGAACGGGCAAACGGAATTGGTCGCGCGTTGATTTGCCGACTTTTTCCAGCTATGCTGTAGATTGCTTTGCTATGAACAAGAAATACTTCATCCAGACTTTCGGCTGCCAGCAGAACACGGCGGATTCTGAGCGTATTGCGAGCCAGTATGAGGCGCGTGGTTTTGAACCGGCCGAAAGTCTGGAAGTAGCAGACACACTTATCGTGAATACCTGCATTGTCCGCGATCGGGCCGAGGAAAAGGTCTATGGACTAGTAAAAAATCTCCGTGAGAAGGCGAAGCGTGGTCCGGACAAACTCCACATTGTTATCACTGGCTGCCTGGTTGGCGCCGCCGCTCGCGAGCCATCGGGTAAGCTTATGCGGCGTATGAAGGAGCGGCTTCCGGACGAGGAATTCCTCCCGATGGAAGACGTCGGTTTCGAACATGAGCCGAAACGCGCATCGGGAAAGCTTGCTTCAATCGTTATCTCGAACGGTTGCAACAATTTCTGCGCGTTCTGTATCGTTCCTTTCTCTCGTGGCCGGGAGCGCTCCCGGGCGTTCGGTGAGATCCTGCATGAGGTACACGAGGCCGTGAGGGCTGGTAAGACGGAGGTGATGCTCCTCGGACAGAATGTGAATTCATACGGTGCCGATTTTCTCATGGAAAAAATCAAGGAGGGCGCTGAATACGAGCTTCCCGGCGGGAAAAAAGTAAAGCCTGTCATGGTCAAGCACTTGGGCCGGCACCGGATCCCGACACTTTTTCCACATCTCCTCGAAGCGGTAGCCGAAATTCCAGGTGTTGAGAAAGTTATGTTCCTCTCGGCCAATCCCTGGGACTTTTCAGATGAACTGATTGATGCAATCGCGCGACATCCAAATATCGATCGTTTGCTCCATCTCCCAATCCAGGCAGGGAGCAATCGTGTCATCAAAGCGATGAATCGCTGGTATACGCGGGACGAATACCTCACTCTCATTGACCGGATCCGCACGAGGGTACCCGGGGTCGAGTTTACAACCGACATCATCGTCGGTTTCCCTGGCGAGACCCTGGAGGATTTTGAGGCGACGATGGACATCGCGAAGCGGGTGAAGTTTGCGAAAGCTTTCATCGCCTGGTATTCGCCGCGCCCTGGAACTGCCGCGCTGAAGCTCGAGAATGATGTCGATATCCATGAAAAGAAACGGCGCTATACCGAACTTGATCATCTCATCCTCCGGCTTTCTGGCCGCGAGCACCTCATCGATAAGGCTCCGACAGGTACGGCAGCAGCTGGAAAATAGCCGCTTTTAGAGCCGGTCTGAAGGTGCTAGGATAGGGAGGTCAAAATATCTATGCAAGAGCACTACACCCTCATCTCCTGGAACGTCAACGGGCTCCGGTCGGCTGGTAAGAAGGATTTTATCGCCTGGATGCAGCAGGGGAGATTTCCGATCGTTGCGGTCCAAGAGACTAAGATTAGCGATCCCGACCAGCTTACCGAGGAGCTTAGGAATCCTGACGGCTACACAAGCTACTTTAACTGCTCGACCGAGAAGAAGGGCTACAGTGGGGTCGGCGTTTATGTGAAGAAGAAACCGTTTGCGGTGAAGACATTTTTCGGTGACAACTTGCTTTCCCGTGAGGGCCGTGTGATCGAGATAGAGTTCCGTCACTTCACGCTTATCAATGTCTATTTTCCGAATGGCGGATCGGGTGAACTTCGGCTCCAGTACAAGATGCAATTCTACGACGAGTTTCTCCACTATCTCACCCACCTCCGGAGTCAGGGAAAGAAAATCGTTCTCTGCGGTGATGTGAATACAGCGCATCAGGAAATCGATCTTGCTCGGCCGAAAGAGAATGAAAAGACATCTGGTTTCATGCCGATGGAGCGGGAGTGGATCGACAAACTCATTGCAGCCGGGTTCATCGATGCTTATCGCCACTTCCATCCGCGCGAAGTGGCCTACACGTGGTGGGATATGAAGACTCGTTCTCGCGAGCGCAATGTCGGCTGGCGGATTGATTATTTCTTCGTCGACAAGAGTCTGGAAGCCAACATGAAAGAGGCGATTATTCTCTCAGACGTGCCCGGTTCGGATCATTGCCCGGTCGGTCTTTCGCTCGTTTTTTCTGAGACGGAAGCCTAATTCGAGATATGGAAACCGAAAACGCTGCTCTTCCGCCTCTGGCTGAGCGGATGCGTCCGAAGCAACTCGCTGATTTCATCGGTCAAGAGAAGATCCTTGGCGAGGGTTCGTTTTTGCGACATGCGATTCAGGCTGACCAGGTACCATCGCTTCTCTTCTGGGGGCCGCCAGGAAGCGGCAAGACGACCTTGGCTCGGCTCATTGCTCTTGAGACGAAATCGCATTTTCTCCAGCTTTCAGCGGTCGAGAGTGGCAAAAAGGAAATCCAGCGTATCGTCGAAGGGGCGAAAGCAACGGCGCGTCTCGGGGCGCGAACTATCCTTTTCGTCGATGAGATCCACCGCTGGAACAAGTCGCAGCAGGACGCGCTCTTGCCGCATGTCGAGGATGGGACGATCACGCTCATCGGCGCAACGACGGAGAATCCGAGTTTCGAGGTGAATGCCGCTTTGCTTTCGCGGGCCCGTGTTCTCGTGCTCTCCAAACATGCCCCGGAGCATATCGAGTCCCTCCTCAAGGCGGCGATTGTGGATGATGAAGTGCTGAAACGGAAGAAAGTCAAAGCCGATCCGTCAGCGCTCCATTTCATCGCCGCACTTTCGGGCGGTGATGCTCGAGCGGCCTACAATATTCTCGAGGCGTGTGCGAGTCTGGGAAAGCGAATCACGCCCGAGCTCGTTGAAGGAGTAGCAGAACGCTCACATCTCCTTTATGACAAGGATGGCGAGGAGCACTACAATATTATTTCCGCGCTTCACAAATCCATGCGTGGCGGCGATGCGGATGCCGCGCTCTACTGGCTGGGCCGCATGCTTGAAGCCGGGGAGGATCCACTCTATGTTGCTCGACGACTGGTCCGTTTCGCCTCGGAAGATGTCGGGATGGGGAATTCGTTTGCGTTGCCGCAGGCAGTCGCGGCCTATCAAGCGTGCCAGTATATCGGCATGCCGGAGTGTTCGGTGAACCTTGCTCAGGCAGTCGTCTATCTCGCCCAGTCTAAGAAGTCCAATGCACTGTATACCGCATACGGCCAAGTGAAGGAAGACATTGCGTCCTATCCGAATGAGCTGGTGCCGCTTCATCTCCGGAATGCTCCGACCGAGCTGATGAAATCCCTCAACTACGGTAAAGGCTACAAGTATACTCCTGATTTTACCAATATAGCCGATGCAGCTCAGGAATATCTCCCAGAAAAACTCAAGGGAAAGCAATATCTTGGAAAAAGAAAAACGACGTCCTGAATGAGAGAACGTCGTGAAGTGGGGCGGGTACGCGCGTTGACGTATCACCAGAGTCGCTCGCTGCACTTCATGATGGTGCGGAGATCGACATCTGGGGTGGCAGAAAGCGTGGCACGACAGCAGCCGTAGTACACGGCGCCTTTTCTTCGGCACACGTAGCTTCGCTCGTAGCGGTTCTGGGAGCCGCAGTGACCACAAGGGGCATAGGGCGGCTTGGATTCGGCAGCCAACGTTTGCAAGAGACGGCGATCGCCTGAATCAGCACCTTCGAACATGGGAGTATCTCCTTTCGGTTGGAAATGAACGGTGACGAAAAAGCCGGTCTCCTTCGTTGGGGAGACCGGCTTCTTTCTGCACTCGAGACTTTCTACTAGTAGCGCTCAAGAGCAAAAACAAATCGGTCTCCCTTCTCCCAAAAGAAGAAGGCGAATGTCAGACCGATAAACATGGACCGAAATATTTGCATAAAAATAGTATATCGGGGGTGTGAGATCGCTGTCAAATTTCGAGTCTATTCCGAGAAAACACACAGCTGACAGGGGCTAGATTTTTTGCTAAGCTGTCCCAATATGAATACTCTACCTATAATCGGGAAACTCGCGCCGGCCTTCAGTCTGACGGATCAGGCGGGGAAACAGCATACCCTGAAGCAATATCGAGAGAACTGGATAGTGCTGTATTTTTACCCCAAAGACGATACACCAGGGTGCACAATCGAAGCCTGTAGCTTTCGGGATAATTTCGAAGCATTGAAAAAAGCTGGGGCGGTGATATTGGGCGTCTCAATTGATCCAGTGAGGAAGCATGCCAAGTTCGTTGAGAAATACGCCTTACCTTTCTCGCTCCTGTCGGATGAGGGGAAACAAGTCGTCGAATTGTATGGGGTGTGGGGGAAGAAGAAATTTATGGGCCGGGAGTATATGGGGACGAATCGAGTTTCATTTTTGATTAATCCCAAGGGCAAGATTGTGAATATCTATGACCCAGTAAAGCCAGTGCGCCATGCCGAAGCCGTGCTTAGTGATATTTTGCGAGCCCATTAATTCTCTCCCTATGCGCTTTCTGGCACAGCAAAAGCCACCCAAGAACACCGTCATGGTTGGGTTTCGGGCGGGGCAGCAGGAAGACTTTCAAACCGAGGTGGATGGCCGAATGAGTTTGGTCATCGGTTTTGATGCGACGAAGAAGCTGAGTCGTCGTGATCTTTTGCTGATCATCCGTCGGATTGTCAGTGTGGCAAATGGTAAAAAAATGCAAAGCTTGGCAATCAATTTTTCCGAGGTGAAAATACTCGCGAAGCGGCTTACAATCCGGGATGAGGAATTGGCGGAGCTTGTAGCGACCAATCTCATCCTTGCTGATTATGTCTTTGAGGAATACAAGACGCCGCCCAAAGGAGGATTTGCACATGTGAAAAGTATCTATGTACTGGGTGCGAATCGGCAATCTCTCCAAGCCGCCATTCGGCGCGGGGAAATTATCGCTCGCGAAACCAATCGTGCCCGTCACATCGCGACGATGCCGGCAGGGGAGATGACGCCAGATATCCTAGCTCGGCATGCACGACAAGCGGTGCGTTCCCTGCCGGTTCGCGTCACTGTGTGGAACGATGCTGAGATCCGGCGGCGGGGTATGGCGGGGATTATCGCGGTGGGTCAGGGCTCGGCCGCCAAGCCGCGTTTCATCATTCTTGATTATCGAGGAGGGAAAAAGAGCGAACGACCGATCGTGCTTGTCGGAAAGGGGGTCACCTTTGATGCCGGCGGCATTAATTTGAAGCCGACCAATGCTATCCTCGGAATGAATATGGATATGTCTGGTGGAGCGAGCGTCATTCATACCGTTGCGGCGTGTGCACGATTGCGGGTGAAGAAAAATCTGATCGCGCTTATCCCGGCGGTGGAAAATATGATTTCGGGAGAAAGCTATCGCCCTGGGGACATCATCCGCACGCTGTCTGGAAAGACAGTAGAGGTACAAGACACGGATGCCGAGGGGCGAATTATTCTTGCCGATACGCTAACATGGGCGGGTCGTTATGATCCACGGCTCGTAATCGATGTTGCGACGTTGACGGGCTCAGCGGTGGTCGCGCTTGGGGAGCGGAGCTCAGCACTCTTTACCGAAGATGAGGCTCTCGAGGTGAAGCTGCGACATATCGGACTCGCGGTAGGGGATCCGGTCTGGCCACTCCCGCTTTGGGATGAGTACCTCGAAGACATCAAAGGGATCCATGCTGATATCAGCAATGTCGGAAGTTCGAGATGGGGAGGCGCGATTACAGCCGCTATGTTTTTGAAACAATTCGTTACCTATCCCTGGGCACATCTTGATATCGCTCCGCGCATGACCACCATCCAGGGAGAATACCTCGCCAAGGGTTCATCTGGAGCAGGGGTGCAGCTTCTCGTGCAATACCTTTCCCGGTAATTTTTTTTGAGTTGCGAATTTTGAATCATGGGGTATACTGGAAGTGCCAAACTCCTTCCACCCCACTACCAACTATTGCCGCTGACGCCCCAATACTTGGTCCCGTGGAAGGACCGGCACTCGCGAGATGAGGCTGCACAACGTTGCACCTCTCTTTTTCTTTTCTGGACAAGAGCTATTTTTTGAATAGAGCGCCGTTTGAGCGGCGTTTTTTGGCTTTTTAAAAGGGTATTTGCAGGTTTTTTAAAAGTGGAATAGAATGGGTAGTAAGAACAGTGAAGTGGTGAAATGTGGTGAATTTCACGAAAACACTCCCACTGTTCGATTTTGCCACGCTTATGTTCATCGGCGAGTACCAACATTCGATCGATCCCAAAAAGCGCCTGGCGCTTCCTTCGAAATTTCGTGGGGAGCTCGGCACTCGGGTCGTTGTGACACGGGGGCTCGACCACTCGCTCTCGGTCTATCCGATGAAAGTCTGGGAGGAACTCGCTGGAAAGCTCGGCGCATTGCCAGTCGGCGAGACGGGGACACGCAGTTTCACACGGCTCATGCTCGCCGGTGCGACTGATTGCGAGCTCGATGCTCAGGGGCGTGTTCTCATTCCCGAATACCTCAAGACCGAGGCGGGACTGAAGAAGGAAGTCACCGTTGTTGGGCTGTACAATCGGCTCGAGATCTGGGACACAAAAGAGTGGCAGAAGTACAAACACCAAGCTGAAAAGAACACCGAAAAGATTGCTAACGAACTCGGCAAGCTCGGTGTCTACTAGTTTCGAATACGTACCTCAACAATATGGAACAGCACTATACGGAGCATATCCCGGTCATGCTCGCGCCCGTACTTGCTACGCTGGCGCTTCAGCCCGGGATGCGGGTCGTGGATGCGACCTTGGGAGGCGGCGGGTATACTCGTGCGCTGCTTGAGGCTATTGGTCCAGAAGGACGGATGATCGCACTCGACTGGGACAACAGCGCTCTCGAACGCTTTCGGATCCGAGCAGAGAAAGACGTCTTGCTCCAAGAGGCACTCAAGACAGGACGGCTCGTCCTTGTGTGTACCTCATATGCGGAACTCCTTGAGACACTTCGATCGTACGATTGGTCTGGAGCAGACAGGATCGTCGCTGACCTTGGTCTCTCGAGCGACCAGCTCGCCGATCCGAAGCGTGGCATCACCTTTCAGTCCGATGGGCCGCTCGACATGCGGCTCAACTCGAGCGAGACGGTCAAGGCCGAGCATCTTCTCAACCAGTTGGATGAGGTATCGCTCGCTGATCTCTTTGAAACCTATGGTGACGAGCCGGAAGCGAAACGGATCGCTGCGGCTGTCGTAGCGGCGCGGCAATCGACTCCGCTCCGGACAACGACGGAACTCCGCGAGCTCATCTGGGCAAATGTCGTCCCAGCGCGCCGCAGGGGCAAGACGCATCCGGCGACCAAGATCTTCCAAGCGCTCCGGATCGCGGTCAACAGTGAGCAGGCCCATCTCGAGCGATTCCTGTCGGCAATTCCAGAAGCGCTTCATCCGGGTGGTCGTGCGGCCATCGTTACCTTCCACTCAGGCGAAGACCGCACCGTGAAGCAGCTGTTCCAGAAAAATATCCGTTCCGAAGCGCCGACACTGCGCTCTGTCACCAAAAAACCTCTGGTGCCGGACGAGTCGGAAGTCCGAACGAACCCTCGGGCAAGGAGCGCCAAGCTCCGGGTAGTCGAGCGGATATAAGAACAACATCAAAAATAAAAATCATATGCGTCTCTACTCCGAGCGCACCATCATGAATACGAAAGCCGGCCGCGTCAAACGTTTCGAGGCGCATGCTGGTGCCGCCCATGTCGCGGTGATTGCATTTCTTGCGCTCTCACTTTTTTCTGCCGGCCTCTACGTCTATGCGGTCAATCGGAGCGCCGTACAGGGCTATGCGATCCGAACACTGGAAAAGGACCTGAAGGAACTGAAGAAAGAGAACGCTGAACTCCGAGTGCGTGAAGCCGAGGCGAAATCGCTTTCCCGCGTTGAGGAGGGGAGCAATGAGCTCCGTATGGAAAAAGCTGATGCCCTGAGCATTGTAAGCATCCGGACGAACGAAATCGCCAGCCGCTGAAACTGAATATGCCTTTATGTCTGCGCTCCGCCGTGCGATCCGCCCTCAAAAAACCGCTCGAATAACGGAAGCCGCCTCGCATTGGCGGCTATACTTTTTCCGCGGAGCCCTCTTTTTAGTTGGTCTCGTGATTATCGGTCGCCTGTATGCCCTTCAGGTCGTTGGCCGAGAGAAATGGGTTGCGATGGCCGAGGAACAGCATATGGTCGCACAAGCGCTCCGGGCTGAGCGTGGCAGTATCGCGCTCCGGGATGGCGATCTCACCTATCCAGTAGCAGTCAATCGCGAATATAAACTCGCCTATGTCATCCCAAAGTTGGTGGAGGATGTCGCTGGGACCGCTATCACTTTGTCGGCGGTACTTGGGGTAGACGAGGCGTTGATTCGGGATCGGCTTTCCGATCGTGCTGATCCATTTGAAGTGATCAAGAAAAAGATCACGCCGGAAGAAGAGGCAAAACTGAAAGAGTTGAAACTTAAAGGGGTCAATTTCTTGCCGGAGATCTATCGCTACTATCCGGGCGGTGAACTGGCATCGAAAGTGATCGGGTTCGCTGGCCCGAGCGATCTCGGTGAGATCGGCATCTACGGCGTTGAAGCTGGCTGGAATGGCGAGTTACATGGCCGTGACGGGACGCTTTCTCAGGAGCGCGATGCGGCCGGGCGCTGGATATCACTCACGGATCGCGATCATGTAGAGCCAGAGGACGGCGACAGTCTTGTGCTCACGATTGATCGCGTTATCCAATACGAAGTCGAGAAAATCCTCGCTGAGTCGCGCGAGAAATTCAATGCCGATACGGCCTCCGCTATCGTGCTCGAGCCCAAGACAGGAAAGATCCTCGCTATGGCTTCGGTGCAACAGTTCAATCCGAACGAATACGGCAAGACCGAAGACATCGGGCTTTTCATGAATCCGCTCGTGAGTTTTCCATATGAGCCTGGTTCGGTGATGAAGCCGATCACGATGGCGATCGGCATCGAGGAGGGAAAGGTACATCCGAATACGGAGTTCGTCGATACGGGGGTTGTCAGTGAAGCCGGCTACAGTATCCAAAACGCCGAAGGCAAGGTGTATGGGCGCAGTACAATGACGAAAGTCCTCGAGGAGTCGATCAATACTGGTGTCATGCATGTTGAGCGTCTTGTCGGTCATGCGGCGTTTCGGGATCGGCTTCGGAGTTTTGGCTTTGGCTCGAAAACCGGCATCCGTCTTCCTGCTGAACATGCCGGAAACCTAAAGAATTTGGATAATGTGAAGTCAACCATTCAATTCCTCACTGCCTCGTTCGGCCAGGGGATTACCGTGACGCCACTCCAGCTCGCCGTGGCTTATGGGGCGCTCGCGAATGACGGTATCCTCATGAAGCCGCAGATCGTTGATCGAATCATCGATCGGAACGGCAATATCCGTCCGGTGGAGCCAGAGGAAGTGCGTCGCGTTCTTTCTCAGGAGACGTCGCGAGAGATAGGGGAGATGCTCCGCAGTGTGGTTGTGAATGGTCACGGGAAACGGGCGGATGTTCCCGGCTACCTGGTTGGCGGAAAAACAGGAACTGCACAGGTCGCGAAAAGCGGATCGAAAGGCTACGACGAGAATATTACGATCGGCTCATTTTTCGGTTATGCGCCCATCAATGATCCGCACTTCGTAATAGTCGTGAAGTTCGATAATCCGAGGGATGTCCAGTGGGCGGAGTCGAGCGCGGCGCCGACCTTTGGTGCCATCATGCGGTTTCTCCTCTCGTATGCTAAAGTACCGACGACCGAACCGATAAAAAAATGACCGTATGACCTTGAAACAGAAAATGACAAAGCAATTGGCGACCAGTCTCGGCTTCATGGCGAAGATCGTTCTCCAAACGCGGAAACCGATCGTCGTTGGTATCACTGGATCGGTGGGCAAGAGCTCAGCGAAAGAGGCGATTGCACTTGTCTTGTCGAGGAATTATCGTGTTCGTTTTTCCCCGGGCAACTATAACAACGAATTCGGGCTGCCGGCTGCAATTCTTGGGATCGACAGTCCAGGGCGCTCGATGATGCGTTGGGCGGGTGCGTACGTCCACACAGCACTGATTGCAGCACGACTCGAGCGCTACCCAGAGGTGCTGGTACTTGAGATGGGCGTTGATCATCCGGGAGATATGGACTATCTCCTTGGAATCGTTCGACCGGATGTCGCGGTGCTGACTCGAATTGCAGAGAGTCATCTGGCCAATTTTGAAAACCTCGGGCAGATCGCGAAGGAAAAAGGGAAGCTGATCGCCGCGCTCTCAGAAGAGGGTATCGCGATCCTGAATGTGGATGATGAGCGAGTCATGCGACAGGCTGAACGAACCCGAGCAAAAATTATTTCCTATGGTTTATCTCCAAAGGCGAGTCTTTTTGCGGACAATATCCGCGTGCTCCAGGAAGGTGGCCGGACTGAAGGACTTTCTTTCAAGCTGAACTCTGATGGGAAGAGCATCCCGGTTCGCCTTCCGGCGGTCGTGGCCCGGCACCATCTGTCAGCCGTACTTTCGGCAGCTGCGGTCGGAACTGCTCTCAAGATGAATCTCGTCGATGTAGCGGCCGCGTTGACTGAGTTCCGGGCGCTCCCGGGACGGATGAATCTCCTCAACGGTGATGCAGGGATTCGAATCATCGACGATACCTACAATGCCTCTCGCGTCTCGACTGAAGCGGCGCTTGCGACTTTGCGCGAGCTCATCGCTCCGCGCAAGGTGGCAATACTTGGCGATATGCTGGAGATCGGCAGCGGGTCAGATGAGACGCATCGAGCGCTCCGTGATGCGGTGATTGCAAGCGGTGCCACGGTCTTCATCGGGGTTGGGCAACATATGCGTTTTCTTGCAGATGCGCTCCATGGGACGAATTTTCCCGAAAAAAGCATCTACCACTATCCCGATCCGCTTACCGCGAGGGATCGGCTTGCCGAACATATCCGGCCGGGTGATCTCGTCCTCGTAAAAGGCTCACAGGGGCTGCGTATGGAACTTGTCGTCGAGCGGCTCTTCGGTGACAATCGTGAGACTGAGAAAAAAGAGCTCCTGTGCCGACAATCGCGAGTGTGGAGAGAGACGCCGTTCACAGCGCCGTCAGAATGGCAGTAGTGAGACTGGACAGGGAATTGAAAAATCGATTTTCTTGGCATAGAATAAAGTCGTAACCTTAACTCAACTCTAGGACGTGTATGACAGACGAAGCACGAGACAAGG
>CAZCTF010000003.1:0-34284 GCA_964501755.1 uncultured Bdellovibrionales bacterium
GACGATATTTTACCAAAAGGGATGCGCCAAGGCAGCATGTTTTATGCAGACCTTGGTTATCCCAAATGGTATACAAGTGGGACATAACCATACTTGGGAGAATGTGATCTCCATTCCTCAATCACCGTCACCTTCGAGGACGATACTCTCGAAGAATATGGGGAAGTACTGAATCAGCTACTTCTCCTCTCAATCAAGTTCATCACACGGTGTGGTGGACTTGTAGAGAAAACTTGTACCTTCACATATTCCAAGGAGAAAGTCATGTTTATGATTAAAGTCCACCTTTCTTGGTGCGCCTGGCAAGGTAGTGTGGAGAAGGCGGGGGGTGTTTACGAGCTCGTTGCTTCCTCGAAGGAGGAGCTTAAATCTCTACTTCTCAAGATGACTGAAGAAGACTACGAGGTCAGATTCGATGGGGATAAAAAAGTTTCCAAAGAAAGCATAGAACAAACAGAGGAGAAAATGCGGGAAATCAATCACTACTCCGCTTGGAGAAGATCCGAGCTCTGGATCGTACAGTCGTCTCCTGGTGTCAAATATTTTTTGTGAGGGGGTATCATGAGAATTGTCACTTTCTTTCTCGCGGCATTGTTTGCGGGTTGTGTGGCCGAGCCTTCGCCGGTGTACGATGGGTACGAAACCGCGCGATCGCATGCCTACCGTGGCAACGGCTGTTCATTCCGAGCTCTCGAGCAGTCGTTGTGGCAATTGAAGAACCGGGGATTTTCTCCGCGATACCGGGAGGCCTTCGCTCAGTCCTATCACGGGACCTGTAATGACATCATGAGGAGAAGGGGCATTCGCCAAAAAGAGACGACACCATCCAAAAATCCCGAGGATGATTATTCCTCCGCGCTGCTTGTCCCGCAGGTAGACAAACCAATCGCTCGGCAGTCGTTGAACTCAACGGCTGCCGCTTTTCTTTTTCCCAATGACCTTTTTCCACCCTTGCCAAAGCGGCTGAGCCGTGCTAAAAATGGAGACGTCTCAGGTTTCTCTGTTCTGTCGCTATAGAAATGTTTTGTGAGCGATTTTTAGCTTTTATTTAGCACTATTCCGATCAAGAAGTCCTCCAAGAAGTAAATGCGGGTCAAAGCGAAGAATACGCTCCGCAACCGTTCCATCAAGGGTGTCATCAAAAGCGCCGTGAAGGGTACGCGCGAAGCGATCGCCAAGGCCGACCCTGCCCTCGCCAAGGAATGGTTCCAGAAGGCGCAGAAGGCACTCGACAAAGGCGCTGAGAAGAATGTCATCAAGAAGAACAATGCCGCCCGGCGCAAGTCCCGCCTGAACGCCGCCGTCAAGAAACTCACGACGAAGAAATAGTTCTCTGGCACAAAATAAAACTCCCCACATCGGGGAGTTTTTTGTCACTAAAATTTCCAGACGAAGAGATCGAGGGCGACGCCGGGACGAATCTGTCCCGTTTTCATTTCGCGGTCGAGATCGGAAAGATAGGCAAGCGATCGTTTGAGCCGCTCGAGGGAGAGCGCCGGGATGAGCGGCATAAGTTTCTTCACCGAAAACGGTTTTGCGCCGATAGCCGCCGCAATACTGTCAGGTGAAGTCATCCCCCGCTCATATTCATCACGGACCATGAGTGCTTGCCGGACCTGCCACGCGAAGAGCCCGAGGAGTTTGAATACGGCAGCATCATTTGTTTCCTCCTGCCGAAGCAGCGAGACCGCTCGCTCGCGATTTCCTCGAACGATCGCATCAAGAAGGACAAAGGAAACGCTCTCGCCGGCTGGCTCCTTGATTACGTTCTTCACATCGGCATCAGTGATCGTTTTCCTATTGGTAGTAAGGACAAGCTTCAAGAGATCATGGTAGATATGACCCGTCACGCCGCCGGTTCGAAGAGCGAGCGACTCGACCGCCCGCGGCTCGATCTTCACCTCTGGGTCGATACTCTGGAGAATATCCATGATCGATTGACTGAGCGAGCGACCAGTCAGAACATCAACGGTCTCGACGGTTGCTTTTTTCATGAGCCATGCCTGGAGCGGATTGCCTTTTTTGGCCCGACCTGATGGTTCAGCGCTTGCAATGAGTAAAATATCTTCTGGGAGTGACTGATCGAGCTGTCCAGCAACCGCTTCCGCCGTTCTCTCGTCAAGAAGCTCGATGTGTCGGAAAAGAATCACTCGCGGACTGGAAAAGAGTCCACCAGAAAGGCTTTCTTGAAGACTGGACAAGAGTCCGTCTGTTGCGTCACGACCATCGAAAGTCCGCTCTTCGGCGTCCGGATAAGCACGGTGGAAATCCACGGCAAGCGAACGCTCGCGGAGGCGGAGGCGATAGTGGTCAGTACCAGTGAGAAATCGCAGCATATGCCCCAGTATACCAAAACCCCGCCAACTGGCGGGGTCGGACGTCTTATAGATCACTCGGACTAGGAGCCCGGCTCCCAGACAAATGCTGTCCCCGGCTCGACGACATTTACCCAGATTTGGCCCGGAACAAATTTGATCTCGTTACCGGAAAGATCGAAGAAAGCGAACTTGCTTCCCAGACTCGACTTATCTTTCTTCCAGGAACCTTTTGTCTCCTTGCCGTTCATGTAGTAATAGGCCTCGCCGGAATCGGTCTGGTCATACCATGGATCACCGAGCTGCATATTGTTGTACTGCCCTTCAATCTGCTCTGAGCGAGAGAAAACGACAGCAACATTCTTCGGGGCAATGCGATTCCCGTTATTGCGATCGGTATCGGCGACATTACCCCAGAGGCGCTTCCAGGTATTTGTCTCCTTGTCATAGTAGTACTCGACTTCACCGACGCCCGGATAGCCGATACGGACATGACCACCGGTCGGCCGAGCGTCAACCGCTGCCTCGTCCTGGTGTGGATAGCCCGAGAACGTATTCTCCAATCCGTAACCAAGTGCCTTGGAACGCTCAAAGGCCTTCTGTACATTCACCCGGCTCGTATCCTCCACCTTCATCGTCCCGACCCGCGTAGCCCGATAGCAGACATCTTCGCCGGCACCATTTCCAGCTGCGCCGGTGCAATCGATGTTGTCGAGGATATTCTCTTTGATCTTGTCGAGTGCGAAGTGTGAACCGCCCCAGTGGACATAGATTGCGCCGAGACTCTTGGCAATCGGGAGAAAGTCATGGCGAGAGGAACGAACTGCGCCTGCCTCCGTCGGCTGGTTGCACTGATAGACCGCCATGAGACGGTTGATCGTCGCTGTGATCACTGGCATTTCGAAGACCATGTCCGCATCCGAGAATCCAGCCGCTGGACGAGCAGTCACATCAGCTGGCTGCATAACCGCTACGGGCCGGCGCTTCCAATCAGCGCAGGCCAGACCAGCGATCGCACTCACGTTCTCCGGGTTCTTTGGCTTGTCATCAACCACGCCAGTCTTTGGCGTATTATTGATATCGATCTGCTTCTCTGCTTTCTTGGAGTCACCCTTGAAAAAATAGATATATCCGATGCCGCCCAAGAGGAGCAGGATGATGACGATGATCACCTTCTGCCGAGTTTCCATACAAGAATCTTTTAGAGTATTTACTTTTGACATGTCGGGCAGTAGAAAATGCTCCGCTGTCCCAGTTTTTTTCGCACCACTATTGTATCACAGCGCTTGCAGGGAAGACCCTCGCGACCATAGACGTAGAGTGTCTTCTGGAAACCACCCGGCTTGCCCGACGTATCGCGGAAGTCCCCATCAGTCGTCCCGCGGAGTCGCACTGCCTCGCGGAGCACATCCTTCATCGACTGGAGCAGCCGCACTCGCTCAGGACGCGTAATCTTGGCGACGATCCGGCGCGGCCGGATACCAGCGCGATAGAGCATCTCGCTCCGATAGATGTTGCCGATACCGGCGATCTTATCCTGCTCGAGGAGCAGCGTTGCGACCTTTTTCCGCGCATTCTTTTTGAACAGCGCTTCGAAAAAATCGAGGTTGCATTCACCAGAGAGCGCATCACAGCCGAGGAGAGCAATCGATTTCATCGTCTCGACTTCGGATGTCGCCACGCAGTCGATCCAGCCGAATTTCCGGAGATCGGAGAAATCCACCCATGGCCCGTCTGTAAAATCGATCCGGTGATGGATGAAACGGTTCATGGGATCCTTCCACTCTTTTGCATCCTTGTTCACCGCGTCCTTGTAGAGGAGATGACCCGACATCTTCAGATGAATGACGAGCGAGGAGTCATTATCGAGATCAATGACTATGTGTTTACCGATACGGCGCGCGCCAAGTACCGTTCCGCCGACCGCGAGTTTCGATAACTTCTTCAGTCCCGGCTTCACCTGCTTCTCCCAATCCGACCAAAAACCGACAATCCGCTTGCCGGTGATTTTCTTCGCGAGCTGACTCGTGACCGTCTGGACTTCTGGGAGTTCAGGCATACTACTTCTCAAAACCCTGTTTCAAAAGTCCGATATACACTGTAGTACCGTTCATTTCGATTTTTTCACTCCCGATAATTTTTTCTGGATTAGTAGAAAGCCAGAGAGCTTCTTTCTGCTCACCGAGATCAACAGACTGTGTCTCCTCACCAAGCATCAACATCGCCCTAACCTCTTCCCTCAAGCGCAGCATTACTTTTTCTGAAAAGCGACTCATCTTATTCGGCTCCCATTTTTCTATTGACATAAGGGCTATGCTTACCTTTTTAGTTGATCCAATACCTTGGCACGAATCTCTCCCATCTTGGCCACCTCCGCGCGCTGAAGCCTGTTTCGTCTCTCGTCCGACATACCCACTAAATTCATTGACCGACCAAAGTCAATGACACGTGGATTTCCAGTTTTTATATCGATCATGATATTTCTTGCTTCTAGATCACCATGGAGGAGATTTTTTGTATCGTGGAGTTCATAGACGTAGGATTCGAGATGATCAAAGAAATCAATTGGATCAAAGCTGCTTGGGAATGGAGCCGTGCCATTCAATGCGTGCTGAAGATTTGTTGCCTCTAGTTTTTCCATAACAATCGCCGCGTACTTTGGCCCCTCAAGGTACTCAACAAGCGCAGGCGACCGGACACCTCCTACCTGAAAGTCAGAAAGTTCCTCAAAGAACCAGGCTTCTGTCCTTACTGAATTACCGAGATTGTACTGTATTTCTTGTCCATAAGCATCCACCATATTTTCATCTCCGCGCTCTTTCATGAGCTTGATACAAATCCTTCCGCTTCCTAAAGCATGCACCGTCCCTGCCCCACCATGATCAATATAGCTTTCCGGATCATTCACTGCTGTTTCGAGATATGCAACATACGCATTTCTCCGCGCATCAGTCCCTCCCTCAAACCCAAACTCCAGGGCATGTTTTCCAGGGAAATGCCTTCGCTCATGTTCTACCATCGACGGTCGATCAAAATTCATACGGACTATTATATTTCTCCCCAATTATTCCCGATTTCGACGGAGACAGCCAGCGGCACGGAAAGCGTGTAAACATTCTCCATCGCCGTCTTCAAATCACGGGCGAATACTTCCGCCTGGTCCCCATCAACTTCGACGATGAGCTCGTCATGGATCTGAAGCAAGAGACGCGCCGAGTCCCTATACTTTGCATCCACAAGTTCTTGAGCAGCAAGCATCGCAAGCTTCATGATATCAGCCGCCAAGCCCTGGATCGGCATATTGATCGCCATGCGTTCCGCCCCACGGACGAGCGCCTGATTGGTCGACTGGATTTCAGGGAGTGTCCGGCGGCGACCAAGTGCCGTTTCAACATATCCCCTCTCATGGGCGAACTTCCTCATGCCGTCCATATACTTTGCAACGCCCGAAAACTTCTTCAGGTACTCCTTGATGAATTCAGCGGCTTTCTTCTGGTCCATATCAGTCGCCTGAGCCAAGCCGTACGCGCCCATGCCATAGATGATACCGAAATTGAGTGCCTTCGCCTCGCGCCGGAGACCGTCGCTCACGTCTTCAGGTTTCAGTCCGTGGACAAGCGCCGCGGTCGCCCGATGGATGTCTTCGCCTTCGATGAACGCGCGCGTCATATTTTTATCACCCGAGAGATGGGCCGCGATGCGGAGCTCGATCTGCGAATAGTCCGCACCAACAAGCTTCTTCCCTGGAGCGGCGATGAAACCGTCGCGGATGCGCGCGCCGAGCGCCGTGCGGATCGGGATGTTCTGGAGATTCGGGTCGACTGACGAGAGCCTCCCGGTTGCCGCCACGTCTTGGCGATAGGTCGTGTGCAGTCGGCCATCGGCATGAACGAGTCCTGGGAGGACATCGACATAGGTGGTTTTCAGCTTGAACGTCTCGCGGTATTCCTCGATGAGTTTCACGATCGGGTAATCGGCCCGAAGTTTTTCAAGTTCGGTCGACGCGGTCGAATAGCCTGTCTTGTTCTTCTTCACGCCTTCAGTCGGGATGGCGAGATCGACGAAGAGCACATCGGCGAGCTGCTTCGGCGAATTCAGATTGAATTCCTTGCCGGCGAATTTGTAAATCTCTTTTTCGAGTGCCTTTACCGAGGCATCTATTTCTTTAGAAAGCTGCTGAAAGACCGCTGGATCAAGGAGCACTCCCGCTTCCTCCATCGCGGACAGTACCGGTACGAGCGGCAACTCGATATCACGGAGGAGTGTCACGACCGTGTATTTCCCACCCTGTTCGGCAGCGAGAGCATCGAGCTTTTTCCGAAGCGATATCGCGAGTATCACGACCACTTTCGCCTTTTCAACAAGTGAAAGATTCGCCCAATCCGCACCGTTTTCTTCAACCACAAGCGTCTCAATATCCGAACGGTGGCCAGTATGGAGCACGTAGGCCGAGAGAAGGATGTCATCAGTGACGCCCGAAAGCTTCGTACCGAGGCCGGCGAGCGTATGGGCGAATGCTTTCGAATCGACCATGATCTTCTTCCGCTTTGTGTCGATAAAGAAATCGGTCAGCATCCTACTCGTCGCCTCATTCCAAACAATCTCCGCGGCTTCGCGCGAAGTCGCAAGCCCGAGTGCCTCGATGCCGGCCGCACCAAAAAGCGATGCGTCCTTCAGACTGGCGACAACCGCCACCGGCTCCACGGCGGATGATGCAAGAAATAGCCGGAGCTCTTTCTCGGTAGTGATGCTCTTCGCCCTCTTACTCACCCGTTTTGCTGGTTTTACATCGGATGAGACTCCCGTGCTGCTAGCCGTACCCGGGATACGCTTTAGGAGGCTATAGAAATCGAGCGAGCGGAGAAAATTCTCGATCGTCTCACGGTTGAAATCATGTGTCGCGCATTCCTCGAGCGCGAGCGTGACCGGCGCAGCAGTGTCAATCGTACCGAGCTTCTTTGAGAGCAGAGCCATGTCACGATCCGCCTCGAGCTTCTCGCGTATTTTCGGCTTCACCCGCTCAAGTGCCGCGTAGATGTCTTCCAGCGAACCGAACTCCTGAATCAGATCCGTCGCGCCCTTTTCGCCGATCCCCTTCACACCCGGTATATTGTCGGATGAATCGCCGCGGAGCCCCTTGTAGTCGACGAGCCGCTCCGGCGGAAACCCATACTTTTCTGTCACTTCTGGGATGCCATAGAGCACCATATCCTTCAGTCCTTTCCGGAGCGTGTAGACTTTCACCTGCTCCGTCACGAGCTGGAGCGTATCGGTATCACCCGTGACGATCACCACATCGACGCCCGCTTTCTCACCCTGCTTTGAAAGTGTCCCGACACAGTCGTCCGCTTCGTAGCCAGGGAGTTCATAGATCGGGATATTCATCGCTTGGGCGAGCTCTTTCACCTTCGGGATCTGGGCATAGAGATCGTCCGGGGCCGCCACCCGCGTCGCCTTGTATTCGGCGTAGAGATCACCACGGAATGTCCCGCCAGGGAGATCGAATGAGACCGCGATATAGTCCGGTTTGAATTTCTCGATCACCGAAAAGAGTGTCATGGCAAAACCGTAGACCGCATGCACTGACTCCCCTGTTTTTGTCGCCATCGGCGGCAAGGCATGATATGACCGGTGGATAATCGCATTCCCATCAATGAGCACCAGCAGTTTTTTCTTGGTGGCCATAAATGATGCTACTGGTTAGATCCCGAGCTGCTAATAACCTCGATGTTTCGCTCCGTGTCCGAGATTGTTTTCAACCGAACCTCGACATGTTCGGTCGGGATGAGCGCACCCAATCGTTCCGGCCATTCAAGGAGAACGATGCCGACCGGATCCGCGCACCATTCGAGGAAACCGAGTCGCTCGAAATCCGCTGCCCCCACCCGGTATGCATCCGCATGATAGACGCGTTTGATCCCCGTCGCAGTTGCCCTCGGCAATTCATACTGATTCATAAGGACAAAGGTCGGCGAAGGATATGGCCCTGTGGCGCCGAGGCCGTCGAGAATGCCTTGCACCACGGTTGTTTTGCCCGCCCCGAGATCACCGACGACTGTGACGAGCGTCTTCGGCATGAACGATTTAGCCAGCGATCGGCCGAAATCCTGGGTTGCTTCCTTGGATGAAGTAGTGGGCATAAGAGGGAGAAAACTTTCCTTTATTTTAGCGGAAATACGGCTTTTTGTGGAGGATCGAAACATTGTTTTCCCAACCTCGACTGCCTCAACTGGCGGTTTGACCGGCCGGCGGAATCTTGCTAAGGTGGAGGACTTATCCGACCCCTTCCATTTGTCCCATTGCTCCGTTATGTCTCTTACGAAAGAAGCTCAATTCCTCGAACTCATCAAACCGGCCGCCCATCCCCTTATTCTTCTGCCGCCGCTCCCCAGCCGTGATGCGGTCTCAAGCGGTATCGCCCTCGCGCTCTTCCTGTCGGCGCTCGGCAAGAAACCGACGCTCGCCGCTGAACGGATCGAGGAGCGGAAAGGCGATCTCGCTTTCCTTGTCTGGCCGGAAGCGACACTTTCTGTGATTTCTGGCGCTCGGGACTTCGTCCTCTCATTCAATACCGAGCACAATAGCATTCTCGATGTCCGCACCGAGCGCCTCGATAAAGAGCTCCGTATCCACCTCACGCCCGAACGCGGCACCATCGATCCGCGCGACTTCTCGTTTATTCTCGCCAAATACAAGTTTGATCTCGTCCTCACCATCGATGCTCCGGACAAAGAAAGCCTCGGCAGACCCTACGAGGAGCATCCGGATATCTTCTATGAAGTGCCGATCATCAACATCGACCGGCATTCGAATAATGAACAGTACGGCCAGCTCAACCTGGTTGATGTGACCGCTTCATCTGCCTCCGAGATTGTCGCCCACTACATTGAGGCGATCGGCAAGGAATTCATTGACACCCATGTCGCTGAGGCGCTCCTCGCTGGCATCATGGCTGCGACCGACTCCTTCCAAAAGAAGAACACCACCCCGAAGACACTCGGTCTCGCCTCAACACTCATGGGACATGGCGCCGATCAGCAGAAAATCGTGAAAAACCTCTACAAGACCCAGCCACTCCACATTCTGAAACTCTGGGGCCGTGTCATGGGCAATATCCGTTCGGACGATACGCTCCGCTTCATGTGGGCTCCGGTCACACTCGAAGACCTCGTCGAGTCACGTTCAAAAAGCGATGACCTCCCCGTTGTGCTCGACAAAATCCGGAACAACTATGCTGGCGCGACTATCTTCGCGCTCTTCTTCAAAGAAACCGCGGCATCGATGCGCGTCCTCATCAAGGCGCAGCAGGAGGATCGACTTGAACGCCTGCTTTCGATCTTTTCCGGGAGCCGACTCACCGGCGACATGCTCGAAGGGATAATGCCCGCAACGGACTTCGAAACCGCCGAACGACTCTTCACCGAATGGCTCCAGAGTGTCAGCGAGAAATCCGTCGAATAGCAGCCCGCTCCGAACCGAGCGGCCTTTATTTTCCCTTCTTCGCAAAAAGAACGGCAGGTACTCGTCCCGTCTGGACGAGAAAATGCTAGAATACGGATACAAATATCAACTACCTTTATGCCGAAAGTCAGCCGACGAATCGTCCCCGCCGCCAATGAGAAGACTCAGCGCGCTACCGATCTCCTAAAAAAACTGCGCGAGCAGTCGATGGAAGACCGGGCACATACGCTCGCCGAGCGGCTTGGACTCCCCTATCTCGATCTTCACCTCTTTCCTGCTGATCCGAAAGATGTCGCGCTCCTCCCCGAAGCAGATGCCAAGCATCTCAAGGCCGCACTCTTTCGAAAGAATGGCAGCCATGTCTATGTCGGGCTCGAGAACCCCGAAGACCCGGCCGTGCTCGAGTTCTTCCAGAAACTCTCGAACGAAAATGGTTGGCGTATGACGCTCTCGGTCGTTTCCCATCAATCACTGGAAAAAGTCTGGTCGAGCTATTCAAATAAGCCGCTCCTCGAGAGCCTCGATATTCTCCGTGTCTCGCTCAAGGGTGATGACCTCGAGCACTTCGAGAAGAATTTCGGTGATCTCCTTGCCCTCGGAAAAGAGAGTGCGACAGTCTCAACCTCGCAAATCATCGAGATCATTCTCGCCGGCGCGTCGAAGATGCGTGGCAGCGATGTCCATATCGAGCCAGCCGAAACGACCGCCCGCCTCCGCTACCGTATCGACGGATTGCTCCAGGATATCGGCGACTTGCCACAACATATGTACCAGCTCGCGCTCTCACGCATCAAGATGCTTGGCGGGATGCGCATCAATGTCCGCGACCGCGCCCAAGACGGACACTTCTCCATCCAGAACGGTGACACTCGGATTGACATCCGCGTCTCCCTCATCCCTGGAAACCACGGCGAGAATATCAACATGCGCCTCCTGAATAGCGAGGATGTGAATGTTGATATGAGCAATCTTGGCATTTACGGCCGCGCATTCGAAGAGGTTCAAAAATCGATCGAGCGGCCGAACGGCATGATTCTGAACACCGGTCCGACCGGCTCTGGAAAAACAACGACTCTCTACTCCATCATCAACAAGATTAACAACCCATCAATCAAGGTCATCACTGTCGAGGATCCGATCGAATACAATATCGCCGGCATCGTCCAAACCGAGGTATCTAAGGATCGGAACTACACGTTCGCTGCAGCCCTCCGCGCCATCGTTCGACAGGACCCAGACGTCGTCCTCGTTGGTGAAATTCGCGATGATGAGACTGCTGACGTTGCTGTCTCGGCGGCCCTCACCGGCCACCTCGTTCTTTCAACGCTCCATACCAATAATGCGACGGCTACCATCGCCCGTCTCCTCGAACTCGGTGTGAAGCCATCGCTCATCGCGAGCGCCATGAATATCATCATCGCCCAACGCCTCGTCCGCATCCTCTGCGACGAGTGTAAGGAGCCCTATCTCCCGGCCGCGAGTACCATCGAAGCGATTCAGAAGCTCCTCGCGATGGTTCCGGAAAAGGCAAAAATTAAACGCTTCGAGAAAATCGAAGTCCTCTATCGGCCAAAAGGCTGCGTCCACTGCAACTTCAGTGGCTATTTCGGCCGCAAAGGTATCTTTGAAGTACTCCCTATGACACAGGAGGTACGCGATCTCATTTCCGAGATGGCGACTGAGAAAGAAATATTCGACTCTGCCGTAAAGGATGGCATGGTGACGATGGCTCAGGACGGACTCATCAAAGTCATCGAAGGGCATACGACCATGGACGAAGTCTGGGCTGCCTCGGGTAAGGAAGATTCGCTCCGCGATCTGTACGAAACATTCGACGATAAGGAACTCGATGATGATGCCGAAGGCGCATTGGGTGAAGCTCCCGCCGAAGTACCTGCGACCGCTTCTTCCGAAGAAACACTGAAGGCGTAGTGGGTCCTCCGATAGACTCAGGACGATCCTTTCGGATCAAAATTTCAAAGCCCGGGTAGTCGTTGGACTACTCGGGCTTCCTTTTTCGGCTGTTGCCGAACTACTTGCAGCTCACGGGATGGCCGCCGACATCGATGTCCCACAGGATGGAGCCGTAGGCGCCGTAACGCACGGCGAGTGCCTTCCGTCCGGCAACACAGATGGGCTTCGCCTCATCCGGAACATCAGACTTCGGGAACGGGACCCGAACGGTCGACATGAGCGCTTCCATCTCATTGACGGCGGCTTGCTTCTCGGCCTCGATCTGCGCAGCAGTCGGCTGAGTTGGAAGCGGGGGGGCTTTCTTCGTCGGCTGAGCAAAGACGGTGTTCGTCGCGATGAAGGCGAGAAGGCACCAGGTCAGTGAATGCTTCACGGAATATCTCCCCTGTTGTTCCGCTACCGGGGAACGATCGGCCATCGGTTGATGGTGGTTGGAAAAGAAAATTCCTCACCTGTAGACAAGGCCCTGGGCATGGGAGCCCGGGGAATGGATTGGTGTCGAGGTGTAGCGCAGCCGGAACCACCCTACCCGATCTTGACTTTAGCCGAAGCTAGACCCCTCCTAAGCTGAAGAGAAAAGATAGAACTCTCCAGTTGTCTACATGTGAGGAATTTCAAAAAGGACTGATGGAGTAACAGCGGCACACGGGTACTTCCGGCTTTTGTTTGAAAAACTAGGATAGCACGGCTTTGGTGGCCTGTCAACCCCGTTACAAAAACTAGATTTTTTGGCTGAGGAGAGCCTTTCCGTAGCAATTGAGCTTTCTTTGTAAAATAAATTTCTTTGGCAAATCAACTCTTTTTTGTAACGGGGTCAAGTAGTGGTAGAATAATAGGAAGTAAAGGATGTTTATTGTGGCTTTTTTAAGCCAAAAATCACTCTCCTATGCTCAATACGACTGAACACACCGAGGAAGACGTTGTGATCGAAAACACGCTGCGACCGCGTGGTTTTAGCGAGTACATTGGCCAGGAAAAGACCAAAAAAAATCTTGAGATCTTTATCCAGGCCGCCAAGCAGCGCGGTGAAGCAATCGACCACGTGCTTCTCTATGGACCGGCCGGGCTTGGGAAAACAACACTCGCACACATCATCGCACGCGAAATGGGCGCGGGCATCAAGGTCACCTCTGGGCCAGCCATCGAACGGGTGGGTGATCTCGGTTCTATCCTCACCAATCTTGAACCAGGCGACGTTCTCTTTATCGATGAGATCCATCGGCTGAACAAATCAATTGAAGAAGTACTCTATCCAGCGATGGAAGATTATAAACTCGACATCATCATCGGCAAAGGCCCGGCCGCTCGTACCATTCAACTCGACCTGCCGCGATTCACCCTCATCGGTGCGACGACCCGGCTCGGGGCACTCACCAATCCGCTCCGGAACCGTTTTGGATCAATCCACCGGCTCGAGTTCTACACGGCCGACGAGATCGAAGAGATTGTCCGTCGCTCGGCTGGAATCCTCGGGGTCACCCTCGATGAGCTGGGCGCCCGCGAGATCGCTGGCGCGAGCCGTCGGACACCGCGTGTCGCCAATCGCATCCTGAAACGTGTCCGTGACTACGCCGAAGTCCACCATGATGGCCTCATCACGCGAGAGGTCGCAAGCGAAGCACTCGCCCTCTTTGAGATCGATCGACTCGGCCTCGAACCTGCAGATCGTACCGTGCTCCAGGCCATCGTCGAGAAATTCAAGGGTGGACCGGCTGGACTCCAGGCTATTTCTGCTATCACGAGTGAAGAAATGCATACGATTGAGGACGTCATTGAACCATATCTCATCCAGATCGGATTTCTTGCTCGGACTCCCCGCGGACGCATCGTCACACCCGAAGGCTATCGTCACCTCGGCCTCGAACCACCGTTCGGGATCGAAGAAAAACTTCTCTAGAACATAGTAAACTGTTTTATCACCACGCCAAAAAACCTTGGTGTGGTGATATACTGAAGAAAACAAACTGTATGCAACTTTTCTTCGGCGTCACGTATCTCCTTTTCTTTGCCGGTGTCGTCATCGCGAGCCTTTTTATCATGTTCCATCTGTCACGCTATTCGCTCAACCGGCGGCTCGCGGTCGGTATGACGGGGCTTTTCGTCGTCGTGACGGCGATTCTTCTCTGGTCCAACAGCGCTCTTTTTTTCAGCCTTCCGCTCGAGACCCTACTCCTTCCGATAAATCTCTAGGTATGTCGAATCACGACTTCAGTCGGTATCACTTCCAAGGTCAGCGCGAGAGCGAGACGGTGCTCCGCGTCGTGCACCGCCATTGGTTCGATATCGCGACCCACTTCTTTGTTATTATCCTCTTTGTCGCGATGCTCTTCGGTTCGCTGTCGCTTACTCCCTTCCTCTATCCGGATATGCTCGGCACGGAGGCGTTCCGCTTCGTGCTCTTCATCCAGAACTCGCTCATCCTCCTTGTCTGGCTGTACGCCTTCCTCGTCTGGATCGACTACTTTTTCGATGTCTGGATTATCACCAATGAGCGCGTCATCAACATCGAACAGAAGGGCCTCTTCGTTCGAGCCGTGAGCGAGCTGAAATTCTCCCGCATCCAGGACGTGACGTCGGAGGTCAGCGGCATGATCCCGACCATCCTGAACTTCGGCGATGTGAAAGTGCAGACCGCATCCGAGGAAGATTATTTTCTCTTCCGCCGCATCCCTGACCCGTACCACGTGAAAGACGTGATTATGGAGCGCCTCCGAACCGAGCGCGACGACGAAATCAACCGGATCGTCGAAGCCTCACGAAGTGGCAAGAGATTCGAATCCGCCTAGGAATTCCATTTTCGTTCCGAATATGATAAGAAGAGTGGTGCAAAGAAGCGCTTTTTCAGCTTGAATAATCAATTAAAAAGGCCGTGGGATTTGGATGAAATTCGAGGAATAATCGAGCACCGAGTGAGCTGTACAAAAGAAGTACTGTAAACGAGAAGTACAGATTGTGACGAGGAAGTTCGCCAAAAACCACGGCCGTAACCGTATGTCGGGACATTCACACTGGGCCACTACCCATCGTGCCAAGGGCATCAATGATGCCAAACGTGCCGCGATCTTTACCAAGGCTGGGCGCAACATCATCCTCGCAGCGGAGCGCGGTGGCGGCAATCCTGATTCGAACTATCTCCTCAAAATCGCTATCACCGAAGCACGAGCGCTCAACATGCCGAAAGACCGGATCGAACGCGCCATCAAACGCGGTACCGGCGAGCTCGTTGGTGAAAAAATTGAGTCCATCATGTACGAAGGTTTCGGTCCGGGCCAGGTAGCGCTCCTCATCGAAACCACGACCGACAATCGCAACCGAACGGTGAGCGAGCTTCGCACGCTCCTCACAAAAAAAGGTGGCAAGCTCGGCAACTCCGGCTCGGTCGCTTTCATGTTCCAGCGCGTCGGACTCCTCGCCTTCGAGATCGGAACAGTCAGCGCTGAAAAACTCGAAGAACTAACGATTGAATCCAGTGCGGATGACTATGTTATTGAGGATGATATCTTCACTGTCTACACGAGTGTCGAGTCCCTCCAAACAGTCCAGGCCTTTTTCGAGTCCCAAGGCCTGACACCAACCGCCGCCCAGCTCGGTTGGAAGCCAACCCAGACCGCGACTCTTGATCCCGAGACTCAGAAAACTTTCGATGCGTTCCTCGAGGAACTCGAGGATCACCAAGACGTCCAAACCGTCTGGAACAACCTTGCCTAGTCGCTGTTTACCACAGGCTCTTTCTTCTTCAATACAAAAAGAAGTGTGTTTGGAATTGATGCTGCTGCCGAATCTTTGGTTCCCCAGTTGAACGACCTGTTCTCTATGACTTCAAGACCAGCGGCTTCGGCATTTTTTCCTAGGTATGCTTCGATATCATGGTAGTAATAATGAAGCGTGGTATCAAACACTTGCACTGACATCGGTTTTCCCTCAACTGGTGCTTCATTTTTCTTCACAAGTTCGGATTGACAATAGTCAGGGTGTGGGAGCGTGATAACCGCATGACCACCCGGCTTCAAGATACGGGCGAGTTCGACATAGCCCGTGCCAATATCCCGGAGATGGTGAAGTGAAAATCGCGATACGACCATGTCAGCCGACGTATCCGGCAGCCCGGTCTTCTGCCAGTCACCTTCAACCACCTTAATTGGTTCCGTATCATTCTTCATTTTTTCAGAAAGTCGACGCATATGAACCGACGGCTCGACGCCGGTGATTGCCTTTGCATCCGATGCCCGGAGCCACTTCCGCAGATATTCACGATTTGATCCAGCGCCAATGTCGTAGAGTGTTTCAATCGGCTGCGTCTCATGAATCTTTGCAATTTCCTTTTCCATCGCAATCGTCGCTCCATCCTCGACTTTTTCCACATCAATAAATTGCTCCTGCCCAACCGTATATTTTTCGGCGGTCGTTCGGTCATATGCGCCAGTCGCCTCTGCTCGATTCGAAAGTTCAAATTGCATATCTGAATATTGTTCTGGGTGAATTATCTCCTACACAAAAGGAAAAAGAAAACCGGCAACCACCTCGTTGAGTGATTGCCAGTAATAACTCAGGTGTATTGTCCCTGATAGCGACTAGACTCCGCATATCTCAGCGATTTTTCCTGGACTCCGGTTAACCGCTCCATCGAGCTCGATCCCGTCGTTTTCAAAGAGAACTCGCCCGCCACCGCTGTTCCCGACGAACCGAGCCCGGACCCCCTGTGAGCGCAGGTGGTGGATCACATCCGACCCGGTGAGTGGATAGGCCGAAAGACCGTGGCCGATTAGGACGACTTCTGGGTCAAAGTCACGGACCATCCGCAGACAATCGTCCAGACTAGTGAAGATACAGATCTCCACCACATTGTCTCGATCAATCTGAGAAAGAGCGATGAGCCGTTCGATTTCGCGTTCCCTGTCGTCGATGAAAAGAACTCGCATTTCTACTCCTTGATTCTGCGGAACCAGCACCCTTTGCTGATTCTGATAGAACCCCCAAGCGACACATTGTGTTACTTGGGGAAATGGACCCTTAGTAGCCCTTCTGCCAGCCGACTCGCTGGAGCGACCGCCACTCGCTAGCCTCCTGTCTGGTCTGGAAGCCCCTCAGACGGATCCGGATGAGCTCTTGTTCGTAGGCATACTTGATGCCTTTACGTTCTTCGGTAATCCTTTCCATCTCCCGCGTGTCTTGCTCGCGCTCGGCATAGAGCAGTTCGTAGTCCGGCAGCGCGTCATCGAAGCCATAGTCACGCGGGTTATGGAACCATCGGGCATGCTCCAGGAAGGCCTCGAGGAGCCGGTCCATACAGCCGTAGTCGCCGACCTCGCTCGAGCGCTTGTGCGCTTCTCGGTACAGAGCCTGGAGGTGCTCGTACTGCCGCAGCTCCCAGAGCTCACGCGTGAAGTGACTCAGTGCGTGGATCCAGAGAACGACGCGCCGATCACACCTGACGCCCTTCGCCTGGATGTAGCCATCGGCATCGAAGGCGAGGAAAGCATGGACGGCCAGCTGGAGCTTTTCCTCGATAAATGGACCGTCATCTTCACGGAGCGCCTTGGAAACATTGGCTTCGACTTCACGCAGTTGATTCGCATCCATCTTCGTCTCCTCACACCAGTTCACGTTACTCAATTCGAGTCGTTCAAACGGTGCGCCTAGGTCTTAGGAGAGAGGGAGGTATCGATCACTCCCTGTATTCCTAAGATCTAAGACTGGAGGCTTTTAAAAGAACTGGTTTCAAGTGACTTCAGACATTTCTGTATCAACCTTGAAGACATAGTATACTCTGAAAATATCATATTGTCAATAATAACGTGTCGATATTTATATACATATATACTATTTTTTAAGCCATAATATGTTATACTGTCATTACTTCTATGACAGATTTAGAAATCACAAAAACCAATCAGTCAAACATACCAGAAAAATCCGTCCTCACGGAACATGAACGGGCGGCGACCATGCTCCAGGACTTTGGGCTATCCCCAAGTGAAACCGCGGTCTATATTGCGCTCCTCGAGGCCGGACGAGAACTTGGCGGTTCGGAAATCGCCAAAATGGCCCGCATCCCCCGTCAGTATGTGTACACCGCTCTCCCGACGCTTCGGGCAAAGGGGCTGGTCATCGAGATCCCACACGGCAAACAATCTCGTTACAAAGCGGTTTCCCAGGGTGAAATTGAAAAAATCGCCAAACGAAAGCTCGTCGAAGCTGAGCGGCTGGTCCACGAACTCTCCACCTTCTCCCGCCTCGGTTATGAACAAGACTTTGAGGTAATCCAGGGCGAGGAAGCGATCCGGCGTTATGAACTTCAGATGGTTGAGATGTTCAACACCGGAGATGCGGAATATATCATAGGAGGAGCATCAGATGGGTTTACCAAAATCATGGGGCCGCTCCTCAAACGTTACCTAAGCGAAAAGAAAAAGAAGGATATCGGAGTGAAATATATCGGGAGTAGCAATGAAGAGACCTATTACCGCCAATTCATCGGCATGTACCCCAACCAAGAGTATCGCTTTATGAGCGAGCTTCCCCAAGGCGTCGCGCACATGGTGGTCCGCAAAGACTCGGTCAGCTTCTATAGCTTTCTCAATCCCCCACTCATCTATGTGGTTAAGTCTGATATCGTCGCAAAAAATTATGAGCAGTTCTTCCTCATGCTCTGGGAGATGGCTGAGAGTAATCAAAAAAAGACCCTATGAAAGTCCTCGGTATCGATCCTGGCACGGCGACCGTCGGCTGGGCAATCGTGGAAAATGTGAAGGGGACAACGGTAGCAATTGCGTACGGGCATATTTCGACGAGTAAAGACGTTGCACTCGAAACGAGACTTCAGGAAATCCGCGATGATGTAACGGCCATCGTCAAGGAATACAAGCCCGCTGCGGCCGCGCTCGAAGAACTGTTCTTCTTCAACAATCAGAAAACTGCCATCTCTGTTGCCCAATCGCGCGGGGCGCTCCTCTTGACATTAGCCGATTTTGGACTTAGTATCGCGGGTTACACGCCACTCGAAGTAAAGCAAGCGCTCACCGGTTACGGTAAAGCTGACAAACAGCAGGTGCAGCGCATGGCCAAAGAAATTCTCAAATTGAAGGCGATTCCCAAACCCGATGATGTGGCTGATGCTATCGCGATCGCACTCTGCCATCTCCACCATGCGTCTTTTGCTAAACGGCGAGTATAATAAAGAGTATGAACTATCATCCTGTCATCCAATATTTTGTTGCTGAAGGTGTGCCGGTAGAAACCGTCTACCTCCTCCTCATGCTGCCCGTCATCGCGACCCTCGTCGCGTTCTTCCGGCAGATTGTCGGTATCAAGGCCTTTGGTATTTACACGCCATCGATCATTACGTTTGCCTTTCTTGCCTTCGGAGAAAAAGGCTTGAAGTACGGTATCGCGATTTTCTTTGCGGTCATCGGAATGGGCATCCTCTCGCGGTATCTCCTCCGAGCGTTCCGCCTCCTCTATCTCCCCCGGGTTGCGATCACACTTTCCATCATCTCACTCACCGTACTCGGTATCCTCGCCTTTGGAGCATCCCTGAAACGAACAGGTTTGGCGGCGGTCGATATCTTCCCGCTTCTCATCCTCATCACCCTCGCTGAGAAATTCATTGCCACCCAGATCGAGCAAGGAACCAGGACAGCGCTCCTTCTTGCCGGCGAGACACTCGTTATTTCCATCATCGGGTACTTCGTCATCGGCTGGCCAGCACTCCGCGATTTCTTCCTCCACTATCCGTGGGCCGTTGCGCTGACCTTCCTCATCAATATCGGCCTTGGCAAATGGACAGGGCTTCGGCTCGTGGAAATCTTCCGCTTCCGTCATATCCTGAAACAGGAGTCGTAAGCTCTTTCTTTTCCCCGTATGCTTTCCTGGTTCGCGCAAAGCCGCACCCTCCTCGGGATGAATGCCCGCAACCTCGACTATGTCAGGCGGTATAATCATGCCCGCGGGCGACGGCTGGCTGATCAGAAACTCCGGTGCAAGGTAGCACTCAAGAAAAACGCCCTTCCTGTTTCTGCGCTCATCGCGAAAATCAGCACCCCGGAAGAACTCGAACTTTTCAATTGGCAATCGCTCCCGGAGAGCTTCGCGCTGAAACCAAACCGCGGCTTCGGCGGCGAAGGCATCGTGGTCGTCTATGCAAGGAAGAAGGGCCGCGATGATGCCTGGGTAAAGGCGGACGGCAGCGTCATCACGGTCGCCGATCTGAAAAGTCATATTCAGAATATCCTTGACGGTTCGTTTTCGCTTTCCAATAAACCGGATGTCGCTTTCTTTGAGGAACGACTCAAGCTCTTGAAGCTCTTCAAGCCCTATACCTGGAAAGGCATCCCCGATATCCGCATCATTGTTTTCAACCGCGTCCCGGTAATGGCGATGCTCCGCCTCCCAACCAAAGACTCGGGCGGAAAGGCCAACCTGCACCAGGGCGCGATCGGCGTTGGCATCGACATGGCCAATGGCACAACAACAACCGCGATCGTCGGCAAAGGACGTCTCATCGAATACGTTCCAGAAACCCGACTTCTCTTGTCTGGTCTCAAGATCCCGCGCTGGAAGGACATCCTCACTATGGCTGTCAGGGCTCAAGAGGTGTCCGGCCTGGGCTTCCTGGGTGCCGATGTCGCCATCGACCGCGATGCGGGCCCTGTTATCCTCGAGCTCAATGCTCGGCCCGGACTCTCGATCCAGCTTGCCAACATGGCTGGCCTCAAAGAGCGCCTCGAACGCGTAAAAGGGGTGAAGATCAAGAGCGTCGATCACGGCGTCCGTGTCGGGATGAATCTCTTTGGGGGCGAGATCGAGGAAAACATCGAGGGCCTATCCGGGAAGCGGGTTGTCGGTCCGGTTGAAAAAGTAAAGATCATCGGAAAGGACGGCAAAGAAATCGAGGTGGAGGCCAAGATCGATACCGGCGCCGACTCGTCCGCAATCGACCGCGCTCTGGCCGAGGAGCTCGGGTTTGGCGAAGCACTACAGCACTTCGATACTATCCCGCCCACAACGCCGGCCACTCACGAGGAAGGAGATCGGATTAGCGAAGAGCTCCGGAAAAAATATCTTCGCTCTGACATACCTGACCTGAAAGATATCGTTTTCATCTTTGCTTCAAATGGCGTCAGCATGCGGCCGAAAATCGGAGTGACAATCATTATCGATGGCCAGGAAATCACGGCCAGCCCAACCGTCGTGGACCGCTCGGCGCTCAACTATCGCGCCATCGTCGGCCGCCGCAACCTCGGGATGTTTCTCGTCGACATCAGTAAGAAATAGCCATGAAAAAAACTGTTCTCATTCTCTATACCTCGCATGATGCGGGGCCAGGTGTTCCGTTTTCCGACCTGAAGTACCAGCGCTGCTACGAGGCGCTCTATACGCTCGGAGAAGCTCAAGAGCTCCATCTCTGTCGGGCACCGCTCGGCTGGTACGATGCCGAACGTGATATCTTTCGTGACTCCTGGGAATTCGTTGAGGGAGAGTGGCGACGCTCGGGACCAGTCAAGCCGGACCTTGTTTACGATAAGACCAGCGGCCGTTCCGCTCTCGATGAAACACGTACGCTCATCATCTCCCGTTACCGTTTCATGGATGATCCTGCCTTTACTCTGTTCGCCAACAACAAGTACGAGACGAGCAAGAAACTGCCACAACATTTCAAGCCCTACCGAAAAATTGATGACTCAAAAGAATTCGCTGAATTCTTAACGACATTCGGTGGCGAACGACTCGTCATCAAGCCTGTAGTCGGGAGCGGCGGCCAGGGCGTTCATATCGTCTCGAAAGAGGAGGTAAAATCTCTCGTTCTCACATACCCCGTCATCGCCCAGGAATTTATCGATAGCTCCCATGGGATACCCGGTATCACGGACACCTACCATGATCTCCGCATGGTCTTCATTGGTGATGAACTCATCTACACGTATGTCCGGACGCCCAAGGACGGGTCATTCCTCGCCAATATTGCACAGGGCGGCAGTATGAAGATCGTTCCGACGGATCAACTTCCTAAAACGCTTACCCCGATCATCAACGACACGCGCAAACTCTTCGCCCGTTTCCCTCAGAAGACCTACACGATTGACGTTATGTTCGATGAGACCGGGCGACCGTGGATCATCGAATTCAACACGATGCCAGGCATGTTCTTCCCGCCCGAAGAAGATGCCACCATGCGGCGGGTCTATACTCGACTGCTGGAAGAACTGCGTCATTTTCTCAACCCTGTTACCGCCGTCATCATTTCTACTCCCAGAGAAAATGACGGGGAGGCGCCATTTGAAAAAGACATATACCGCGAAGCCTATACCGAATTTTCTCAACGTGCAGACCGCGAAGGCGTCGCCCTGTATCGGGCCTCCGCTCGCTGGTACGATGCAACGACCGGCGTCTTTCAAACGGCCTGGCATTGGGATGGAAACGACTGGATACTCGCTCACTCTGTCACTCCGGATATCATCTATGACAAGGCGGCAGTAAACGACGAGACCGCGCCCGTCAAGAAAGCACTGCTCGAGCGTTACCAGATAATCAATCATCCTGAATTTTCTCTGCATGCCGGCAGCAAACTCGAGGTTAGTCGCACCTTCAAAGAATTCGCTAAGCCGTATTTCCGAGCGACCTCCCGAGAAGAATTAACTGAAATTCTCGCGGGACTTCCGGATACATTCGTCGTCGCAAAACCGGAACGCGGAAATAGTGGCGAAGGGGTTCTCATTGCCGAGAAGCCTGAGATACTTGAGCGGGCGACATTCCCGACGCTCATCCAGGAATTTATTGATTCAAGCCAGGGCATCCCCGGGGTGATGAAAGGCCTCCATGATCTCCGGCTTATCTACTGCGATGAGGCGCTTGTCTACGCCTATTACCGAACGCCGAAAATTGGAAGCTACCTCGCCAATGTCGCTCAGGGCGGGAAGCAGACCATGATCGATGAGAAAGACATTCCTGGATCAGTCTGGGAAATTGCTCGCGCTGTTCAATCACACTATGCCTCGTTCGTTCCGAAGATCTACACGATTGATCTCATGTTCGATCCGGCCGGGCGACCGTGGATTGTCGAGCTTAATACCATGCCTGGACTTTACCCAGACGAATCCGAGCGGCCACATATTGGAAGACTCTACCAAGCAATCATCGGAGCACTCAAGTCCGCTGTCCGGAAAAAATAAAATGCCCCAGCCCAAACTCATCATCACCGCTGATGACTACGGGATGTCCCCGCGGTTCAATCAGGGCATGCTCGAAGTAGCACGTGCAGGGCTCATCACTGGGATTTCCGTTATGGTCAAGCGGAAATACATTCGAAAGACAGATCTCCTCACACTCGGTATTTCGCTCGGTCTCCACCTTGAACTTGAAAACTCGTCTTCGTACCGGGAGATTGTTTCCCAAATCGAGCGGTTCAAAAAACGCTTCGGGGAACTCCCTGCCTACCTCGACGGACATCAACATACGCATGTTACGCCAGACAATATCGACCGAGTCATCCGAGCAGCACGGCACTACGGTCTCCCCATCCGATCGCGCCTCCCGACTGACCGCGCCTATTTACTGCAGAATGGCATAGCGACTCCGAGCCACTTTGTCTCCTGGCATCCGGAACGGCTCTCAGTACTCGAAGAACGACTCATCGCTTCGTGTTCATTCCCTGTCTCCGAACTCGTCGTCCACCCAGGATATTTCGATACGCGCTGTCAGTATACCTACAACCAAGAACGCGAGGCCGAACTCGCGTTCCTCCGAAGCGAAGACTTTCAGAAACTCATCCGTCCCTTTCGGTTGGTACGCTATGTGGACATGAATGGTTAGCTAGATAGGACTCTGGGTCTTTACTCTTATTGGATTCTATGGTATAACTGATGGGCTATCGTACTTTCCGGCCCGGCGTTAAAGTCAAAGATCCTTTTTCTCCCGCGCCCCATTGTGGCGCTTTTTTCATCCCTAGCGAGACCCTCCTACTATGCCTGCTTCAAAAAAATTTGGTTTTGCACAAGCAGCCAAACGACTTGGTCTCAAAATCGAGCCGTATGCCTCTATAAAGGGATCCGTGCCAGAACGGCGTTCCGTTTATCGGATTTCGAATGGGGAGAGGGAGCTTTTCACACTTGGGGCGACGCTCCTCTCTACCTCGTTTATTGGAATGAAGATTGCTGCCGACAAAGCGACTACCAATGAGATCCTCCGCGATCGGAACATCCCTACAACTGATCAAATTCTCGTCGAAAACATCGCTGAATTGGAGCGATTCTATACCAAACACCGCGGCGATATACTCATGAAGCCACTCGCCTCGACCCTTGGTAAGGGCGTCTACGGGTCACTTCGGTCACTAGAGGAGGCCACAAGCGCTTTTTATGCCATCCAGCGG
Organism: uncultured Bdellovibrionales bacterium; assembly: GCA_964501755.1. Classification (GTDB taxonomy): domain Bacteria; phylum Patescibacteriota; class Minisyncoccia; order Moranbacterales; family UBA1568; genus SSEF01. Next base: position 24,118 of record CAZCTF010000003.1, read on the forward strand.
GATTTTCAGCACGTCCTCGCTGAAAAGACCATCCGCGGGAAAGAGTATCGGGTGCTCGTATTCGAGGGCAAGGTGATTGCAATCGCCGAATTTGTGCCACCGACACTCATCGGCAACGGAATCGACACAATCCTCGGACTGATCCATCAGCACAACCAACAGCTTGGGGTGAAGGGCGACACTTCACCTATTCCGATCAAGCCCGAGCTTGTCATTATTCTCGCCGATCAAGGACTCGCGCTCTCTGCTATCCCCGAGAAAGGGGTCTCCGTCATACTTTACCGGGCAGCGCCTATATCACATGGTGGGCGGGCAGTCGATGTCACAGAGAGGCTCCATCCGGCAAACCGAAAGCTCTTTGTCGCAGCAACCAAGGCAATCCACCTGAACATCGCTGGCATCGACGTTATCACTGAAGATATCAGTATCCCCCTAGTCGATACCGGCGGGGTCATCATTGAAATCAACGGTGGACCCGACCTATCACTTCATCAGCATCCGAAAAACCGTCCTGACTTTGATGCTGCTGAGGAAATTCTTCGGCTCTATTTCAGCGCACCAAAACAAACGGCTGCTTAGTCTTGGAAAGGCGCCTTATTCGTGGTATACATGAGACAGATTACTGTCCACTTTATGCTTTATTTCAGCCAAAAAAAGTTATTTTCTCGACCGGCCTTCCGGCGAACCTCGCCCGGGACTGGCTCTCCGGCCGTTCCGCCGAAGCCAAAACAGTCTTGGAACTGGAAAAAGATCGGGAGGATTGCTGGTTGGACAGCGCTTAGTGGCTTTATGGTGATAGTCGTTCTGTTTCTCTATATCGCCAAGGACCTACCGAGTCCCGGTAACGTACGTGACCGTTTCGTCGCAGAGTCGACCAAGATCTATGACCGTTCTGGCACCCACCTACTCTACGAAGTTCACGGCGAGGAGAAACGGACGGTCATCTCCTTTTCCGATATGCCAGATGTTGTGAAGTATGCGACGATCTCGCTCGAGGATCAGGATTTTTACAACCATTTCGGTATCAAACTCTCTTCCATCGCCCGAGCCGTATTTAAAGACATTATCACGCTAGAAAAAGCTGAGGGTGGCTCGACCATCACTCAGCAGCTCGTCAAAAATACCCTGCTCTCAAATGAAAAGTCTATCATCCGGAAAGTGAAGGAGGTTATTCTTGCCCTCGAGCTGGAAACGAAATACTCGAAGGATGAAATTCTTGAGATGTATCTGAACGAGATTCCTTATGGTTCTAATGCCTACGGAATCGAAGCGGCGGCACAGACTTTCTTTGGAAAACCAGCTCGTGAGCTTTCGCTCGACGAAGCCAGTCTCCTCGCCGCTCTCCCTCAAGCGACAACCTACTACTCCCCGTACGGCTCCCATACGGATGCGCTCTCTGGACGCCAGACCCATGTGCTCCGCCAGATGGCACGACTCGGTTATATCACTGAGGAACAGACTGAGGAAGCAGTAAATGCCGACACGCTCGCCAAGGTTGCGCCGCAGAAAGATATCATCGCAGCGCCGCATTTCGTGATGTATATCAAAGATTACCTTCAGGAAAAGTACGGCGACCGGGCAGTCGAAGAGGGTGGGTACCGCGTAACAACAACGCTAGATTGGGATAAACAGCTCGCTGCCGAGGAAGCGGTTCGTCTCGGGGCAGAGAAAAATACTCGCTACAAAGCAAAGAATGCCGCGCTCGTTGCGATAGACCCCAAGACCGGCCAAATCCTCTCTATGGTCGGCTCCAAGGATTATTTCGATACTGCCATCGATGGCCAGGTGAATGTCACCATCCGCGAACGACAGCCGGGGTCGTCCTTCAAACCCTACGTATACCTCACCGCCTTCACCAAAGGCTACATCCCAGAAACACTCATGTATGATGTCGAGACAGAGTTCGAAACGGCTGAGGGCAAAAGCTATAAGCCGCAAAACTATGACGGGAAATTCCGCGGACCACTCTCTATGGCCGAGTCTCTCGCTCAATCTCTCAATATCCCGGCCGTCAAAACCCTCTACCTTGTCGGCGTCCGCGATGCGATCGATACAGCGAAGAGACTGGGTGTCCAGGGGCTCAATGAACCGGACCGGCTCGGGCTATCGCTCGTTCTTGGTGGCGGCGAAGTCCGGCTTCTTGATCATGTCCATGCCTATGCCACGCTCGCCACGGGCGGCGTAAAGCATCCTATGGCGGCCATACTAAAGATTGAGGACTCTAAAGCTGCGGTCCTAGAAGAGTTTCAGGCTAGCCCAGGCGAACGTGTCATTGAGGAAAAATATGTCACGATGCTTGAGCACATCATGTCGACAAATAGCTTCCGGACGCCTGCCTTCGGCGAGAATAGCCCGCTCCGTTTCGATAACCGCGATGTCGCTGCTAAAACTGGCACCACAAACGAATTCCGTGACGGCTGGACTATCGGTTTCACCCCATCGCTCGCCGTTGGTGTCTGGGCCGGAAACAATGATAACAGCCCCATGACAGCCGGCGCCGATGGTGTGGTCGTCGCAGCACCAATCTGGCGTGCTTTCCTTGATAAGACATTGGTAAATTATGCGACCGAGCGCTTCCCAAAATATGAGAAAGAAGATATCGAGAAATCAATGATTGGTGGAGAACTTGAGGATAAAAAGGATCTCAGAGTCTGCGAAATCCCAGACGAGGATGATAAGTACTGTCTCGCAAATAAATACTGTCCCGATGACAAATCAAAGAAAAAAGATTTCGTCGAGCCACATGATATTTTGCACTATGTGAAGCGAGATGATCCGCGAGGCGACAAGCCAGAAAAGCCTGAGGGTGATGGCCAATACAAAAATTGGGAGAAGGCCGTAAAGGAATGGTACAAGAAACAAAAGGATATTGTGGCAGAAGAGGCTCCCGAAAAGGAGTGTAGTGAAGACGATTTCAAGAAGTACCGACCCTCTATTAGTCTCGGCGTACCCAGCTCGACAAACTCAAGCACTGTCACCTTGAATGCTGATGTAAATGCTCCCTACGGCGTATCGAAAGTTACCTTTTCTGTCGAGGGTGACAAGGTTGGTGAACGCACCGAGAAACCCTACGCTGTTTCCTATTCAATTCCCGCCAGTCAGAACAACTCGACTATCGATGTTGAGGTGACAATAGAGGATAAGAATGGAAATAGTACCAAAGCGACCGGGAATATTTCTGTCGCCTACTAGGGGGCGTATCGAACTAACCGAAGTTCAAGGACGGCATTCTGTTCCAAAGCCGTATTCATCCGCTCTCGTATCGTTTCCCGGTGCACCCAGAGCTCACTTGAATAGAGTGGGTTGTTTGCTTTGATGGAAAGTATCCCATCAGCGAATATAACCGGCTCAAGCTCAGCTGACCCTCGGGCCCCATAATCCTCCCGGATCATTTTCCGAAAGATAAAGAATACTGTCTTATCATCAAGCGGGGCCGCTTGGACCGAGTTGTTTCGTTTTCCAATAAAGTCCTTAAGCGAACGCATATCATAATTCTAACAACTCTCTGCTTGGATTACTTTCTGATCGGCATCACAATATACACATAACCTTCCCCCTCCTCATTCGATGAAATTCTTACGGGTGTTGTTGGAGAATTAAACGATACCACCGTCTGGGTTCCGGAAAGTGCGGCCACACCTTCGAGAACGTAGCGTGGATTAAAGATGATCTGCATCGTCTCGGTTAATGTTCCTTCGAAGGGAATTTTGGCTACTTGCTCTCCGATGCCTTGTGATTGTGACTGGATTTCAAGATGATTTTCATCAGTATTCAATCGGAAGACTACCTCTCCGGAACTATACAAAGAAAACGATGTGGCAATCTTCAGTGCTCGCTGAAACTCATTCTGCTGGAGTGTAATGGTCGTTGAATACTGTTTTGGGATAATCGCTTGGTATTCCGGAAAACGGCCATTTATGAGACGTGAGACGATTCTTGTACTCCCAATTTCAAAAAATATCTGATTTTCTTCTAGTACTACCTGAACCCTATCATTTCCCTGCGAAATGACTCTCAGTACTTCCTGAAGCGTATAGGAGGGGACAATAACTGATGGTTGCCCACTTTCAAGTGAGGATATATCACCGTCAATCTTATCCTTTATCCACCATTCAGCAAGACGAAAACTATCCGTTGCTGTCAGAAAAAGTCCACCTTCTCGAAACCCCATCAGAACACCAGTTAACTCAGGACGACTTTCATTGAGAGAAACACAGAAAAGTGTCTTTTGTAGGCCCTGACGCAGGGCCTCGGACTCGATCGAAAACAACTTTCCATTCCCTCGTTCCGGAATAATAGGGAAATCCTTACCGTCCAAGCCGTTTATTTTGACCGTATAGTTACCACTCTGAAGAACCACTTGAGTGCCCACCTGTTCAATCTCAACCACCTGATCAAGTGCGAGATTTTGAATAAAATTAATCAAAAGCTTTGCCGGAACAGTAATCCTTCCTTCGGCGTCAATTTTTGCTCCGATTGAAGTAATTACACCAATTTCAAGATTTGTGGCCGAAAGCCGGAGACGTCCTTTATTAGTTTCCAGAAGGATGTTACTGAGAATAGGGAGAGTACGTTGTTTTCCAACAACACGTTCAAGTGATGAGAGTGCAGTTCGAAGGTTTTCCTGAGTACAAGAGAGTTTCATAGCTGTAGTATTTAAGAATTTCTTCTATATATAAACTTATTATTATTACTGCTCTGTATATGTGGGAAAGTGCGGATAGGCTTGTAGGAGAAGGGTTTTTAAAAAAAGAACTCGTGGATGGAATGGGATGTATTTTTTCCGAGTGACTACTTTATCCACAAAAATATTTGTTATTCACAGAGTTATACGCGTCAGTACAGGGTTATTCAGTGGTTATACAGAAGCCACCTGGAGTTTTTCTTTTATAGAAGCGACCTCTTCACGTATACGGAGGGTGGATTCTCGGTTTTTGGTCACTTTTTCCACAGCATGAAGGACGGTGGTGTGGTCGCGGCCACCAAAAAAGTCCCCGATCGTTGAAAATGGTGTATCAAGTTCTGTGCGGAGGAGATACATCGCAACCTGGCGGGGGTGGGCAATTTCCTTTTTCCTTCCTTTTTTTACCATTTCCTCTACCGGAACACCGTAAAAATCACTGACGGTTTTGACAATATCGTCGAGTTTTACTGATTTTTTTGTCTGAACCAGCATGTCAGAAAGAGCTTTCTGTACTAGAGGAAGGGTGATTGGGACTTTCTGGAACTCACTATAAGCAAAAACACGTGCCAGAGCACCCTCAAGTTCACGCACATTATCCTTCACGTGCTCAGCGATGAAATGGATCGAGGCGGGATCAATTGGCATTCCCTTTTCCTGAGCTTTGGTTTCAAGAATGGCAACACGCGTCTCAAGGCTTGGGCGGCTGATATCGGCGATCATACCACCTTCGAATCGCGATCGGAGCCTTTCCTCGAGCGTTGGGATGGCTTTGGGGGTGCGGTCGGACGAGATCACGATTTGTTTATTGAGTTGATAGAGGGCATTGAAGATATGAAAAAACTCATTTTGGGTCTTTTCCCGGCCCGAAAGGAACTGAACGTCATCGATAATAAGGAGGTCGATGTGTTCGTAGGCAGCCTTGAATTGGTCCACAGTCTGATTTTTGATGGATTCCACGAGTTCGCTCGTGAAGCGCTCTGAGGTGATGTACTTCACCCGTTTTTCTGGGTGTTTTGACATGATTTCATTGCCGAGCGCTTGGAGGAGGTGGGTTTTTCCTAGGCCTACCCCACCGTAGATGAAAAGTGGATTGTAAAGGTGGCCGAGGTTTTGAGAAACTGCGAAACAGGCAGCCCTGGCGAGCTCGTTGTTCTCAGCAACGATGAAATTCTCGAATGTATAGCGGTTGTTGAGATTGCTACGAAAAATCTCACCGCTGGGAGAGGTAAGAACTGGTTTTTCGGCGATGTGCTTTCTAGAGAAACCAGCCGGAGCCGTGGCAGGAGACATCGAGGGTCGGGCTCCGTCCATGGATTTAACGAAGTTTTCTGTCACCACCTTTCGATCGCTATTGGGTGTGATTGAACACTTGATATCCTGAATCTCTGGTTCGAGGCTTTTAAGAGCCTTAATAATATATAGATTGTACTTATTTTCCAACCACTCTTTGGCAAAACCGTTTGGGACGCCAATCACAACTCTTCCGCCCTCATGCGAAAGAATAGAGGTATTTTTAAACCAGGTAATAAAATTAGCCTTAGACAGGGAGAGTTCAATCTGTCCTAAAGCCGCCTTCCAGAGCTCTTCGTTGGTCATAAATGGGGCAAGTAAGTCTGATTATATCACGCGACCCCCGAGCTATCGAGGCTCATACGTGCATAAACTGTGGAGAATCCGTGTATAAACTAGGAAAGCGTGGATAAGAGTCAGAAAAGTATGGGACTTTATTTTTGACCCATCTTTTAAAACAGCCGGTAGTTGGAGTTGACTTTTTCCCTTATTTAAAATAAAATTGGACTACACATATTTTTCCGTAACGTATGGCTACAAAACGTACTTATCAGCCGAAGAAGCGCCGTCGCGCCCGTCGGCATGGCTTTCTAAAGCGAATGAGCGAAAAAGGCGGCCAAACCGTCATCGCGCGCCGTCGGCGTCAGGGGAGAAAGAAGCTCTCGGTCTGAAATATGCTTCCTAAAGGCCTCCGTTTGCAAGGGAGGGGTACTTTTGAAGACGTTTTTCGGTCAAAAAAGGCGATTTTCGGTTCGGAAATCGGTCTTTTTTTTCGTCCGAATGGTCTTCCGGTGACGCGGATCGGTTTTGCCTTCAAGCAAAAGGCCTTTCCTCGGTCGGCTACCCGTCATTTCCTGAAGCGTAAGGGAAGTGCGATAATGAGGGAGTTGTCCCTAGAATTACGCAAAGGCGTGGATATAGTGATTTTGTTTCACAAACCACTTGTTCAACCAGTGAACTACGTGGGACTGAAGGAATTATTGCAGGAACTCGTTAAAAGGCTTAATAAAGCAAAAATATAGCTATGGGTGAGATTTTTCATGCCGTCATTTACCAGCCCCTCTACAATGCCGTCATTTTTTTCTATGCCGGACTCCCAATCCAGGACTTTGGAATCGCTATTGTCCTGACAACTATCCTCATCAAAATCGCTTTTTTCTCCCTGTCTCGGATGCAGATCGAGCAGCAGAAGCGGATGCAGGAAATACAGCCCAAACTGAAGGCTATCCAGGAAAAGTATAAAGAGGATAAGGCCGAGCAAACTAAGGCTATCATGGCTTGTTATAAGGAAAATAAGGTTAATCCGTTCGCGGGTTGCTTGCCACTCATCATCCAACTCGTGTTCTTCATCACATTCTACCGCGTCATCATCAATATCAATGCCAATGGATTGGTAGTAAATGGGGCGGATGTCTATTCTTTCGTTCCCAACCCTGGTGAAATCAGGCATCTCGCCTTTGGATTTCTTGATATGGTTGCGGCAAGCCCAATCCTCGGCGCCATGGCAGCTCTCGCTCAGTATTTCCAGACCAAGATGATATTGCCTCAGACGAATCCGGCGGCAAAGAAAAAAGAAGGGGCAGCCAAGGATGAAATGCCCGATATGGCTGCTATAATGGGGAAGCAAATGTTGTATATTGGTCCGGCACTTGTGTTTTTCTTCAGTTTTCAATTCCCCGCCGCCCTCTCTCTTTACTGGTTTGTCTCGACACTCTTGGCTTGGCTCCAGCAGAAGTGGATCTTCTCTCGCAGCAGCCAGCGGTCGAAACCGCTCATTAGAGCCTGAAATCTTATGGAACAGCCCTTCCGCAACTATCTGAATGTCACCGTCAAAGACCTGCTCCAGAGGATCGGTTTTGATGCGGAAGTGAAAACGGGTGAGGAGATGCTTCCCAATGACCTCATTAAGTATCACTGTGAAATCACTCTGCATGATGGGCAGAACCTGCTCATTGGTCAGCACGGAGCGAATGTTGCGGCGCTTCTCCATATCGTGAAGATTGTAGTGAGAAAGGAAATGCCGAAAAACGGCGTACTCAGTCTTGATGTGAATCGGTATTTCGAGGAAAAGAAGAGTTTTCTCGAGCGTGAGGCAATGGCGGCGGTGAAAGAAGTTGAGGAAACCGGGTTGCCGGTCACATTGCGTCCTATGCTCTCGTTTGAACGCAAGCTCATCCACAATCTTCTCGCTGCTCACCCAATTGTCATGACCGAATCTGTCGGTGCTGGTGAAGAACGGAAGATCCTCGTCAAGCGCAAGCCCGAATCCGTCGAAGGAGCGGCGCTCTAAATGTTCCTGAATGGCTCTCGCGAGAAAAATTGCCTATAATGTCGTTTTCAATTCGGCGCTCAAAGTGACGTCGACGGTTTTTATCGCGCTTCTCTCGATCCGCCTTATTACGGGTTATCTTGGTCAAGAAGGTTTCGGCGAATACGCCACAATACTGGCCTTCTTCGCTTTCTTCGGAGCAATTGGCGATCTCGGGCTGGCCAATATCACTGCCCGGGAAATCGCAAAGCCGTCAGTTAACGAGGCCGAGTTCTTCGGAAAAGTCGCCGGTCTCCGGGTGGCGGCGAGCCTCGCTATCATCATCATCGCCCCACTACTCCTTTTCTGGTTCCACTATGCGCCGCATGTGAAAGGCGGGATTGTCGTCATTACCCTCGCGCTTCTTTTCGCTCAATTCAGCACCCTGCTCAACGGAGTTTTTCAGAAGCGGCTCGCGATGGACCGGGTCGCGATAGTCGAGTTTACCGGGAAAATCATCCAGTTTCTCCTCGTCTACTTTTCGGTTCGTTTTGACCTCGGCTTCCTGGCGATTGTGTCAGCCGTGCTATTCACAATGTTTTTCAATGCGGTTGTTGCACTGTATCTCTCTCGCTCTTTCATCCAATTCCGATTCTCATGGGACATCCCATTCTGGAAGCGCTTCATGCATGATGCCTGGCCACTAGGCCTGACAGCGATCATTACCTTTGCATATTTCAAGCTCGATACGATTATCCTCTCGCTTCTCCAACCAGCGGCACATGTGGGCATCTACAACGTCGCCTACAAGATTATGGAAAACCTGATTTTCTTTCCGGCGATGCTCGTGGGGCTGATTCTCCCGCTTCTTTCGCGGGCGCACCACGCTGATCCGGCGCAATTCCGCGAAATTGCCGAGAAGACAGCCAAGGTTTTCATTGCGATTGTTCTCCCGATTATCATCGGCACGCTCTTTCTCGCGCCGGAAATTGTCGCTGTCGTTTCGGGTGGCGGCTTCGAGATCTCGGCTGACGTACTACGCATCCTCATCTTCTCGCTCGCGGGCATCTTCTTCGGACACTACTTCAACATGCTGATTCTCGTCGGAAATGCCCAGAAGAAGCTCTTGAAAGCACTTGCAATCGTGGCGGTTATTAATGTGTCGATGAATGTCGTCCTCATCCGGGAATTCTCGTATTTTGGTGCCGCTATCTCGTCTGCCATCACCGAAGTGCTCGTGGTTATCCTTTCTGGTGTTATCGTATACCGTTCACTTGGGTTCTTTCCAAAACCTGACCGTCTGTCCCGCATCGTTCTCTCGGCTTTTGCGATGGCCGGAGTCCTCTATCTCGCTCGCCCACTCCCTTTTGTTGTGACGCTCGCGCTCGCTGCGATTTCCTACGCGTTTCTGCTCTGGATTACTCGGGCAGTCACCTCAAACGAGATTATGAGCGTTTTCAGTAACAAGGAGGAAGTCAGGGGAGAAGGATTCGAGCCGCTGTCTGTCTAGCGTATGCCGGCCATCAAGGTCGCAGTGATTGTTTTGAACTATCGGGGCGAGCACCTGCTCGCTCGATGCCTTGCTTCCCTCGAGGCGACGATTCAGTCGGGAGATGCAATACTTGTTGTCGACAATGGGCAGGAGGAGACGCTCATGCGAGAGGTTGCTACTCGGTTCCCGAACATAGGAATCTTGGCTGCCTCGGAAAATCGCGGCTTTGCAGCGGGAATGAATCTCGGCATCCGGCACATGTTGGAAAAGGGAGATTTTGACGCTTTTTGGCTTTTCAACAATGATGCGACCGCACTACCAGAAACGCTCGAGAGCTTGAAAGCGGCAGTCCGGTCAAAGGGAGCTCGGGCGCTGTATTCTCCTGTCATTTACTCTGGACCAGAGCAAGCACCTTGGTTTGCAGGAGGAAGGACGAACTTCTTCCGAATGCGG
>CAZCTF010000004.1:0-32946 GCA_964501755.1 uncultured Bdellovibrionales bacterium
GCATGCGCCCGGCTCGCACCACCGATGTACTCATTGGCAAAGTGAGCGGCAGCACCAGACCCAAGTACTGCACCCGCGAAAATCGCTCCGGATTTCCGGAAAAGCTCATTCCGACGCCGCGCGCCTTCCCCCTTGCGGGTCTTCGCCGAAACTTCCTTGAGGTACTTTTCCAACTTCGAGAAATCAATCTCCTGCTTATTGCCCAGCTTGATCTCGAGATCTTCCTCGCTTTCCATCGCATCGAAGCGCACCTCATGGTCTTGCTCCACATTGGCACGACGCTTCTCTCGCCGTGCGCGAGCGATTCTTTCTGATACATCCTCGAGCGTAACTGCTACTCCCGCCCCAGCCGCCAATCGCTTCAACGCGAAGGCTCCGGCCGCAACACCCAGGCCGCCCGCGGCGATTCCGGCTCCGGCTCCGACCAGACTCGCCGCCAAGATATACTTCCCGGCCTTGGATCGCATCAGCTTGTTATAGGCTGCGCCGCCTTTTTCAATCCCCTGGATCGCGGAACTTCCAACCGCTCCGGTCGCTCCCGCAAACAGTTTGATCCAGGCTTTCACCTCGCCTTTGGCCGTCGGGCCATCTATCCCTTCCTTCGCATCGGCCCACAGCGCCTTCATCTTCTCGAGAAGCGGCTGATTCGTCTTCGCGAGCCGCATTTCCTGGCGCGCAGCATAAACCCGCTCTGCTTCATCAAACTCGAACTCACGGATGAGCGCCGCCATTTCGGGGCGAAGCTCTTTCACCGTCTTGCCGGATCGTTTCAGTTTCTCGAGCTCAGCATTCTGGAGCGCCAGTACCTTTTCATCATAGAAAGCCCGGTATTTCATCACTTCCGCATCGTCGCTGTCTTTGTGCGAAAGCCCGCGGAAAATCCGCGTCAGGTTCTTCCAGGCGCTCCGCTGGGACTCTTCCACCGCGATAAAAGCCGCTCGTTCACTCGCGACTTCCTCCCGGAGCTTGATTATCTCCCTATCAATGTCACCCACAGTAGTCCCGGCGGCCACTTCGGGAGGAGGAGTTGGCGACTCAAACGACGAACTTGTTTTTTCGACAAGCTGCCATCCCTCCTTAACAGCACGCTCTGCCAAACTATCGGCATCTGCGGTCACAAACCCATTCTCATCAGTCACTCGGTATATATAATTCCCCGTTCGACCCTCTGTTTCAACCCAAACATCGCTGCCATCTTTACGGCGATACCGTATCTTTTCTCCAGGTATTGGGAGAATGGGGCTTCCTGCCTGCTCGGCAGCTGGGCCAAGCGGTGGCACGTCCTTTTCTGGGACCGTCGAATCCCTGGCCTCAGCCGAGACGGAAGAGACTGCTCCGACAACCTCCACCGCGGCAGCGGCTTCGATCGGAGAAACGGACGACTCGAGCGACGGTTCAACTCGCTCGGCTGGTTTCGGTGCCTCGCGCTTTTTTGTATACGACTTTAGCCGCTCAGCAAGTTTATAGAGTGGGATTTCCATCCGTAAATTTTCATTCCTACGTGGACCGGCCATCGTTCTCCGGATCCGGACCATGCGCGCATTTCCCGCTTTGGCCGGTCCGTCGAAAAACTCTAGGATCTCGATCTCAACATCATGACCGTCTTCCTCCGCGGACCAGACTTCACCGACCATGAGCCCAAGCTCGGCACGCTGTTCGGGAGATTTCGGCGCTACATCTGGTACGGAGGCGGTTGCCGTAGTTGAGACACTACCCCTTGACGGATACATCTTTGCTCGTTTGGCGAGATACAACACTGTTAATTCAGCCTGCAATACACGTGCTTGTTCTCGAACAGCCTCAATCTCCGTGTCCGACTGTATGTCCGGATTCTTCATCAATACATCCCTAAGTGCCTTGCCCACTACAAAACCAGGACCTGTATCTGCCGTCCATTTACCATTCACTGCTGCACTGCTTGTCAGCGCATCAAATTCCTTTTTGTTTTTCACATCGGCAATTTTCCGTCGCCAATGATCAGCCTGCTCCTGAAGATCGGTAAATGCTTGTCGTTGCCGTTCGAGCGCCTCCGGAGAAAGCGATGCACTCACCGCTGCCTCCGGCGTAGAGGGTAAACTTGAGGTATCTGATTTATCACTATCGGCCGCTACCCAGTGTTCCGCCTGGCCACGCTTCATGATCTCGGTCCGGGAAATACTGGCAATCGCTGGATCACCTTCCTTCGTGATGCGGTAGCCACCAGGTTTCTTCATAATCTCGTAGACCGACCCATCCGCCGCCTGGTAATGAACGCTTTTGTCCTGGCCGAGACGCGGGAAAACAAACTTGAATGGCTCGGTCTCAGCCGAAACCGCTTCAACAACCACCGGCGGTTGTGTTTCAGATGCTCGATTTGTGTCCGGGTTCGCTGGCGTACTTGGCATTGATTGACTTTGATCAGCAGGCAGATCAAATGAGCGACTGAGCTCTTCAGCACGCCGCTTGTTCGGCTTCGTGAAAGGAGTCAGGAGATTCCCATCTGCCACCTGAGCATCAAGGCCCGCGATATACGCGTCCACCTCGGCTTGTGACGAAGCACCCGGAGACTGAGACTCTGGATTCGCGACGATAGACTGCTCGGACGCTGCCGCCCCAGGTAGGGCTGCTTCAGCCACTGGCTTCGGCCGATCTTTGGCGAGTTCTTCCTCCATGAAAGCACGCGCGATCGCTTCCGCATCCGGCGGAGTCTCCATGCCTCCTTCTCTTGGATTCGTCTTTCGTCCCATAACTCTATTATGTGATAGCAATCTCTTTTTTCAAATCCCGAAGGAGTGCTTCCCGGTCCGTATCCTGAAGTGGAACCGTCACGACAAGCTCGATGACCTGTGGCAAATACTCGTCCAGACATCTAGTGACCGTACTCCGTCGATCTGTGTCATTCACTCCGGCACGTTTCAGCCGCTCATTAAGACCCGTGACAAAACGGTCCTTGCGCACAAAGAGTTCCCGGCGCATCCGATTCTGCTCGACCGGATTCATACGCTCCCACTCGGTCAGCTCGCCATCGATAACCGGCCGACGGTCGAGCGTCAGTACGCTCGCTGCTGGTGGCCCTGGTTCATCTTCTCCTTGTTCGGTTTTGGGAGTAGCCGGGACGGCAGCGGCCTCGGTGGAAGACTGCTCCTTTCGCAGCTTTTCAGCGACCAATCGACCGTCCTGGACCATTGTCTCCATTCCAGGCAATGCATCATCAACAAGGAGTGCCCGATCGGCAGCAGCACCTTTCCCTTGCCACGCTTTCGGACCATCGTGTTCCGCAAACCATTTAGCGATTTTCCCGGTTGGCGGTACCAACCCTCTTTTCTCAAGTCGACGAAGACTGCGGACCGCTTGCCGCAAAACATCGTCGCCGAACTCATCCTCGAGCACTTTCCATTCGTCAAGCAAATCCTTCAGTCGAGCGAACTTTTCTTGAAATGAAGACTTTTTCTCGGAAGCATTTTCAGAATCAGCAACTAACGCGGCTTTTTCTGCTTTAGCCGCCACGTTCTGCTCTACCTCTTTGTAGAGAGCATCTATCTCCACCTGAAACTTATTCGCTAACCGCAACAATTTCTCCACAAGCCTATCATCGTTTTCTGGATACTGAGCACCAAAAAGATAGCGCAGTGCTTCGGTGTCAACTTGATAACCAGCAGAAATTGGATGCTCCGAATATTTACTGTCCAGCTGGTCAAATTGTTCTTTCGTCTTTATGCTTCTCAACTCCTTCTTGATTCTCCTATGGTTCTCTTCCAGAAAAGCAGCAAGTTCTTTTTCTTTTTTTTCTGCCTCGACGATCGGCGTTTCCCGATCCCGATCGGCAGCGATACCCTCGGCCACCGCGAGCAATTCGTGGTAATCAAAGAAGATAGCCGTCAAAAAAGCTGCTTCTTTCTGGTCCAACTCACCCCGCTCCTCAAGAGTCTTTCGTATCTCCTCGAGTCGCGTAGTGATCCCTTCACCACGTCCGGTGAGCCGAAGCACCTGATCATATTTTTCGCCGAGACCGCGAGCCTTGAGATCCTCTTTGAATCGCTCCTCGTCCTTGAATTCCCGAATGGTCTGATCAAATGCACGCCACTCCTTTACCTGACCCTCTACTAGGGCGATACGCTCGGCCGGCGACTGTCGGCGCCAGAGTGCCCGCAGCTCATCGGCGTTAAAACTCGCATACGGCCGTTTTTCAGCCGAACGTTGCTCAGTATTAGCTGGCCCGCCCTGATCTATCATCTCTGCTGAGGACGAATCAGATTTGGCTTCAAAGAGGGACTTAATTTCTGACGGCAGTGCGAGTTCGCCCGCCAATTCAAGTCCTTCGATCGCCTCCTTGAGATCAGCGATATCCTGATCAGACTCTTTCAAAAGCCCCCCAAGGATATCAACCCCAGCAGAGGTAATAGGAAGGCCCTCCTTTAGCGGAAGCATGGCCTGATTGGCTCGCTCGAGGCGAGCGGCCACGGTTTCCGAGAGATTTCCCTCGGCATCCGTATACCCCTTTGCCTCCATGAAAGCACTCAATTGCCCGAGGACATCACACTGGGCAGAGATCTCCCCAAAGAGGCGTTTGGCTTCTTCTAGCTCCGGGCTTTCGGTCCTTTCGGTCGTCTCCCCAATCGGTTCCGCCTCAATGAAACTCCCTCGAGTATGCACGGCGTTCCCCGAAACGCCCTCACCATTCCTCTGTTCACTCCGTTCATGCCGTTCATGTTGAGCTCGACGCTTTTCGCGGCCCGTTTTTCCGCCACCGGACAAGTCAAGTCCTTCTGTCACAGCCAACGCATCAGGCGAAACCCTCGGGAAATCCCGTCCTTCGGTCACGGCTTTCAGTTTTGCAGCAAATGGTCCCTCCATCGGCGCCGGCATACTCGTTCGCTCTTTACAGTTTTTTCTTTTTGATAGCTTGTTTGATATAATTTTAGCAGAGCTGAGAGGAAAAGTCTCTTCCGTCCGCGAGACAATGAGAGTTTCGAGCGAACGACATGAAAATCGAGGAGGGCTACCCGACGGGTAACGTGACGAGACTTGTGGGGCGTGCAGCCGAAAATCCCACTATCGAGTAGGAACAGGCTTTTTCTCTTTTCTCTCATTTCCAGATAAAGAACACAAAAAGAAATGCACACCCTCCCCACCATTGCCGAAAAGAAATGGACGGAACTCGTTGCGCCCTATGTTCTGTTTTCCATCCTCGTCCTCGCGCTCTTCGTCCGCGTGTACCATCTTGATTCGTTGCCAGCCGGTCTCTACCCGGACGAAGCGACCAATGGTACCGATGCGCTCCTCGCCAATGAAACCGGCGACTACAAGCTCCTCTATACAAACAACTACGGCCGCGAAGGACTCTTCATCAATCTCCAGGCCCTGGCCGTCAAATACTT
The DNA here is from genome assembly GCA_964501755.1 of uncultured Bdellovibrionales bacterium. GTDB lineage: Bacteria > Patescibacteriota > Minisyncoccia > Moranbacterales > UBA1568 > SSEF01. Next base: position 5,358 of record CAZCTF010000004.1, read on the forward strand.
CGGCAATACCGTACCCGTCCTGAAATTCTGGTCGGTCGCGTTCGGTACGCTCGCTGTCCTCGGTATCTATCTCCTCGCTAAAGAGCTCTATGCCAGGCGACTCTACGCCTCGATCGCGGCTTTTTTCCTCGCCACAAGCTACTGGGCGATCAATTTCTCTCGGATCGGCTTCCGGGCAATCATGGTGACATTTCTCCTCACTTTTTCCTTCTACTTCTTCTTCAAAGGCCTCCGAACCAACCGTTTGCGCGATTTCCTCTTCGCCGGACTGTTCCTCGGGACCGGCATTCACACCTATGTCGCGTTCCGCCTCGCCCCGCTCATCGTGATTGCACTTCTGCCCGTGCTCTTCCTCACCTACGAACGCTTCCTCGCGCGCTACTGGAAGCACGCGCTCGTCTTCACGTTCGGCGCTTTCATCGCCGCCGCCCCCATGTTCTATGATTTCCATCAGCATCCCGATCATTTCTCTTCCCGCACCGGCGCCGTCTCTATATTTTCACCCGAGATCAACAAAGGTGATTTCTGGGGAACTTTCGGCAAGACATTCGGCCTTTCACTCGTGAAATACAACTTCTGGGGCGATCAGAACTGGCGCCATAGCTATCCACCCTACCCAATTCTCGATCCGGTCACTGGAGCCTTCTTCCTCGCTGGATTCCTCTTCATCATCTGGGAAACGGTAAAGCTTGTCGGGCTTCGCTTCCGCGAGAAGCTCCGAGATGAACGACTCGTCCGAAACTGGTTCCTCCTCTCAGCATTTTTCGTCATGCTCATGCCGGAATTCCTCACTGAGGAGGGTCTGCCCCACGCGCTTCGGGCCATCGGAACCCAAATGCCCGTCTACCTCATCGCGCTTCTGCCGATCATCTGGCTCGCTGCTAAGGCCCGCCATGCGCTCCCTGGTGGCCGTGTTGCCCTCTATTCGCTCCTCGCCTTCGGACTCTTCTTCGGGGCCGCCTTCAACCTCACCAAGTATTTCGTCTTTTTCAACCAGAACCCGAATCAGCACGGGGCGTTCAACCAAAACTTCCGGAACATGGCGATGTACGCCATGAGCCTGCCAGCGGATACGATGAAATATATCGTCCCGAACGGCGGCGGCCGAATGATGGAGGACGGATTGCCGGTTTCCGCCCAGCCGATCAAGTTCCTGACGCATGGAAAGATCGAGAATCTGGTCTACCTCGAACCAGAGACGACGATCCGGACAAAAAATAGTGTCATTATCCTCATGCATCATGATGACAAAATCATCCAGCGCGTCCAGAAGCTCAGCCCCCAAGTTCGCGTCGAAAAGATTGACCTCTACCCTGGAACAGCTAGCGAATTCACCATCCTCCGCTTCCCATAAAGAGACCAACTGTTCATACATTAACGTACCACTAACCAAACAAATGTCCGTATGGAGAACTTGAAACGCCTTGCGCCGCAGTGCCTCGCCCTCATGATGGTGGCTTTTTTCGCCGTCTCGATCCTCATTTCCTACCAGGAATCGACGACCATGGATGAGAAGGCACATATCCCGGCCGGCTACAGCTATGTGAAGTATCAGGACATGCGCATCAATCCGGAACACCCACCACTTCTCAAGGATTTTGCTGGACTCGCGATTCTGCCACTGAACCCATCCATGCCAAAAAGCGATACCCTCTGGGAAAGCGGTGACTGGCTTGATCTCTCCAAATTTCCCGAAGGACCAGCTCGTACCTGGGGCCTCGCGCAATGGGAATTCGGCGACAAGATCCTCCACTGGAATGGCAACGATGCCAACCTCGTGACTTTCTGGGCTCGTTTTCCCTTCATTCTCGTATCGCTTCTCCTCGGATATTTCATCTACCGCTGGACTCGCGAACTTGCCGGTACGATCGCCGGACTCTTCGCAGCACTCCTCTATTTCTTCGACCCGAACATCATCGCTCATAGTCACTACGTCACGACCGATATCGGCATCGCGGCGTTCATCTTCTTCTCGTTCTACTTCTTCGTCCGTTTTCTGAAGAACCCGAGCAACAAGAATATTGTCTGGTCCGGAATTTTTCTTGGTCTGGCGCAGCTCGCCAAGTTCTCTGCCGTCCTCCTCTTCCCGATCTTCGGCATGTTCGCTGTCCTCTACGGCCTTGCCATCACCGTTGAGGCTGTTCCTGGCGCCTGGAAGGCCCGGCTCAAGAATGGCTTTGTCTACGGCTTGAAGTACATGGGCAGCGTCGCTATCTGCTTCGTTGCGATCTGGATCCTCTATTTCTTCAATACGGTCCAGATGCCGGGCGAAGTGATCGCTGAGATCGCCCGCGCGCAGTTCCCAAACAGCCGCGCCATCGGCCAGGTCGCCGAAACCACCGTTGTTGCGATGAGTCAGTCCGCGATCCTCAAACCTCTGGCAGAATATTTCCTCGGTGTCTTTATGGTCTTTGCTCGCGTCGCCGGTGGCAATACGTTCTATTTCCTCGGCGAAGTCTCGAAGCAGGCCTCACAGCTCTATTTCCCACTTGTCTTCGTCCTGAAGGAAACAATCCCGATGCTCTTCCTTCTCCTCTCAACGACGCTCTATGCGCTCTACCGGATAGGAAAAAGTCTGACAAAACGGAATGGTGTAAGTCTCTTTGTCATTATCACAACCTCATTCCGTGAGCGGATTGCACAGTACATGATGGTGTTCTTCATCCTCTTCTATAGCTACGTCAGTATCACCGGCAACCTCAACATTGGCTACCGCCACCTCTTCCCGATTCTCCCCTTCATCTATGTCCTCGTAGCCAAGGCTGTCTTCGACATTTTGAAGCGCCAGAGCGAGCAGTCGGCGACATACCGAATGCTCCGTATCTTCCTCGCTTGCGCTACCTTCTCGATCATCGCCATACCGGTCATCTCGTACCCGAGTTACCTTTCCTACTTCAACGCCATCGGCGGTGGACACAAGTATGGCTATCAGTATGTGACGGACTCAAACTACGACTGGGGTCAGGATCTGAAGCGTCTCCGCGGCTTCGTCGACAATTACAATGAATGCGTCGAGAATCAGTTTGAGACCCCCTTCTGTGAACCGTTCCGTTCGATGAATACACCGAAAAACCTGCCAATCGATGTCATCCGGGTCGACTACTTCGGGGGATCGAACGGGAAATGGCAGCTCGGCGAGTATCACAAGGGCTGGCATTCCCAGCTCCCGCCAGAAGCCGGCTGGTATGGTCTTTCGATCGGGTTCCTACAAGAAAACTGGTACAAAGAACTTCGGCCGGATGAACTTTCCTACGACTGGCTCAAGGGTCGGGCACCGGATTTCCGAGTCGGCGACTCGATCTTTGTCTACTATATTGATCCCGGAGAGATAGAGGGGCCGCTGGGTGAGTAATGTCAAAAGTAATACAAAGAAGAAAAGCGACTATCAGTCGCTTTTCTTCTTTTTATTCGTATCCTGCTTATCAGAAGGATTTGTTGAACTATCTTCGGTCGACTTGGCCTCCTCAACAGGCGGACCAGATTCCGCATAAAAAACCTTCCCCTCTACTCGGAGATCTACAGAGTCAAGTTTGGATCGATCAGGATGTTCCTTCCCGTACTCATTAAGGAATACCGAGAGTGTTCCGAGGCTCTCCTCTGCTGGTCGATCAACAGCGATGAGAAGCCGCCAGTTCTCCCCGGTCGAAAGGGTGAGCTCATTAGAATGGCGAGAGGGAGTTGTCGCAACTGCCGGCGCTTCTCGCTCTGTCAGACGAGCGAGACCGCTCCGCATAATACGAAACGTTTCCAGATATGGCTCGACTGGAAGCAAGGTGCCTACCTGAACCGGAAGAGCACTCTCATCAATGACGGAAAGTCGCGAGGATGCATACCGATCATCCTCCGAGTATGGGATTGATACTGCTCTTCCATCTCGAACCCCGTAACACGGGCCACCCGAGCACCAACGGAGAAGTGCAGGAGCTTCGCGAAGCGAGAGCGACAACGTGTTTGGGAAACGCCGCTCCACCAGCACACCAGACAGGAGTGGATAGCGTTCGAGAATATGGTCCGCTATCTCTCTCGTCGGAACCAAGAAATAATTGCGCTTCTTAAAAACCCCGAGATATGTGCCCTCGAGGCTCGTCTCCGCAAAATCCTCATACTCTGCGAGCGGAATCACGCTCCCTCCTCCGACGGATACACGCTGAATCATGAGCGCTGGAGAAAAAAACAGGATATACCCGCCGACCAGCGCAAATGCCGTCCAGAGCGAAGCTGATACCCAGGGCAATGACTCGATTTCTCCTGGTACCGTGCGGCGCCGGGCCGGGCGTTCTTTCCGAGCGAGCATCGCTTGTTCGAAGAGTTTTTCACGACCGTGTTTTTTCACCTTGAACATAGCTATGCTCTGGTAAAAAGCTTTTCCAGGAGAAGTCGCGGATTCCCCTCCCGCGAGGATACCTGATCGAGTGCTTCGAGAAGATGCTCAAGAAACTCTGCGAAGGCCAGTGAACGGATGGTTTCTTCGTTCTGCCGTTGCCGAAGTCCGGCCAGCCATATCTCGAGTAGATCACTGATCCCGTCCGGATCTTCAGCGATCCTTTCAGCAAGCGAAATGCGCTCTTTCCAGGTGAGGCGTGAAAGTCGAAAGAGCCCCCTCAAGAGGTCTTTCTGCTTTTCAAAATCAGTTGGAGATTCCGTCGCCTCTGCGATAAGCCCCGGCAGTCCGAGAGAAAAGAAAAAATCCGGCACGTCCGAATCAGTAAAAAAAGCACGCACCTCCTCAGTAGAAAGCGGAGAAAAAACAACCCCGAAAAGACGTGATCGGACCGTCGGAAGAAGCTTTCCGGGAAGATGAGTGACCAGAATGATGACTGATGTCGAGTTTGGTTCCTCGAGCATTTTGAGCAGGGCATTTTCCGCCGACAGAGTCAGACGTTCGGCCGCATCAATGACGACCACACGGTATCTCCCTGTCGATGGAAAACGAGAGAGGAACTCGCCGGCTTCCCGGATGTCATCGACCGAAAGCACCGATGATGCCTGTGACTCATCCACCAACACTTGTTCCGACCGCCCGACAACGAGGATATCTCCACCTTCTGTGTACGCTTCATCGGCCGAAGTATTTGTGAGAATCTTTGCAAATTCAAGCGCGACTGAAAATTTCCCGAGCCGGCGCGGTCCGGAAAAGAGAAAACTCTGAGGCATCACTGAGAGCGCAGCCATCCGATCCAGTCGCCTTCTCACATTTTGGTGTCCGCAGATTCTCATAGGTTTCAGCTACACTGCTCAACCGCCTGGTGGATTCCACCAAGAAACTGACCCCTACCATACTGAACGGCATGCTTCCGGATAATCTCCGGCTGATAGATCTGTTCATGTTCGAGGAAGCGGCGCACTCCATCCGCCACCATTTCTGGTGTTCCACCCGTATAGAGTTCGCCAGTAATGCCTGGTCGAACAAGTTCGTTCGCCGCTCCACTCGAGAGTGCAATCGCTGGAATGCCGAATGAGAATGCCTCCGCAACCACAATGCCGAAATCCTCCTCGCTCGGCTGAATAATAGCGCGGGCGCGGACGTATGCGCGGGCTAATTCCTCATCACTGATCGCGCCGGCAAAACGTATCGTTCGGCCAGCGATCTCACGCAACCGTTCTTCCTCCGGTCCCGTCCCGACAACAAGGAGCGGTAGCTCGAGGCGATTGAATGCTTCGATCACTGTATCAACCCGCTTTGAAGGGGTCAGACGAGCAACAATCAGGAATATTTCCCCCCTGTCTTCCGTCCCCACAGACGTTTCTTCATGAAGCGCTGCGGCTGGGGGGAACACGACAACCGATCCGCGCCGATAGTATTTCTCGACTCGGTGTTCGGTAAATTTCGAATTCACCAGGAGGACATCTGGACGTTCAGCAGACTGCCGATCCCAGACACGGAGAAAGGAAAGGAATACCCGGAGGACGAGACTTCTCTCATGGCCGATCTCCCGAAGATAACGCTCCTGGGCATCCCATACATAGAGCATCGGTGAATGGAGATAGGCGATATGCCGGGTATGCAGACGAGTAACCAACCCCTTCATCCACGCACCGGAAGAAGAGATAACCAGATCAAAATCGCGGAGATCGATCGCTTCGACGGCAACGGAATAGAGTGGCAAAAGAAAACGATGGCGCCGCCGGATCCAGAGCGGAAGTTTCTGCAAAAACGAAGTTCGGATCTCGCGACCAGGGAAATGCTTCTCGACAAAATCTTTATCCGCCAAAAGCGTATAGATCGGCGCATCGGGGTATGCCTCGGCCAGTACCTTGAACGTCCGTTCGGCCCCACCCCAGGCAAGGAAAAAATCATGCGCCAGGGCGATTCGCTGTGGCTTTTTTTCGGTCATGATACAGAGGATATTACGTCAGCAAGTTCTTTGGCACATTTCTCCCAACTGAACCGTTGGCCATTTTGAGAGGCTTTTTTCATTATATCAGCCCGTTTTTCGCAGTCTTGGACGAGTCCTTCCATCGCCAAAGCGATCGCTCGAGGCTCGAGCGGGTCAATCAAAACCGCACCTTCTCCGGCGATTTCTGGAAGGGACGAGGTATTGGCCGTAATGACTGGAGTTCCTGCTTGTTGGGATTCGATTACCGGTAGTCCGAAGCCTTCATAGAGCGATGGGAAAAGGAAGGCCTCGGCTCCCTGAAGCAGGCGCCATTTCTCTCTCTCGCTCACATAGCCGACTTCACTGATCGCTTCCCGCCATCGACTGCTCGCCATCCGCTCCGCGATCGCTCTATAGCCATGGCCCGGTTTCCCAGCGAGGAGAAGTTCATGTGGCAGACCGGTCTTCTCCTTAAACAACTCAAATGCCTCGATCATGCGGATAATATTCTTGCGCGTCTCGATCCGCCCGATGAAGAAAAAGTACGGCCGACTGGTAGCTACATACTCCTTCGACTCTCCAGGAAGAGGCTCAGCCAACCAATCAACGCCTTCGTAGACAACAACCGTTCTAGATTCCGGGACCCCGTAGAGTCGCATCAGGTCGCGTTTGGTATTTTCTGAGACTGCAACAACTCGACTCGCAACGCTGACAGAATAACGGATGCTCAGTCGCATATAGCACCGCTCGTACCAAGAATAGCTCTCGGGTGAAAACTCGTATTCCAGTCCATGAACCGTAACGATCGTCCGTTTGGGGTGGATGAGAGGGACCGTATGCGCCGGGACAAATAGGACATTTGGCGGGGAAAAAAGCATCTCGAGTGAAAGCCGGATTTGCGTCCAGAAGCGCGGTGCCCAGAGCCCTCTCACTTGCCACGTTTCAGGCAACTCGAAATCAATCTCCGGAAGGACGAATTGGATGCGCCCGCCGCGGACACTCATTTGCTTCCGCACATAGAGCACGACCGATTCATCCCCGAGTATTGCTCGAAGGTGGCGGATAACTTGATAGCTGTACTCTTCTATCCCCGTTCGGCGGCGGAGAAAGGCTCGAGAGGCATCGATGCCGATACGCATAGAAATCTTCCTTAATCACTATACCCATCGCGGACGAGGGTTTTTGCTTCTTCGAGCCACTTCTGTAGCTCGGGTATATTCACCACAAGCCCTCTTGCTAGACCAATTCTTTGGTCGAGAATGAATTGCTTATCCTCTGGTGAAATATTCGTCTTATATTCCTGATCCTGCAGAAGAAAGAATCGATACTCTATCTCGAGAAGCATATTGAGGTAGAGGAAAGGAAGAATAACACTTATCTTATCGGCCTCTCCTGTTGGCAAGACGGCTACACCAGAGTAATAATGATTGATAATTTTGTCCTTCTCGTCCTGTGTCAGTGCCTGTCCATAGAAGATCCAGCCAAAATCCCAAGTGAACAAAGCAAGGTCAATAGCCCTATCTGCATACAATGGTGCCTGCCAATCAATCAGCTTTATTCCGTTCTCAGTCAGTAAAAAGTTCTCAAGAAATGGATCACCATGAATAATGGTACGATCTTGGAGAACAGAATTACAATAATCCAAGTATGACCCAAGTACTTTCCAATAATCTTGAAAAAGGAGGTGAATTTCTGGATTCCGCTTCTCAAGATATCTGAGTCTGTGTTCGAAGCGTTTTAGAGAGATAAAATCTTCTTGCTGTAGCAAGATTTCTTTCTCAGGGAAGTCGTGGCCGTGTACCTTTTTGAGCACATCTACACATAGCATGGAAATTTCTAATAACTTCTCGTGACTGCTCTCGGAAATTTTTCCCTCTGCCAGAACGGGAAAATACTCCTCGACAATGGTTGGGTATGGGAACAAATCCCGAGAGTCATCCTTCACATATACTGATGGCGTGATACCAGATGCCTGTAATTTCTTCAAAACATCGTATTCATATTCCATCATTGAGTCTACCTCAAGACGGTGTGGCCAGAGAATAAATCGAAAGACGAGTTTCTTATGCTCTGTTGTGATGAGGTAATTTATATTGAAAGCCCCTCGCCCTAATTCTTCTATCTCCTGCAATTCTCCAATTGGAAATGAAAAATCTGCTTTGTGGCGGTCTAGAAAAGCCTCAATTTTTTTCTTCTCAAGATTCATGCGGGTTGTGGATTTTTCTGACTACCAAAACGCCTCTTCAGATAATCAAATTTGATGGTTGATTTTTCATCTCGATCAATAAAATCTATCCCGATCTCGTCGCCCTGCACTGGAATACTGAGCTCGATGACTTCGCCTTTTTGTGCGCCAGTCACTTTTTTGACCGTAAATCTGCCCTCACTCGCCTCTTCAAAAATTGGATCCATAGTCTCCTCGTGCTCTGTCTGCACGATAATGATCTGCTTTTTTAAGCTGGGCTGTATCGTATGAGCAATTCTCATCAGATACGCTAACTGACTAGTTGCACGCTTTCTGACATCAACTGACAGTTCCAGACCAGAAACCTTATTCAGCGTCACATACTGCGTAGGTACTACGCCTTGTGGAAATGAAGCCATTACCTCAGCTATTTTCTCAACATACTTAGGATCTTTGGGATCAATGGCCATCTGCTCTTCATCGAGAACATCCACACTCCTGACACGATCATGATCTTCCCTTTGTTTTACATCGTCGTGAACTTGAAAACCATTGTCTCTCAAGTATGTCCGTATGATTTCCGCTGAGTCCCTCGTTCTTTTCCGGGGACTGCCAATGACCCAGACAGCGGAGTCGATTTTGTCTATTCTCTGAGCAATCTTTTCGGCGGCAGCAGTAATTTGCGCCACACCCTTTTCGGTTAGATCGATTTCATCATCCTTTACGTTGCCCCTTATCTGTTCAAGATAGAGCGTATCTCCGTGACGAACAGAAAAAACACGAAGCGTAGGAAAATCACCCTCTTTTTCCTGCTGATTCTCTTGAATAGCTTCAAAATTCATAAAACTCTCGTCATCGATTATTTCCCGAGCATGAGGCTTCGCTTGTAGGTATCGAGGTTATCGAGCACGATGCCCGTCCCCTTTACGACACAGTAAGCCGGATCGTCAGCGATGTAACACGGAACATTGATCGTTTTCGCAATGAGTTGATCGAGATAACGAAGCTGTGCCGTCCCGCCGGAGAGCACCATACCCTTGTCCATGATGTCCGAAGCGAGCTCGGGCGGGGTCTCTTGGAGTACCTGTTTGATGACATTGATGATCTCCCGGAGTTCATCCTGGATCGCCTCAGTCACTTCGTTCGACGAGAGCATCACCGTCTTCGGCAGACCGCCCATCAGGTCGCGGCCGCGCACTTCCATGTGGTCTTCCTTCACCTGGGCGATTGCTGAACCGATGCCGATCTTCACCTCTTCGGCCGTCCGGTCACCAATCGCAAGACTGTACTTGCGCTTGATATAGTCGCTGATAGCTTGGTCTATCTTGTTCCCCCCGACGCGCGCGCTATGCGACGCGACGATGCCGCCGAGCGAGATAATGGCGATTTCAGACGTGCCACCGCCGATATTGATAATCATATTCCCCTGGGCCGTATGGATCGGGATACCAGCGCCGATTGCCGCGAGCACCGGCTCCTTCACGACATACGCCGCCTTGGCACCGGCTTTGATAGCCGCATCGACCACCGCACGACGTTCGGTCGAAGTAATACCCGCCGGGACAGACAAGACAATTTCCGGACGAATAAAGCGAATCCGGCCCATGACACGGTTGATGAAATACTTGAGCATCGCTTCGGTGACTCGGTAGTCAGCGATAGCGCCATCACGAAGCGGCTGACTCGCTACGATGGTATCGGGCGTGCGGCCGAGCATCTCTTTGGCCTCGTTTCCGACAGCAAGTACTTTGTTCTCTGAGAGTGAAATCGCAACAACCGACGGTTCGTTGATGACAACCCCCTGGCCCGGCACGAACACAAGTGTGTTCGCTGTTCCCAAATCGATTCCGATTTTCCGTATCAGCCACTGCATAGCATTCCGATCTAGATAGTTTCGCGGACAATTCGCGCGCCAATCGACGAAAGCCGTTCCTCAATCCGTTCATAACCACGATCAACCTGATAGATATCCTCAATCATCGTCTCACCTGTTGCTGCCAATGCTGCGATGATAAATGCCGCACCAGCGCGCAAATCATAGCTCTTGATCACCGTCCCACGGAGTGGGGTCGGACCATGCACGAGTACCTGATGCGGATTGAGAACAGTGAGCTTTGCTCCCATTTTCTCCAGCTCGGCTACATAATTGAATCGGCCCTCGAACATCGTGTCAAAAATAAGCGTCTCCCCGGCTGCCTGAGTTGCCAATACGGCAAGCGGCGCCTGGATGTCCGTCGGGATACCGGGATACGGACGCGAATCAATCTGAAGGGACGGTGCAAAAAGCTCTGACGCCGGATGGATGGTAATCGCATCGTTCTCAATAGTAAACCGCACGCCAAATTCCCGGAGGCGCTCGAGGACAAGGTCGAGATCATCCTCCCGAGCATGCTCAACCGTGATCTCGCTTCTTGTTGCCGCTCCGAGGATGAGGTATGTCGCCGCCTCATTGTGATCTGGCATGATCACATGCTCTGCACCACTGAGATCTTTACGGCCACGGATGGTAATCGTATTCGTTCCCAGTCCCGTAACGATAGCACCCATTTTTTCGAGGAAACGTCCGAGATCAACAACGTGCGGTTCACAAGCCGCGATTTTGATGACCGTTTCATCGGGAAGCGCTGCAGCGAGCATCATGGCATTTTCAGTCGCCGTCACTGACATCTGCCGCAGTACGACTTTCGCCGAACAACGGCCAGTGGCGTCGATGACGAAACCTTTTTCCCCCGTCTCGATGTGGATACCCAGTTTTTCTAACGCATCAATATGCGCATCGACCGGACGGGCTCCGATGACACAACCACCGGGCTGACACAACTCGAAATGATCGAGGCGAGCGGAAAGCGAACCCAGGAGAAGGATCGATGAACGGAGACGTTTCACCTTTTCCTGGTCAGCACGACTGAGATCGATATCCGCGGGAGTGATCGCGACGGTCCGGTCGTTAAGCCACTCGACCGTGGCACCGAGACTCTCGACGATCTCAAGCATCCGGAACACATCCTCGATCCGAGGCATGTTTTCGAGTACCGAGCGCTCGCGAGAAAGGAGCGTCGCCGCAATGATCGGCGTTGCGGCATTCTTCAGTCCGTACACTGGGATACGTCCAGAAAGTGTGTTTCCACCCTGAATTCGGAAGACTTCCATAAACCAGAGTATACCCCAGAACAAGCCCTATTTCAAGGCACGATTTGCCGTTCATTTTCGATTGAAAATGATAATCCGCCCATCGACATGAGAGACGAGGGCGGAATCATTGAGGGTGGCGGCAGGCCTATTAAGAGTGCTGCCGCGTGGGACAGGGACACCTGTTCCATATTTTTTGAAATGCGTTGGTACGCTTTTCTTTTTGTGTTTATTACCAAACGAAGCGAGCGAAGTAATTCCGTCTGCGGAATCATTTCCGAGCGCAGTGCTGGTAAAATCGGGTTTTACCCGTTATTTTGTTTTTAGCCCGAGAACGGTGTAAAAAAAGAAAAACGGGCTTTCACCCGTTCTCGCTTCTTTTACCTTACTAGTATAGCAGGTTTTATGCCCCGTGTCAAAGGTTGGAGCCCCCTTTTCGGACGAAATCATACGCCGCGAGCGCCGCTGTCACGCCGAGTCCAGCTGAGATGTTGTTCTGCTTGTACGGCGCGTCGGTCGCATCACCAGTCGCAAAGATGCCCGGTTTCGATGTTGATGCCTTCCGTGTATCGAGGACGATCTCGCTCCGCTCATTCAACTCGAGAATATCTTTGACGAACTCTGTATTCGGAACCATGCCGATTTCGACGAACACACCATCGAGTGCGATATCCTTCTCCTCGCCCGAAACCTTGTCGAGGTACCGCAGTCCTTCGACATGCGCGTCTCCAAGTATCTCTGTCGTCTCGCCATTATAGATGACCTTTACTTTCGGGGAAGCCAGGATCTTTTCTTGCGTTATCTTGTCACCTTTCAACTCGCCGCTCCGTGAAATAAGTGTGATGTCATCCGCATACGGAATAAGATCCTCAACGGCTTCCAAAGCAGAATTACCGCTTCCGATCACAGCGACCTTCTTCGTCCGAAAGAACGGTGCATCGCAGGTCGAACAGAACACGACTCCCTTGCCGACGAATTTCTCCTCGCCCGGGACATCCAGGTGACGATGCCGACCACCCGTCGCGATGATGATCGTCTTTGTCTCATAACTCCCTTTGTCAGTCGTAAGACTGTAGCCGCCAGAAGAAAGCGTCGTGAGGCCCGTGGCCCGCTCACCAGTTTTAATCTCGATTCCCTCCTGAGTACGGAGGTGCTTCTCAAGTGCTTGGCCGAACTCCCAGCCCGGTATCGTCACCGTTCCAATCCAGTTTTCGATACTAGCAGAAACCACTGACTGACTGAGAAAATTCTCCGTGATAAAGAGCGTCTTCATCTGTTTCCGCGCCGCGTACACTCCTGCTGCTACGCCGCCTGGTCCACCACCTACGATAATGCAGTCGTACATATATGTTTTGGTTATTGCATCTTAAACAAGCTTTTGAGATAGGCTTCATCAATCTTCTTTTTCCCCTCCCACTTACACACAAAATCGTCCTTCAGAAGCTCGACGCCGAGCATCGCGACCGCCTCGCGAATCGCCGAGATTTGCGCGATAATATCGAGACATTCGTCATTTTGCTCCACCATCCGCCGGATACCCCGAAGTTGTCCCTCGACGCGCGCAATCCGCGCGAGTACGGCATCGCGACCAGCCTTCGCTTTTGCGTTGCCAGTCGGTTTCTTTTCGGAACGAGGAATTGTTGTCGTCATAAAAAAATATACCCTATGGGGGTATACTACCGTGTCGGTCAAACCCTGTCAATCAGCGCCCCTCACCGGTTGAGAGGAATCGCTCTACCCCCTGGCGAAATTGATTGCCTCGATCAAACTCATTCTGAAAGAGGCCAAAGCTCGCAACACCAGGCGAAAGGAGCACCACATCGCCTGATCGAGCCTCATCAGTCGCGATACGAAGCGCATCCTCAATACTAGTCACGACAGGAAAGAGGGCATCCGTCCGTCCGAGGAGGGTCGCTTCTTTCTCCATAAGCGGCAGGAGTTTTTCGGTCGCTGTCCCTTGGAGGAGGATTACGGATTTCGGCTCGGCTGCAAAAACACGAGCCAACTCAGCATAGTCGAAAGCCTTGTCCGCGCCACCGGCGATGAGAATGACCGGTCCATCAAAAGAACGGATACCAGCGATCGCTGCTTCAGGCATCGTCGCCGCGGTATCATTGCAAAACACGACACCGTCCTTCTCGCCAACAAGCTCGAGTCGATGAGGAACGCCTTTAAAACTGTTGAGCGCAGCGAGAATAGCTGCCGGTGCCACACCCTGGACCCGTGCGATGAGGATTGCGGCCAGGATATTGCTCCGATTGTGCCGACCCATGAGTGCGGTCTTTGGCCACAGAAAAAGTTCGCTCTCTCCTTCAACTGTCCGCTCATAAATAGAGCCATTCCGGACGAAAACGCCCTCACCATCGACCATGTCTTCCTCGGAAAACCATAGCACTCGGCCATGCGCCTTTATCGCAAAAGTCCGTGTGCCTTCATTGTCCCGGTTCAATATGAGCATGCCGTCCTTCTTCTGATGGCGGAAGATCATCTCCTTGTCGGCTACATATGCTTCCATCTTCTTGTAGTAATTCAGATGGTCCGGATAGATATTCGTCACCACCGCGACACCCGGCGAATACTCGTGCGCGGCAAAAGACGAGAGGCGCCAGCTTGAAAGTTCAGCAACGACCGTCGCATGCTCGGTCACCTGTTCGATCGCATCAAGGAATCCGATCTGATTGATTCCTGCCCGAACGATTTCCCGACCCGCATCCTCGAGGATGTGTGCAACGAGCGATGCTGTCGTTGTCTTACCCTTTGTTCCGGTGATACCGATCATCGGCTGTTTTGTGAGTTGGATGAAGATACTCGCATCCATCTCAACCGGCACCTGATGAGCCAAGGCGAGCTTGATATATTCATTCGTCCACGGGATGATCGGGTTCTTCACCACCATATCAGTCTGCGTGAAATCCTCGGGGCGGTGCTGACCAAGAACATACGTGATGTTTTTGAACTTCGAAAGCTCCGCGAGCGTTGGGGCGAGGTCCTCTTTCGTCTTGATGTCCGTCGCAACGATCTCTCGAACGCCTGCTGCCAAGAGAAACTTGATCGTCGAAAGCGCTCCCCGGTTGAGTCCCACCCCGAAAACAGTGACACGTTTTCCTTTGAACCAATCGCGTTTCAACATAAGCAATCTTCAAAATACCAGTCCTTGATGAAAATCCGACCGGATACGCAGGCCTCGGATAGGCTTCGAGTGAATCCTGTGGAAAAACCGGCTTCAGCTCTCTCCTGGATCCTACCAGGGTAGCCAGGAATGCGGCTTGCGATAAATCATTCCGGGCCGTTTGCCATTATACACCCCGTTTTCGATCGTCAAAATGCCGTTCACGAGGAGCGACTTTACCCCCACTGCGTACTGGTATGGCTCCTCCATCGTGGATCGGTCAGCAATCGTCTCGGGATCGAACACGACGATATCGGCGATATGCCCTACCTTGAGGAACCCTCGGCTTTCGAGCTTGAATTTTTTCGCTGGCTTCCCAGTCATCTTATGGACTGCCTCTTCCCAGGAAAGCGCCCGTTTGCTTCGGACATATTCGGCAAAGACTCGAGGGAACGTCCCGAAGTTTCTCGGATGCACATGATCCCCAGTCTTCACGTGATCCAAATCATAGCCGGAGCCGTTGGAGCTCACAATCGAGAACGGATGTTGGATCGCTTTCTGAACATTCTTCTCAGAAAGTGTCTCGACTGAAACCACTGCTCTTCCCTCGCTCGCGAGGAGAACATCAATAATCACCTCTTCCGGCGGTTTCCCATGGAGACTTGCGATATCGGATACTTTGCGTCGCGCCAGCATCTTGCCGATATTGGTAACGGAGAGAATCATCGAATTGTAATCGACATCGCTTTTCTTCATTTCCGCCACGACCGCATCGCGGACCTCGGGGTCACGGAGGCGAGCGAGCATAAGCTTGGCACCATTCTCGGTGATCCAGGTCGGGAGAAATGTATAGAGCACCGAACCAGTGGCTGTGTACGGATAGACGTCAAAACTGATGTCCATCTGATTGAGCGCTGCCGTCTCAATCAGATTGAATGCCTCATCCATAAGCGGCCAGTTCTTCTTCCCTACCGCCTTCAGATGCGAAATGTGAAGCGGGACTTTCGATTTCCGAGCAACCGTCACGGCCTCCTCGACTGCCTTCACCAGTCCTTGTCCCTCATCGCGGACATAGGTCGCATACACACCCTTCTCAGAGCGCACGAGCTCAACGAGCCGGAGGATTTCATTGATATGGGCGCCGCGTGCGTGCGTGTACAAAAGTCCGGTCGAAAATCCTAGTGCGCCTTCCCGTATCGCCTCCTTCAACATCCGCTCCATGACTTCGACTTCAGCATCGTGGATCGGCCGCGTCTCATCCTTCATCGCTCCTCGACGGAGCGTTCCATGGCCGACAAGTGTCGCAAAATTCACGGCCGGTCGGCGTTTTTCGAGGGCGGTGAAAAACTCGGCCATTGTGAGCCAATTGAAGTTGATCTTGCTCACATCCGTCCACTTCTGAATGGAGCGAATGATATCCGGACGTGCGAGCGGGGCGAGCGAAGCACCGGAATTGCCACCGATAATCGTCGTGACACCCTGATACAGAAGACTCTCCAGCTCTGGATGAGCCAGGAGTTCCCAATACGTATCCGAATGGTTATTCACATCGATAAATCCCGGCGCAACATACTGCCCGGTCGCATCGATGACGCGTTCGGCGGCGCCATCGACGTTGCCGATTGCAACGATGCGTTCTTCTTGGATCGCCAGGTCGCCTCGAAACATCGGCTCTCCTGAGCCATCAATCAAAGTCCCGTTCTTGATAAGGACGTCGTACATATCGTCCCGACTGGTTTTGTTTTATCTGACCAGGGCCGCCATCTCGACGAGGCGGTTGGAGTAACCCCACTCGTTATCATACCACGCGACTACCTTCACGAGATCACCATCGATGACCTTGGTAAGCGACAAATCAACAATTGATGAATGGGGGTTACCAATAAAGTCAGAGGAAACGAGCGGCTCACTGGTAACCGCGAGCACGTGTGCAAAGCGTGGATTACGACTCGCTTCGGTGAGGACCGTATTGATCTCCTCAACGGTCGTTTTTTTCTTCAGGACGAAAGTAAAATCGGTGAGCGACACGACGATTGTCGGGACACGGAACGAAAGTCCGTCGAAGCGGTCTTTGAGCTCCGGCATCACTTGGGTCACCGCGATCGCGGCACCCGTCGTCGTCGGGACGATATTGTGAGCCGCGGCACGCGCACGGCGGAGATCCTTGTGCGGACCATCCTGCAAACTCTGGTCGGCAGTATAGGAATGGATCGTGCTCATGAGCGCCTTGTCGATGCCGAATTTTTCATGGAGCACTTTAGCTACTGGGGCGAGCGAATTCGTCGTGCATGACGCGTTGGAAACAACCGTCTCTCCCGCATAGCTATCGGCGTTCACACCGATGAGAAAGGTTGGCACCGATCCATCATCCCCTTTCGACGGCGCCGAAAGGACAACCTGCTTCGCGCCTGCCGTGATATGCTGCGCCGAGGCATCCTTGTCGGTGAATCGACCGGTACACTCGAGTACCACATCGACATTCAAATCTTTCCACGGGAGCTTGAGCGGGTCCGGCTCAGCAAAGACTGGATACTCCTTGCCATCGACGACGAGTTTCTTGTCACCAGCGGCTACGGATTTCGCATACTGGCCATACGCGGTATCGTGGGCGAGAAGATGGGCGAGGACACTTGCCTCGGTCAAATCGTTGATAGCGACAATCTCGAGTTCTGGTTTTTCAAGCGCGATTTTGAAAGCCGCGCGACCGATCCGTCCAAAACCATTGACAGCGATCCGTTTCTTTTCCATAGGAAATTGTTTATTTTGAGTTATGTTTTACGCCTTCCCCGTTGATCCGAAGAGGTCCATCTTCACCTTTACTGCTTCACGGAACGCCTCGCGGGCTGGCATGAGGATTTTCCGGATATCAACTGCCTCATTCGTCGGGAGCGTTTCGCGCAAGGTCGTAATAAAAGCTGTCTTAGTCGCCGTTTCCACATTAAAGCAGGCTACACCATGTTTCACCGCCTCTGTCACCGCTTCCGCTTTCCAGTCGGAAGCGCCATGGAGTACGAGCGGAAGCTTGATCCGCTCTCGGATTGCGGCGAGCCGATTGAAATCAGGTTCTGGTCGCTCGGGAAATGAACCGTGCGCATTGCCAATACCGACCGCAAGGGTATCAACACCGGTTGTCCGGACATAGGCATCCGCCTGCGCCGGATTGGTCATAAATTTATCCCAATCGATATGCTCCATATCGGTAATCTCGCCCTTATACGGGACATTGCCAAGCTCTCCCTGGACCGTCGCACCCTTGGCGTGTGCCTCCTGAACGATCGTTGCCGTCGCCTCCATATTCTCCTCGTAGGGAAGCGTTGACGCATCCATCATGACCGACTTGAAGCCGATGGCGAGCGCCTCGCGGACAACGGCCAAATTGCGACCATGATCAAGATGGATAGCAAGCGGAATATCAGGAAAATAGAAATCGGCGATATTTTTCACCAGGTGATACATGGCATGACCACCGCCATACTGAAATGTTTTTTCTGTCATCTGAATAACGAGCGGCGAACGCTTCTCGGCTGCTGCCTCGAGAATCGCCCAGGTCGTTTCAAGATTGACGGTATTGAACGCCCCGACGGCATATCCCTGCTCTTGGGCTTCGGTCAGGATTTTTTTGGCGGAAATAATCATAGTGGATTCGATATTATTGCTGACCCAAGGCTCGCTCAGCATCGAGCATCATCTTCACAAGTTCGCGAGGGTACAGACTCTCCCCGCCGACGAGAACACCCGACATTTCCGCCTCCCAAGAGACTGCCGACAGTGTTGCAGCTTTTACAGATCCACCATAAATGACGGCGACGCGCTCAGCCAAATTCGGGTCATAGAGCTCGGAGAAGAGCTTGCGGAGATACACCTTTACCTGAAGGATGTCGGCGGTCGTCGGCGTCACACCCGTACCAATCGCCCAACGCGGCTCATAGGCGATAATCACCCGTTCCGCGAAAAGAGGCGAGAGCTCGGCAAAAACAGTACGGATCGTTCGCTCTATAACCGAAACGGTTTCATCCCGTTTCCGTTCTTCAGCTGTTTCGCCGAGGCAGACGATCGGAATAAGGTTTTCTTTGAGGGCAAGCTTGGTCTTCAGTGCAACGAGCTCATCGGTCTCGCCGACATAGGCGCGCCGCTCGCTGTGGCCGAGGATTACATGGCCGACCCCTGCATCGCGGAGCATGAGCGGCGAGATCTCCCCGGTGTAGGCACCCCTGGTCTCCCAGGACATATTCTGCGCGCCGAGTGTAAAGCCAGCTGGAAGGTGGTTAAAGCTCGCGAGATGGATGGCCGGTGGCACGACAATACAATGCGTATTGGGGAACGACTTTCCGGTTGATTCTCGGCGGAGCTGGGACAGATACTCATTCACCTCCTTGCGGCTCTGGAGATTCATCTTCAAGTTACCGATGACGTAGAAAGGAGTCATACTTCAAGACTGCTCCAACTGCTCCCGGAGAAATGCAGCGGCCGTTTCTGGCTCAATCGAAGAAATCTCGATCCCCGTCGAAAGCTCGAAACCCGCCCACGTTGCGGTATGCGGTGCGATCTCGATATGCCATTGGAAATGAGGGTAGTCTTTGCCGTCGCAAGGAGCGGTATAGAGGTAAAAATTGTAGGCCGGATCACCGAGTCCCTTATGGATTGACTGCAGCGCTTTTTGGAGCGCGTCCCCGGCGGCGAATTTCTCCTCGTCGGTGATGCGTTCAAAGTACGGATTGGGGCGTTTGCCGACAACCCAGAGCTCGAACGCGACCCGTGAAGCGTAGGGCGCAAACACGATGAAGTCATCATTCTCATAGACGAGCCGCTTCTTCTTGTCATGCTCGTAATCCGCCATAACGCCGTAGACCCGCTGACGATGGCTCTTGTAGAAACGTTCCGCGCCAGCGAGGATCGATTCGACGTACGGAGCGACGACTGGTACTGCCATGAGCTGCGAATGCGGATGCGGCACACTGGCGCCAGCTTCCTTGCCGTGATTATGGAAAATCTGGATATAGCTCACGCTCGCTTTGTTCATGAGGGCGAGGTAGCGATCCTGGTACGCATCAAGGAGTTCGGCTACCTGCCACGTTTCGAGTTCGGCAATCGATTTTTTCGAATCGCGCGTGACAATCACCTCATGATACCCGACACCCGACATCCCGAAATACGGACCGTCGGCGAGCGATTTCGGTCGCCCGGTGGCGCGCGATACCGCCGGATACTTGTTCGGGAACACGCGCAGGCTCCAGTCTCCGTCCGGACGCATATAGATAAGCGTGTCTTCTTCCTGGCCGCTGGTCTTTGGGTCTTCAAAGATATCCGGACCCGCCGCACCTTCAGCCCGATCCTTCACAATGAAATCATCCGGGCGCTTCGCCCGGGCTGTTGCGATGATGACCCAATCCCCCGTCACGAGATCCTGCCGGAGCTCGGATGCTGCGCCTTTTTTTTCTTCTCCGCCTGACATGGTGTTGTGTATTGTTTTTGGTGTTTCTTCGAGCTAGCCCCGGTATTCGCCAATCTTGTACTGACCGCTCATGAGACGCCACTTCGTCTTGAAGAGATCGATGAGCACCTGGATGAAGCCATTCGGACCGGTAAGACTCACAGTCGAACCCTCTTCATTCATCCAACGAACCGGCACCTGTTTCACTTTGAAGCCAAGCTTTTCTGCAAGGATGATGAGTTCGAAGTCAAAGCCGAATCGATCAACCACCATGCGGCTTGCAATCGCGTCGGCCGCCTTTCCGGAAAGCGCTTTGAACCCGCATTGGGTATCCGGATAGCCCCACAGGCCCAGGACGATACGGATGAGCCAATTACCGCCTTCGCCCATGATCTCGCGGTGGCGGGGCTGATGGACCTGAATGAATGCGCCCTCAATCTTGCGCGAGCCGATCACGACGTCGTACCCCTCCTGAAAAAACGGGAGGCAAGCATCGAGATGTGTGATCGACGTCGAGCCGTCGGCGTCGAGAAAAGCTCGGTATTCACCCTTCCCCTCGAGGAGGAGTTGGCGAACGACTGCTCCCTTGCCGCGGTTCTCAGAATTATTGATAACGCGCAGATTCGGAATCGTGAGCGCGTAATTCGACGCGACTTCGGCCGTATTGTCTGGTGATCCGTCTACCGCAACGACGATCTCGTAGGTAAAGGCCTTCCCCTTTAGGTAGCGATCGATCTCGAGCAGATTATGGCCGATGCGTTCGCCTTCTTTGTATGCAGGAATCAAGACCGACAGATACGGGGTCTCCATAGAGAGAAACAGTCAAAACTTACAGCCCTATTGTATCATATTCGGACTGTCTAGGTATTCTTTTTTCAGTCGGGCTGCCGGGAATCGGTCACGAGTAAACTTCCTGACGGAAATTTCTCTCGACCCCGGCTCGGCATGCTCGCCTTGCTCATTTCAGAGCAAACTCGCATAGGCCTCCGCCTTTCGATTCCGAGCGAAAGCCAAGCAGTTGGCTTTCTCACTCCCTCCTTCATTTCATTCGGTCGGGCTGCCGGGAATCGAACCCGGCCTACGTGCACCCCATGCACGCGTACTGCCGATATACTACAGCCCGAGTTGTGTGGTGAAAAAATATCTAAAGCAGGGTGAGGATACCAAACCAAAGGCAAAATGAAAAGAGGCTCCTTGTGGGTGCCTCTCGTCTTCGCCGCGTTGCGGCATGAGGGTCGGCCGATCAGGCCGGGGGTCGGCTGCCGGGCACGAACCCGTGTTCGACCAAGTGCTCTGGGGTGTCAGCCATGTTGGGGTTGACGTAGTCGTCGACGCCGAGACGGGCATTGACGCGCGCGAGATTCGCACGCTGCTGTTCCGTCAGACCGCCACCGTCCGCCGGTGCTGCATCGCTCCGCAGCGCTAGGCCGCTAAGCTCACCTTCTTGGATTCCCATGCTGCAGTACTCCTCTGAAATATGAAGGCGCCATGCCTTCGTGGGTGGGCGATAGTGAAACACTCACTACCGCAAAAAAGAACCTACTTCCCGATGACCAACCGGGAAATATACGCCATCCTATACCTATTGGCTTTTTTTGCAAGAGGGATACGAAAAAAGCCCGGGATTCGGGCCTTTGAAAAATCGTTTTGACAATGCTTATTCGAGAATACCGTCGAGGTTCACATCGTAAAGGATCTGTTCCTGGACGAGACGGTACTTCAGGATCTCGGATTCCTCGAACCAGATCGGGATCTCGCGCTCGGCTTCCTCCGGACTGTCGGAACAGTGCACGAGATTGCGAACCGCGCGATTGTCGATGGACGAGAGTGCATAGGAGTCCACGGTCAGGTCACCACGGATCGTACCGACATCGGATGTAGTCGGCTCGGTGCCGCCGACGAGCTTCTTCACGATCGCGACCGACTGGTTCCCCTCGACGATGAAGGCGAGCACCGGACCGGAAGTGAAGAAATCAACATTGGCCTGGATAATGTCCTTGCCGTACTCCATCGCTTCTTTTTCGATTGGCAAATTCTGCGCCTTGCGATCCTCGACGACACGGGTCCCCTTCTTCATGAACCACTCCTCGTCCTTGTTGTAGTGCGTCCAGCACTGCTCGGCCTTCGGGACGATGAGTCGCATCGCGACGAACTTAAGGCCGGTGTTCTCAATCCGGCTGATGATGGTACCCATGAGCGACCGCTGGATAGCGTCAGGTTTCAGGATGACGAGAGAACGTTCTTTCTTCGGATGCGGAGCAGCCATAGGCTCTTCAAGGAAAAACAATTACGCTCGGACTCTAACACGAAATCCCTTTTGCTGCAAGGGTTTCAGTCTATTCTTCTCGCTCACAGCGGTCCACGACGCAAGCGTAGACGATATCACCCTCGGTATCGGTTCGGGAGATGGCTACTCTATGGGCCGCAAGTCGCTCAAGCACGCTCGCATGCGGATGGCCATAGCGGTTCTCTCCGACCGAGATAACCGCTTCGCTCGGACGCACGAGATCGAGGAAGGCATCGCTCGTCGAGAATTGCGACCCGTGATGCGCTACTTTGAGGACATCTACCGGAGCGAGATCCGAAATAAAGTGTTCTTCATCCGGGAGGTCGCCAGTAAAGAGAAAGCTCGTCTCGCCAAATTCGAACCGCGCGACGATACTCCCCTCATTGGTCTCGGACACATCAGCCAGCAAGGGCGCATACGGATACAAGACCGATAGCTTCCCGTCCCGCGGCAATGTGAGCGACGTCCCACGAAGTGCTGGGACCGTCCGGGTGCCCTCACGCTCCAGATCACGATAAAAGAGAAACGCAGATTTCGTATCCGTCCGGGCGCCGGTGTCGAACACCGTCTCGACCCGGTAACGCTCGAGCAAAGCCGACAATCCGCCGATATGGTCGGCATCTGGATGCGTCGGGATGAGTGTCTCGATCGTCCGGTCATAGAACGGGACATGGCGCCCAAGCCGCGAGAGGAGGAGTCGACCGTCCCGGCCGCCGTCGATCACGACCTGATTCATCCCCTGAGAGATGAGGATGGCGTCGCCTTGGCCTACCGAGAGGAAAACGACGCGCGTGATGTCAGCATCGCTCCGGATGAGGTACAGCCACAGCCCAAAAGCAATCGCGAGCGTCGCGAGCAGTGCAAAGAGAACCGTCCTAGTGATCCATCCCCAATACATAGCGTTTCCGGAATCGTTCCAGTAGGTAGACAACTATCCCCACACCGACATACCAGAGTACGGCAAAGGCTGGCCCACTGTCGAGGCCCGACATGCTCGCCCCCGGGATATCCGCGAGCCACTCAGCCGAACGGATGATCGCCGCAAGCGGGAGCCAGACGAGCGGCATAGCGAAGAGGCTGAGGAGCGGAAAGAGCGATGTGAGCGTGACAGCCCCGATGCCGACAAACATCGCGACCGGGACGAGCGGAAGGACGAACGCATTGGCGAGTGGTGCGACGAGCGAGAGCATGCCAAACGTCGAGACGATCACCGGCAGCGTGAAGAGTTCGATGACAACCGTCGTCAGAAACAATGCCGCGACTTTCCCCCACCAGGTTCGGAACCATCCAAAGGTCTCGAAATGCCGTGCGAACACAATGAGCGCGAGTGTTGCGAGAAATGACAATTGAAATCCGACATCGTAGCGAATGAGAAGCGGATTCATGATGAGCATACCGGTAGCTGCGATGAGGAGCCCGTTCCAGGACGCGCCCGGTCGGCCGACGAAGTACGCCCCGAAAGCGAGCCAGGCCATGAGCGCCGCGCGAAGTGATGCGGCTGAACCGTCGATCACGAGGAGGAAGCACGCGAGACCAATAACCGCGATGCCGACTGCAAAGCGTCGCCACAGTCCGAGGATGAGTGCCAACATGACGAGCCCCTCGGCAACAACGCTCATATTGTAGCCAGACACCGCGACGATATGCGACAGTCCGGCGCGAGCGAATGCATCTTTCGTCTCGGGGGCGAGACTATCGCTGCCACCCACGAGGAGTCCTGCGAGGAGCCCAGACTCTGGCTCGGGGAGGAGTCTGTTCACCTGTCCGCGAAAGCCAGACTGGATATGGTAAAGCAGCGTCCGGGGATGAAAACCCTCATTCCAAACAACTTCGGCCGTACCGCCACGCTCACAGACATAGCCCGTCCCCCGACTCGCGAGGAGCGCCCAATACTCGAAACCCGCTTCGAAGTTCTCTGGACGTTTCAAGGTACAGGAAAATTCGACACTCTCCCCAGGTCTCCCGGAAAAATCAATTGGCGCCCGATAGAGGATATCGCCACCCTGCCATTCAGCCGCAAGCGGCCGAAGCGTCACCGGCCGATAGAAGACCCTCGTCTCGCCGCGTTCGATAATCTCTGTTCGACCAGAAAACTCACTCGTCTCAGGAAGCACCTGCCAACGCTCGGCCTCGTCCAGAAACAAAAACATCCCGATCCAGATGGCTGAGATACTTGCCATGCTCAAAAATATTTTCTGACGATCCGGAAAGAGACTGAACGCAACAACAAACGCCGCCATGATGAGGAGTCCCACGGGAATCGCTTCGCGTGAAAACCACGCGGCGAGCCCCATGCCTGTCAAAAGTCCGATCGCTATCCCCGTCACCCATCGCGACATATTCCGTCCGCGTCCCCTCCGTCCGCTCTACAAAAGTAATAAAATCACTGGTCAAATTTCTCGAGCGCCCGGCGGAAGCCGCGCGCCGAGCCGAACGACTGATACACGCTCGCAAAGCGGATATAGGCCACCTCGTCCACGTCTTTCAACTTATCCAACACGATGGTGCCGATATCACGGCTCGCGATCTGATTCTTCTTCGCTTTTTCGGCGATGGTGTACTCGATCGCCCCGAGGAGCTTCTCCAGCCGCCCTTGGTCAAACGGCCGTTTTTCGAACGCTTTCCGGAGTCCCGCCTCGATCTTCTTCCGGTCATAGGGCTGGTGCTGGCCGTCTTTCTTCACCACGGACACACGAAAGAGTTCGGCCTGCTCATAGGTGGAGAAACGCGCCTGACACGACAGGCACTCGCGACGGCGGCGGATGACGCGACCTTCGAGCGTCTCGCGCGAGTCAGTCACTTTCGATTCCGGATGATTGCAGAACGGGCAGCGCATACGAAGAGTAGCTAGTTTTTAGTGGATAGTGTTTAAGGGAGACGAGAAGAAAGATTGTCCTTCACTCTAGCAAATCGAGGCAAAAAGAAAAGGCCATCGGAAAGGATCTTCCGACAGCCCGAAGCTGGAAAACACAGCTGCTACTTCCCGTAGAGCGGGAAATGCTCGTCCCGGATCTGCATCCAGATACGACCATTCCAGTTCTCGCCGTCCCAGTCAACGCCCCGGCCCCAGTAGCCATCGTGGGCCGAGTCCTCGACGAGGAGCCAGCCCCGCGTTTCGCCGAGCTTCTTCCGCACGTACTCGTGCTGCGCGAACTTGGCCCGGAGGATTTCTTCCATGACGGGACGCTTGGTCACTTGCCAGTCGGAACGGATGAGCGAGCGGTACTCGGGATCGTTGGCGATCTTCTTGGCATCGTGGGCCGAACGGGCGGCGTGGATGCGTTCGATCATGTGCTCGTCATCGAACTTCGCTGCCTGATAGGTGTGCTCGGCTGTCGGCCAGATCCGGCCGCGCCACTCCACCGCGTAAGCGGAGAAGTTGTCGAGGCAGTCCCACTCGCGGGTGTAGAAGAGAGCGACATTCCGCCCGAAGACGTTCAGGGCCCGAGCGGCCGGCAATTCCCGCTCGAGGAAGTCACGCACCCGATCATCGATCATCGGGTCAGCCGGAAACGACTGACTAGCACCGTACTGACGACGCAGGTGCGCGATGAGGAGCGCGAGCGCCGTCGGCATACCGACCAGCTTCTCGGCGGTGAGGAGCGCGTCGACACCGTCGACTTCGATCTGCCGCGCTGCGGCCTGCATGATTCCGATATTCATGATTGGCTCCGGTTGAGGTGGAGGGAAGGGGTGGATTCAGCCACGCGGCTCGGCCGAGCCAGCAAACGCTCGCTTGATGATCGCGTCGAGCGCTGGCCGCCGGATTGGCTTCTCAAGATAGCCGACCGCGCCACGGAGGATGGCCGCTTCGCTGTAGTCGCGCTCCGGATGTGTGCTCATGATGAGCACTGGCACCCGCCGGAGCGCCGGGTCTTCCTTGATGGCGCGCAAGAGCATGAAGCCGTTCATCCGCGGCATGTTGATGTCCGAAAGAACAAAGTCATAGCGACCGGCCCGGAGCTTCTCGAGCGCCTCCTGGCCATCCGCTGCTGTATCGACATTGGAGTAACCGAGACCGGCCAGGGCCAAGACGGCCAATTGCTGTAGGTCCGGATAGTCATCGACCACGAGGAATCGTAGTGGAGAGGGGTTCATGTGTATCTCCCAGGTTGGTTGGTAAAGAATAGTCCAGGATCGGACTCGAAAAAATACCATCTTTTTGTTTCCCTGTCTACCTGGAAGAATGAACTACCGCCGGCGATGCCGGCGGTTTCTTCTTAGAGACTTCGTCTCTCGAACAGCTGGAGTTGTTCGAGGTCTACCTGATGGTGCTGTTGGTTTTCAACATAGCGTTTGACCGCATGCTCTTCGATACCGACTGTGGTGACGAAGTAGCCTCGGCCCCACAAGACACCTTTGGGGAACTTTTTAGTTTTCTTCTTGATCCAGCCTGAGGTTTTGCCCTTCAGGACTTGAATAATGTAAGCGATGGAGTATTTGGAAGAATGCCGATGTGAAGATGGATATGCTCATCACCCACATACCAGGCGTAGATGGTGAGTTGTTTCCACTTCGCAATCTGTTTGAACATTCGTTTCAATTCTTGTTTAATGTAGATGTCAGCAAGAACTTTCCCACGGTAGCGAGGGGTCCAGACAACGTGGTAGCTACAGTGGTAGGTACAAGTGTTCAAGTTGATACAGTAGATAGTTTCGACTCATTAAAACCACCTCCTCCTAGTGTTGGGGTGGTTTTAGTATACGAGAGCTACGCTTTGAAACGCACCCACCGGCTCACGCCGGTGGTTTATCTAGTTAAAGAAAAACGCCCCATCACGGGGCGCTTGACTATTATTTCTTCATCTTGCGGCGGATGAAGGCCGGGATCTCCAGGTCTTCTTCCTCGACGATGTCCTTCGATTCCTGCCGGAGGCTGAACGACTTCGGCTGAATCTTTTCTTCGATGATGAGCGGGGTCGGCTCGATGCGGCGTGAGGTAAAGACGCTCGGCTCCTCGACTTCCTCGGTTTCGGCCGGTTCGTCGCGGCGATAGCTTTGGCTATAGGTCTGGGTCGGGACGGAGTCTTTCTCCTCGCGGGTGAGCGATCCGATGGTCGGGCTCTTGGCTCTGGTGACGAGGCCGATCGGCATTTCCTTTATCTTGCCAGAGTCGAAGCCAGTCGCCACGA
>CAZCTF010000005.1:0-17249 GCA_964501755.1 uncultured Bdellovibrionales bacterium
CGCCGATCTTCACGTCGATCTTGTACTTCGGTTCAGCGACACCCATGCGCTTCTTCAGGCCTTCGATCTCGGCTGGGTCGATTGGGGTCGGCGTGGTGCCGAGGCCGATGAAGCCGGTCACGTTCGGCGTATTGCGCACCACGTACCAGCTGGCGTCGGTCACGACCATATCCACGAGCACATAGCCCGGATAGATGCGCTCCTCGACGACGACACGCTTGCCGGCCTTGATCTTGATCTTCTTCTCCTTCGGCACGAGGACATCAAAGATGAGGCTCTGCATGTCCATCGACTCGATACGCTGCTTCAGGTTGCGAGCGACGTTGTCCTCGTATCCCGAGTAGGTGTGGAGCACGTACCAGGCGCGCCCGTGATGCTGACTCTGTTTGGCCATAGTGGTTTCGAGAGATTACTTAGGTCAGGAGAAACGTTTCGACGAGATAACTGAAGAGCGTGTCGAGTGCGCCGAGGAAAATGGCGACCGCGAGGCTGATGACCACCACGAGAACCGTGTAGCGGATGAGCTGGTCCTTGGTCGGCCAGTTCACTTTCATGAGCTCTCCCTTCGCTTCCGTGAAAAACCGGATGATCGCGTTCATGGCTTTTTTAAGCTATTGCTGACTCTTATTTCGGGTCTAAAAAAAGCCCCAAGGGCTTGTGCCTGAACTATAGAGGAAAACTGAGGGACTGTCAATTCTGGAATGTACGGGAAAATCCCCTACCCAAATACCACTCTCTATCCTTGACAAAAACCATAAAAAAGGCTATTATGCTCCGTTAACTAAGCCCCGCTCATGGCCCCTGCTGTCCAAATCATCGCGTCAGCTTTTCTCTTCTCCATCGGTCTCATCGGGCCCGAGAGCGTGTTCGCGACAACCGAGCCGAGTTTCACGTTCTCCATTCTCTCGCTGACTGCTCTCGTTCTCGGCACCCTCATCTTCGTCAGCTTCATCGTGAGCCGCATCGCGACGTGGTACATCAACCGACAAGCCTAACGCTCATGATTACTGTCTACGGAGAACTCATCGCCGGACTCATCGTCATCCTCGGACTACTGAATGTCTTCCGCATGGCGTTTTTCATGATCGGGTCGGATGTCTACACCGTGAAGCGCGCGCTCCGGAACCGCCGGAAGAAACGCATCACGTTCGGCCTCCCGACGATCTCGGTCATCATCCCCGCCCACAACGAGGAGAACACCATCATCCGCACGATTGAGTCTGTCCTGAACGCCAAATACCCGAGCGAACTCCTCGAGATCGTCGTCATGGACGACGGCTCCACCGATCTCACCTACAGAATAGTCGAGCGCTACCGTCTCCTCGTCGATGGCCACTTCAAACTGGTCCGCCAGGAGAATGCCGGCAAGGCCCACGCACTGAACAACGGCATGCGCCATCACGCTACCGGCGAACTCATGATGTGTCTCGATGCCGACTCATCGCTCGACCCGGACGCGCTCATCAATGCGGCGCGCTATTTCGTCGACCCGCGCGTCGTCGCTCTCTCGGCCAATGTGAAGATCCGCCCGAGCGGCACGCTCTTCAATCTGATCCAAGTCTTCGAGTACCTCGTCTGCTACCAGATGAAGCGCGCTCAGACCGTCTTCAATATCGAGTACATCATCGGCGGCATCGGCTCTACCTTCCGCCGCTCCGCGCTCATCGAGGTCGGTTTCTACGATACCGACACCATCACCGAGGACATCGACCTTACCATGAAGCTCCTCCGTCTCGGCGGCAAGGACCACCGAGTCATCTACGGATCGGACGTCATCGCCTATACCGAATCCGTCCTCGATCTCGTCGGCCTCATCCGTCAGCGCTTCCGCTGGAAGTACGGCCGCGCCCAGACCTTCATCAAAAACCACAGCCTCTTTTTCGCGACCGAGCGCAAGCACTCGCGCGTCCTCACCTGGTTCTATCTCCCCTACGCGCTTTTCTCCGACCTCGCGTTCTTCTTCGAGCCGTTCATGGTGTCGTATATCCTCTACATCGTCGTCGTGTACGGCGACTGGGTCACGCTCGCGTCAGCATTTCTGGTCGTCGGCGGCTACCTGTCGCTCAACATCCTCGCCGAAGACACCATCCCGCTCCGACAGAAATTCGTCCTCGCCATGATTGCGCCGTTCATGTATTTCTTCTTCTACCTCCTCAGCTATGTGGAGTACCTCGCCCTCATCAAGACCTATATGAAGTTCTGGGAGATCCCCGCGAGCATCCGCGCCAAGCAATGCGGCTGGACCCATGTCGAACGCGCCAAGGCCTAAGATCCTCCTTTCCACCAATCAACAAAGAAACAACACACTACCCGGCGTGTTGTTTGCTTTCGAAAACCTCAGGCTTTTACACTACTTTTTGAACTTACCTGTCAGCCACTCCAAAACAGCTAATTGGTCATCAATCGTTGCTCGTCGAATTTGTGAGAGCAGAAGAATCCTATCGGGCTTAGCGCTAGCTGCATTCTGGAGACCTTCGTTGCAATTGTTGCAGATTGCCCGAAGATTAGACGGCGTATCTTCTCCCCCTTTTGATTTGTCAATGATATGGCCCATCGTAAGCCTTACGGTTCTATCGGGATGGAACGGATCCTTATCTCCAGCTGCAAGGCCACAACTTTGGCAGGTAAATCCATTACGCTCCAAGACAATCGCTCTTGTTTCTTTTGAAATCCCACGAACAAATGACGGCTTACGCTTTGGCGTTTCGATAAGGTATTCTCCCGGCTTTAAGTCCGCACGATCTTTGTGAGAAAGAATCTGATATCCCTCTTCATCACGGAGTTCCCTTAATCGACGCCCCCACTCAGCAACCCAACCCGAGGCCTCCTGAATTTCTTTGGCACTAATCACGCGGCCCATATTAGTAAGAAGAAAATCCAGAATCTTCTTCTTAGACCCTAATCCTCGTGTCATATAATTGCTTTCATTATTGCTTTACCTAAAGCCGTTGCAACTAGTGGCGGGAACGCATTTCCAATTTGTTTATAGGCCCAAGTTTTCTTTTGTGGAAAAACCCAAGTATCTGGAAACCCCTGAACCCTTGCCGCCATTCTAACAGTTAATTTTGGATTACCTGTAATTGGAAAATCTTTACCTGGTGGTTCGTTTGCTATGCCTGCTCCATCAACGCCTAATTGCTTCCACTTGAGTCTTGCTCGCGTTGGTCCCAAGTCTGGACCGCCATGTTTATTAGAGCCGCCTACAAGAGTCGGCCCAATACCTTGGGCTTGTCTCTTCCAATTTTCAGCACCTTTCCATCCCTCACTCGCCATCAAATCAAACAGTGCATCACCAACATAGACCGGATTCTTTTTTGAGGTGGGCCATTTAAAGTTTTTCTCATACCCTTTTTTTATGCCTACGAGAACAAATCTTGGCCGTAATTGAGGCGCGCCATAATCAGACGCATTTAAAATTCTCCAGTCAGCCCAATAACCGTACCTCTTCAGTTTTTTGATAACAGAATCTCTATACTCATCGAATTTCTTCGATGCAAAACCGGGTACATTTTCAAGCAATACAGCCCGTGGCTTTACGGTTCTAACAATTCGTAGAGCCTCAGGAAACAAATCTCTATCGTCTTCGTGTCCGAGTTGCTTTCCAGCAATTGAAAAAGGTGGACAAGGGACGCCGCCGGCTACAAGATCAACTCCTTTAAATTCAGTCGGGTTAAATTTCCTGAGATCAATGTTTACTACATTTAATTTTGGTCGATTAAAAGACAGCGTATCACAGTAGTTTTTTTCAATCTCTACTGCAGCAATACAATGAAATCCTGCTTTTTCGAGTCCTAGAAACTGCCCACCACCACCAGCACACAACTCTAACACCGTCTTCTTCGTATTATTCTTCGCTTTCTTTATCGGTGGCATAATCAAATCGGTAACTCTGAGTCAAATCAATAACCAGATTAACACACCTACGAGAATTGCTCGAGATTAGCACGGGAGTCTTATTTACTCTTCAAGACAGTCTACAATACGACATCTAGATCTCTCCGAACTTTTTCAATATCTCCTTGCGGAGCCAGAGGCGGTCGGATGAGGCATAGTCCCCTTCGAATTTTACTCCCAGTCCCCGCTCGAACACGGCTTTCAGCTCGGGATGTGGACAGTAGAAGTGATTCCGCCGTTCGGACAGGCTCGGGACGCTCATGATCCAGTGCGGGTGACCAAAACTCTCGAGCGCTCGCTTCACCTGTTCGTACTCCTTTTTCAGGAATGCTTCCCCCGCCCAGAGTTCGAGCTGGCCGATCGTAAAGGGAAATGGCACCGCCGGTATCCGGAAAACTTTCGTATCGTCGATGATCGTCTGCACGACATCGCCCGTGACGGCCGCCTCCTGCTCGGCGAAGTAGTCGGCGATCCAATTGTCCGACAGTCCCCCACGCTTCCACAGTGTGGCAAACGCGTGCCGGTCCCGCTCGTCGGTGATGATCGCACCGAAATTCAGCGTGTTCGACAGGATCGCCACCGCGAGGAGCCGCACCGAGAGCTCGCTAATATCATCAGCCTTGCCGCGTTTCTCATACTCCTCCCAGACGAGCGTGGCGCAGGCGCCAATCGGTTCGATATGCGAGTGCTCGCCGAGTTTCTCCTGCCAGTAACTCTCGTATCCTGGGTGATGGTCATAGACCTCCGTAATCGTGCCCGCCGTTGCTGCATGGGCGATGTACTGCGGCTCGGACACGTCCATGACGACGAACTCGGCATCGGTCGTGCTCGGCGTAGTCACATAGTCCAGTCCCCACGCGCGGATGGTACGAGTGACGCTATTGTTCAGCGCGCCTGGGAAATACGCCTCGGCGGTCCGGCCCTCGAGCTGGAGGAGCTCGGCGTACGCGATGACACACGCCACCGCATCGATATCCGCGAACGCTTGCCCCGTCGTGACGATCGTGTGTTTCATCCCATTGGCAGCCTAAGAAGAGAAATCAGGAAAACAGCTCGAGCTCGATGAGGAGGCCTTTGTATTTTTCGAGGTAATCCTTGGCTTGCTCGCGGTCGAGGGTAAATGTCGGCTCGTTCACGATGCGGTTCCGGACGCTATGGGCCTCGGACAATCCCGCGTAGCTCTGGAGCTGGCCGGGATGGATATTGGCGAGACGCTCAGACATGTTCTCTCCGTCGAAGCCGGATTCTTTCAAGAGGTCATCGCAAAAATGGTCAGCCTCGAGGATGGCCACCTTGTAGTGGCTCGCATTGTCGCTGTCCAGTCGCCGTTCGACGGATTCCCATTTCTTGGTCGCCTCGCTTTTCTTGATGATCGGCCGTGTGGTGCCGTAGAGCTGGACTTTCAGGTTGCCGGTGACGCCGCGCATGAGGAGGAGCATGACGACGTTGGCGATCATGACGAGCGAGTAGATGATGAGGAACGCCTTGATCAATGAAAAAATCGCCGACTGGGTGATGATGTTCCAGATGGCCGGGACCATGCCGATAAAACCGAGCGCGTCGAATTCAGTACTCATATGTCTTGCCCCGTTACAAACTTACGGAAAGTAAGCAAAAACGAGACGAACAAAAAAAACTCACTGCCTCCATTATAACCCGAAAACATCGAAACAATGTTTGTAGCGGGGTGAAATATTCTGCTCTTTTCCTAGAGGCTCACTCGTTTGTCGGCTTTCTCGAACGCATGGACGAGATTGAGGATCGTCTCTTCCTCAAACCAGCGACCCATGAATTGCCCACCGATGGGGAGCGCGACACCATCGTCCGCTATCGTGCCGATGGGAAACGACATCGCCGGGACGCCGACCAGGTTGGCGGTGACGGTATAGATGTCAGAGAAATACATCTTGAGCGGATCGTCAGTCTTACTCCCCAGCTTGAACGCGGTCTCGGGTGTCGTCGGAGAGAAAATGGCGTCGACCGTCTCGAAGGCTTTCTGGAAATCCTGACGGAGGATGGCGCGGACGGCGAGCGCTTTCTTGTAATAGGCGTCATAGTAGCCGGCCGAGAGCGCATAGGTGCCGAGCATGATACGGCGTTTCACCTCGGGGCCGAGGCCAACTTTGCGCGTGTCGAGGTAGGTCTCGAGGAGGGTGCTGGTGCGCTCGAGCGAGTCGACCTGATCATTGACCGACAGGCCATAGCGGATACCGTCAAAGCGCGACAGGTTCGACGACAGTTCGGATGGCTGCACGATGTAATAAATCGGGAGTGCCAGATGGCTATGTGGCAGACTGATCGGGACGATCTCGGCGCCGAGCGACTTGAATACATCGATCGCCGCCATGGCCGCCGCTTTTACTTTCGCGTCGAGCGTATCGGTGAAGTATTCGTTCGGGACACCGATCTTCTTGCCCTTGATGTCGCCGGTCAGGAGTTCTTCGTATTTTGGCACCGGCCGTTCAGATGCCGTGCCATCGAGTGCATCCGCACCAGCGATTGCCGACAGGACGATCGCGACGTCTTCGGTCGTGCTCGCGAGGACACCGATCTGATCGAGTGACGAAGCGGACGCGATGAGTCCCGAGCGTGATACGCGGCCATAGGTCGGCTTCAATCCATACACGCCACAGAATGCGGCTGGCTGGCGGATAGAGCCGCCGGTGTCTGAGCCGAGCGCGTACGCGACGAGGCCCGCTGCGACTGCGACAGCCGAGCCACCCGAGGTGCCGCCCGCGACGCGTGTTTCATCGATCGGGTTCCTCGTCGGACCATAGGCCGAGAGTTCGGTGGATGAGCCAAGCGCGAATTCGTCCAGGTTCGTCTTGCCGAGGATGACGGTGTGCTCGGCGCGGAGTTTCGTGATGACGCTCGCGTCATACGGCGAGACATAGTTGTCGAGGATCTTCGATCCAGCGGTGGTCCGCTCCCCAGCGAGCACAATATTGTCCTTCACCGCGCCCGGGATACCGGCGAGGAGATCGATTGCTTCGCCCCTGGCGACGGCCTGATCGACCGCCTCCGCCTCGCGGAGGGCTTGCGCTTCGCGTACATCGAGAAAAGCATGGAGATTCCCATCACGCTCGCGGATACGAGCAAGGTGTTCAGCCGCGATATCGGCCGCTTTCTTTTCACCGCTACTGATTTTTTCGTGGAGTTCGCGGATCATACTGGCGACATAAAGCATGAAGCAAAAAGCATAGAGCAAAATCCCTTTCGCACTCCTTTCATCCCCTGTCCCCTGTTCAATGTTCTATGTTCCATGTTCTGTGATTTAAAACACTGATTTCACTTTGAAATAGCCGTCTTTTTTGCCGGGAGCGTTTTCGAGGATACGCGGTGCTTCGCCCGAAACACGATCCACATCAGCGGCCGCACGATTTGACTCGGGTGCCATCGATGTTTCAGCTGGAGCGCCAGTCACATCGACGTCTTTCAATTCCTCGAACCAGTCGAGGACGGCCGAGAGATCTTTTTGAAAATGTGTCACCTCGGCATCGGTGAGGCCGACACGAGCGAGGGTCGCGATATGTTTCACGTCGTCAGTCGAGAGCATGGCTAGAATACAGTGATTAATAACTAGTTTTTAGTGGCTAGAAGACTGGAGAACTCTTCTTCATTTAGGATCTTTATGCCGAGTTTTTTGGCATTGTCATACTTGCTGCCGGGGTCAGTACCAGCCACTACAAAGTCCGTTTTACGGCTTACTGAAGCCGAAACCTGGCCGCCTAACTGCTTTATTGTACGCTTGGCCTCATCCCTTGTAAAGCGTGTGAGTTCGCCCGTCAGGACAAATGTTTTGCCCGAAAGCGGTGCGTTTTCCGTATGCAATCGCTCCGGGAGGAGTGCCACGACACCCGAATGATCGAGTGCTCGGAGCAGTTTCTGATTCCGCTCATCGTCGAACCATTCCGACAGGCTCGCGGCTCCTTTGTCACCGATGCCGTCGAGCGCCACCCAGTCTTCGGTCGTGAGAGCGCTCACCATCTCGAGGAGTCGCACGGGCGTGATGGTCTTGGTCTCCACGCGTGTCGCGATGAAGCGCGCGACGAGTTCGGCGGTTTCTTCGCCCACATGCCGGATACCGAGCGCGAAGACGAGGCGTTCGAGCGGCACGCGTTTAGCGCGTTCGATCGACGCCGCGAGCTTTTCGGCGGATTTCTCCGCAAAGCGTTCGAGCGGGGCGATGTCGCCTGGGGTGAGTTCAAAGATATCCGCGAGATTCGCGATGAGACCATCCTCCATGAATTGTTCGACGATCTTCTCCCCCATCCCGACAATGTCGAGACCCTTTCTCGAAACGGCGTGGATGATTACTTCGCGCTCGACGGCGTAGCAGCGTGGATTGGTGCAGTAGAGCGCGGCCGAGTACTCTTTCTCGCCGTTCTTCTCCCCGATGACGCGGCGCTCGACCGGACTCTCACATTTGGGGCATGTCGTCGGCATCGTGAATTGGCGCTCCCTACCAGTGCGGAGTGCTTCCATGACCGAGACGACTTCGGGGATGATGTCGCCGGCTTTCCGCACGACGACCGTATCGCCGAGCCGGATCCCGAGGCGCGTGATCTCATCCGCGTTGTGAAGGGTAGCGCGCGAAACGACTGTCCCCGCGAGCCGGACCGCTGTGAGATGCGCGACGGGAGTCAGGACACCGGTGCGGCCGACTTGGATACTGATATCTTCGATCACGCTCGTCGCTTCTTCAGCCGGAAACTTGAACGCGATCGCAAAGCGCGGCGCCTTGCCGGTATAGCCGAGCGAGGCTTGGAGGGCGCGGTCATTGGCTTTCACCACGATGCCGTCGAGCATGTACGGGAGGCTCTCGCGCTTCTCATTCCATTCGGTATAGAACGCTTCGACATCATGGATGGACGCGCATTTCCGGAGGTACGGATTCACCTTGAAGCCGAGTTGCTGCAGAAGACCGAGCTCCTTCTCTTGGGTTGCGGGAAGCGCCTCCCCCTCGATCGTTTCGATGTCATAGATGAAGGAGTCGAGCTTGCGCTTCGCGGTCACATGAGAATCGAGCTGTCGGATCGAACCCGCGGCCGCATTCCGTGGATTAGCAAAGAGTGGTTCGTCATCAGCTTGGCGTTCTGTATTGATGCGCTCCAACTCACCCTTCGAGAGCCAGGCTTCGCCGACGACCACACAGTCAACCGGCTTACTCAGTCGGAGCGGGATGGAACGGATGGTGCGCAGATTTTCCGTCACGTCCTCGCCGATCATACCATTGCCCCGGGTTGCGCCACGGACGAATTCGCCCTGTTCATAGGTCAAGACAACTTTCAACCCGTCGATCTTGAGCTCGGCCAGATATTCGATTGTCTCGCGCCCGTCACCGACCTCCTTCGCGAGATAGCGGCGCAGTTTCGCGTCCCACGCTGCGAGTTCGGCGAGATCAAAGACGTCATCGAACGACCACTGCAGTATCGCGTGCTTTACCTTGCGGAATTCGGTACGCGGCTCATCCCCGACGCGCGAAGTCGGGCTATTCGGACTCCGGAGCTCGGGATGTTCGCGTTCGAGCGTTTCCAATTCGCGAAAGAGCGAATCATACGCTTCATCAGAGACGGTCGGCGCGTCGAGTACATGGTACTGGTAGCGGTGCGAGTCGATCTCGCGGGTCAGTTTTTTGATTCGCTCCTCGGCAGCATTTCTCTCCATACAGCGTTCGTTCGTCAGATACCGATATAGTTGAAATCACGGAGAGACACTGTCGTCTGAGCGGTCGCCGCCACTCCGGCCGTCCCAACCGTAAGCGATACTGTCACCCGTCCGACCATAGGCCCAGATATATGTGCAAGATTCCGCGACGAGACGACATTCATCGTTTGGACAGAAAGCCCCGTAAGGAGAGTTTCGTAGGACTCCACAAACGTATAGCCGGCACAGCTCGTCCGGTTCGCATCGGGATCAGTCGAACCAAAAGCATGGGAGCGCTTCCGTACAAGTCCCGTCGATTCATCCATGTGGTACTGGATGCAACGACTCTGTGAAAAATCAAAGAACGTGATCGACGAAGCGGTCGCCCCCGGCGCGCTTGACACAACGCTCGAGGTGCGGAGTTCCTTCGCCATGGTATTGAGCGCAAATTGAGCTGTTTCCAAATTGGCCTGGAGCAGCTTCATGGCACGGAAATTCTTCGAGCTCTGCGCGACAATCTGTATCGTCCCGGTCAGGATGATCGTGAATGCCGCCATCGACATGACGATCTCGATGAGTGATAAGCCTTTCTGTTTTCGATGGGTGGAATACATAGGATCATTTCCAACGAGAGAGAAAAAGCTCGGTATAGACGCACTGATTATACGGCGTACACCACGTTATCGCACCTGCGCCATTCAGGTTTGCCCCTGGGTCCTTCCACGTGACAAAGCTCTGGATCCGAGCAGTATCCGATCCGCCCGTGTGATCAATCTTGATCTGGCGATAGAAACGTGTCACTGCTCCGGCACCATTGTGAAAGAAACCACTCGCATTAGTCGTGACAGCAATTTGTGGCGAAGAACAGTCAAACGCCGTTGCGCCCGAGGAATTATAGCTTACATTGCAATTCAAATTTGTTCCGGTGGGAAAGTAACGAAACGGATCACAGTTGCCAACAATCGAGCCCCGGCAATTATCACCCGTCTCCCAATTGTCGGCTCGATAGGCCGTATTGTTGTCACGGATGTTGCGCGCTATCTCGACGCCTTCCTGGGCGAGCTCGGCTGCGGTAATCATGTTTCGCGTATCGAAAGAACTCCGGTGCGAGACCGTATAGAGACTCATGACGGATACTATGCCTGTCGTCAGAAGAAATCCCGAAAGTACCACTTCAGCGATGGAGAAGCCCGGAACACATCGATTGGATAAAGAGTTCAACATACGAAGAATCATGGGCAGGTCGCCGTCGTTCCATTATCGATGATGCGACCAGTCGAGTAGACGCAGATATAGCGACGTGATCCGCCATTGGCGAGCGTAATCAGGTGCGACCCAGCGAGCGGGCTTCCGCTGATATAGACTTCACCCCGGGGCAGCATAAAACGGACCGATGAGGTGGCCGAGGCCACGATACCGTTTTTCAGGCTATAGCTCGCTATCGTACCGTTCGAAGATACCACGCTATAGGCAGCCGAACTGGCCGTGAAGTTCACTCCGTAGTAGGTATTATTCTCACTGATCACACCGGCTCGCCCAGAGAGTGTATAGTTCTGGGCTTCACGGAGAGTTGCCATGACTTCGCGCGCCGCACGCTCCGTATTCCGGGTCTGCCGTTGCCCGGAAAACGTAACCA
Organism: uncultured Bdellovibrionales bacterium; assembly: GCA_964501755.1. GTDB lineage: Bacteria > Patescibacteriota > Minisyncoccia > Moranbacterales > UBA1568 > SSEF01. The sequence continues at coordinate 11,177 of CAZCTF010000005.1, forward strand.
GGATCATCGCGCTCAAGATGCCGATAATCGCTACAACGATCAAGACTTCGATGAGTGTGAAGCCGGATACAGTTTTTCCTCTATGCATACAGATATTGTAGCGCTAAACAGCGGGGATGAGGAATAATCCGAGCCACCACGGACTTAAGTTTTGGATCGCTACTGTGGCGAATGTGCCAATCACAAGAAAAGGAGCAAAGGGAACCTGGCTCTTCATCCCCCGCCGACCAGTAAACATGAGCATTCCTCCGACCAGGGCTCCGACTGAGAATGAAAGCGTGAAGAGCAAGAGGAGAGCCGGGAGTCCGACAGCCGCACCAGCGATACCGGCAAGCCAGACATCGCCCATCCCCATCCAGGTTTCTTTGGAGAAGTAGACAAGCGCATAAAAGATGCCGACGGCAACCCCCGCACCCCACAACATATCCCGCCATGGCGACATCGGATCGGTCCAGGGTACTGGAGCGGAGAGTGTCAGAGCCAGTACTGCTACCAACGCACCACCCAGACCGGTTGTAAGTAACACGAGCGGGATTTCCATGTTGCGACCATCATACACAGCGATTGCAACGAGGATCGATATGAGAAAGAGCACCCAGACAAGCCCGACGATATCAGGCGCGGTCGCCTGACCGAACATCATCGATCCAAAAAACGTAAAGAGGAGCGCTGTACCCAGCTCGACCGACGGGTAGAGCCACGAGATCGGAAAGTGGCACTGTCGGCATTTACGGCCAAGGAAAAAAAATGACAGCACTGGGACATTGTCATACCAGCGGATAGGCGCGCCGCAGGATGGACACTTCGATCGACCATCAAACGACTTGCCGCTTTCGAGTCGGAGCACGACAACATTCAAAAAACTGCCGATGGCAAGACCAAGGAGGAGGAAGAAAGCGATAAGCATATGGCTCAAGTATATCATCAGACCCATGAGATCCCGAAAAACACAAGAGGGGCGAGCCCCTCTTGTGAATCGCAACAAATGTCAGACGCAACCCGGCGCAGTCCCGACAAAACCCGTGATACCAGTCTCGACGAGCGTCGCCGTGCACGTTCCAGTCAGGTTAGCGGCTGGCACATCGATACTGAATGTCTGTCCAGCGTTCACACCACAATCCTGATTTGTTTCGGATATGCCAGCGATGTCGATAGTCTCGTCCGGTATATCGCCGAACGAGCCCGTCACATCCGTATAGGTCAGCGCCCCATTTCCGCATTCTGAAACGGCCTGAACCTGCATCGAATGGACGACCGCTTTGAACCGAGCGGTTTTGGCGCGCTCACGGGCACCGGTCAGAGAGACGAGCACCACCGAGGCGAGAATACCGATAATCGCGATGACGATGAGCAGTTCGATCAGCGTGAAGCCCTGGAGGATACTCGACCGATGCCCCATACGTTTAGCAACCGACCGGGAAAGTCACGCCCGTCTCATCCATCGTGGTTGAGTCATCTGCCTCACACGCCGTTGCAGCCGCACCGGCACCGAGATCAATAGATTCCATGGCGATATCGAACTCGCCCGTCCCATCGACGCCACAGCTCGAAGACGTATAGGTCACGTTCGCGGCGGCGGTAATCTTGTTGTTGGAAGCCGGGAACGGAACTTCACCATCGGCGAGCGTACCATCCGCATCCGAATCGCACGCCAAGATGGCTGCGGCCTGGAACGAGTGAACTTGGGCCTTGTAGGTCGCGATCTGAGCCTTCTCACGGGCACCGGTCAGAGAGACGAGCACCACCGAGGCGAGAATACCGATGATCGCGATGACGATGAGCAGTTCGATCAGCGTGAAGCCTGATTTTTTTGTACTGATGTCCATGAAAGTATGAGATTCGGCCTTCGCTTTACGCTACTCCGCCCTCGAAATGAGCGAGAAGGTCCGTTAATCTTCTAAGGATTTAGCAACCCACCGGAAACACGACCCCCGTGTCAGTCACGATAGTCGCATCATCGTTGTCACAAATCTCTGCCGCAGCACCAGAACCGAGATCAATAGATTCCATCTGGATAGCGAATGTCCCTGCTCCGTTGACGCCACAACTATCAACAGTTGCCCAGTTTATACCCGTAATCTTGTTGTTCGACAACGGGACCGCCACTTCGCCAGCTCCTAGATTGCCGTTCACATCCGAGTCGCAGGCGAGAATCGCTGCGGCCTGGAACGAGTGAACTTGGGCCTTGTAGGTCGCGATCTGAGCCTTCTCACGGGCACCGGTCAGAGAGACGAGCACCACCGAGGCGAGAATACCGATGATCGCGATGACGATGAGCAGTTCGATCAGCGTGAAGCCGCGTACCTGCACTTTCACTTTATTGAATACTGTATTCATTTTATTTTTTTATTACTTATGCATTCCCAGTATAAGACAAGTCCGAGTAAAAAGCTATTTTTCTGTCAAGTGCTAAAACGAAAAGAAGAGCCGTTGTCGGCTCTCCCTTTTTCTATTGGAAACATGAGACACTCGGTCGCTAGCAACCCACCGGAAACACGACCCCCGTGTCAGTCACGGTTGTACCATCGTTTGTCTCGCACAAGGTCGCGGCTGCGCCCGTACCGAGATCAACAGACTCCAGTTGGATCGTAAACGTCCCTGCGCCGTTCACGCCACAGTTTGAAGTAATGTACGCTACGTTCGCAGCGCCAATAATCTTGTTGTTGGAAGCTGGAAATGCGATCTCACCGCTCGCGAGCGTGCCGTTCGCATCCGAGTCGCAGGCGAGAATCGCTGCGGCCTGGAACGAGTGAACTTGGGCCTTGTAGGTCGCGATCTGAGCCTTCTCACGGGCACCGGTCAGAGAGACGAGCACCACCGAGGCGAGAATACCGATGATCGCGATGACGATGAGCAGTTCGATCAGCGTGAAGCCTTTATATGTTTTATTCATATTCTCACCCCCTTTCTTTTTTGTTTTATATTCTATGCCTTTAGTATACCCTCTTTCACAAACCGAAGATAGAATCATGTCAACCCAGTCCTCTCACCGAACAGGAGTCGCGGATCATTGGACGAGACGCAAAACTCATTTGCCGATACATCAAGTCCACTTCACCCGCTCTATGTTTTGCGCTTCACGGATACATACTCGACACTACAGCTGACCGGCGATGTTATATACCGGCATGAGAATACCAACCGTCAGTATACCGACACCGATGCCGAGACCGACAATAAGGATTGGCTCGATAAGCGACGTCAGGTTGCGCGTCATCACATCGACCTCCTGTTCATAGAAGCGCCCGATGCCCTCGAGCACGTGGGCCATCGTTCCCGTTTCCTCCCCGATTCTCACCATCTGGGCGACAATCGGCGGAATCTCGCTCGGATAGCGTTGGAAAACGCCTGACATCGCGCCACCGGTCTTCACTTCCTCGGCTGCTTTCAGCATCACTTGTGCATAGACCGTGTTGCCGATCACGTCGCTCGTGATCATGAGCGCCCGGACGACCGGGATGCCGCCCGCCATGAGCGCCGAGAGGTTCTCAGAAAATCGGGTAATGTAGATGTTCCTGGCAAGCGTCTTAAAGACCGGGAGGTGGAGCACGATGATATCCCACTCGCGCTTGCCACTCTCTGACTTGAGATAATGGCGCAGACCGATGCCAATACCGCTCAAACAGATGAGGACCGCCCACCAATACATATGCATGAAATCGCTCAGACTGATGAGTATCGTCGTATACCACGGCACGGCAATATCGAGCTCTTTGATGAGCGTCGTGATCTTTGGCAGGATGAAGGTAATGACCAGAAAGCCAATCGCACCAGCCACCGCCAAAACGAAGGCAGGATAGAAGAGTGCGCCCTTAATCTTTGAAGTGAGATGATAGTTCTTCTCGATACTGTCAGCAACGAATTCGATCGAGTGCTGCAAATTGCCCGAAATCTCGCCTGCCCGGATGATATTGATCGTCATGGCATCAAAAACTTTCGGATGTTTCTCAAGCGACTCGGAAAACGACATACCATCTTCGATATTGTCTTCGATCTCGCGCAAAATGACTCGGAGAAAACGGTTGTCTGTCTGTTCACTGATCGTTTTGAGTGACGTGACGACTGGTACATGCGCCTCGATGAGGGTCGCAAGCTGTCGGAAGATGACCATAAGCTCCTTCGGTGACACGCCCTCCCAAAGCTTCTGGATATCGCGGAGGAAACCCTCGATACCGCCACGTTTTTCTGATGCGACCTGGAGTGGGACAAGCCCATTCTTCTGAAGGATATCAATCGCCACATCGCGGGAGATCGCCTCGACAAGACCCTCCTTCAGATCACCAGTCTCAGTTTTTGCTTTGAAATTGAATTTCATATTCAGTGTGTCGGACCATTTTAGCGGCTTTCCCGCCCCCCTACTTGTCCTCTTTGCGAACAAGCATGGTGAAGTAATCCTTGTTCTTGGCATAGGTGGTCGCATCGTCGATACCGACGATGCCGCGCCGAACGAGATCGGCGAGCGATCGATCGAGCGAGACCATCCCTTCTTTCATACTCGTTTCGATGACCGAATCGAGTTGATGGACCTTGTTCTCGCGGATAAGGTTCTCTACCGCATTATTTTTAAACATGATCTCGATTGCCGGCACCCGACCACCAGAAAGATCTGGCAAAAGGCGCTGCGAAACGACCCCGAGGAGGACATTGGCGAGTTGGAGCCGGATCTGGTTCTGCTGATGGGCCGGAAAGACATCAATCATGCGGTCGATGGTCTGTGGCGCGTCGTATGTATGAAGCGTTGCAAAGATGAGATGGCCGGTCTCAGCTGCCGTCATGGCCGTCGAGATCGTATCGAGGTCGCGGAGCTCGCCGAGGAGAACAACGTTTACGTCCTCGCGCAGGACCGCCCGGAGCGCCGTCGAAAAGCTCTTTGCATCCCGGCCGACTTCACGCTGGTTGATGATGCATTGGTCTTGCTCATACATGAACTCGATCGGATCCTCGATTGTCACGATATGTTTCTCCTGTGTATGGTTGATGTGGTCGATGAGCGCAGCGAGTGTCGTTGATTTTCCATGGCCGACCGGCCCAGTCATGAGAACAAGCCCATGCGTAGCATTGGTAAAGTTATAGAGTGAGGTCGGAACATTCAGGTCCTCGAGCGGACGGATCTTATTCATCACAAAACGCATCGCGATCGAGACATAGCCCTTCTGGTAAAAGATGTTCACGCGAAAGCGAGCGCGGTCCTCGAAATTATAGGAGAGATCGACCTGACCATTCTCCGTCAGCTCCACCTTCTTATCATCAGTCAGAATGATTTCAGCCAACGCTTTCGTATCGGCTGGCGTCAAAATTTTCTCTTTGGTCAACTGGTGGAGTTTGCCATTGATGCGCAGTGTCGGATAGCGGCCGATGACGAAATGGACATCGGACGCCCTTTGCTGCCCCACGATTGCAAGGACATTTTTCAGTCTCATTTCAACGTCCAGTTGCTCCATAAGAAATGTTGGTTTATCAATCTTGTTTCTTCACTCTATCACGCTACTGAGTCTTTCTCACTCCTCGTCGACGAGGACCCCTTCCGTCACGCGCTCTACTTCCGCAATTGTCGTAATCCCTTTCAAGACTTTGAGCAGTCCATCCCCTTTCATCATGAGCATCTTCTGATGCACTGCCTCCTTCAACAGTTCATTCTCATTCGCATTCTTGTCGGTGATGATCACTTTCGCTTCGTCTGTCACTTCAAACACTTCGTAGATAGCGATTCGGCCTTTGTAGCCAGAATTTCCACAAAGCTCACAGCCCTTCCCCTTGTATACCTTGAGCGGCATCCGGATATCGAGATCGTACGCATCGAGCTCTTCGGTCGGAATCACGAGCCGTGCCGCCTCCATCTTCTTCAGCATACCCGGCGTGATATCAGCCTCTTCCTTGCAATTCTCACAGATGCGCCGGACCAGCCGCTGCGCTGCAAGCGCCTGAATGGAAGAGGCAAGGAGGAATGGCTCGGCGCCCATGTCGATAAGTCGCGGCAGACCCTTGATTGCGTCGTTCGTATGGAGCGTCGAGAGGACGAGATGACCAGTCAAGGCCGCATGACCGCCTGCGAATTGCAGGTCGTGCAACGGGG
>CAZCTF010000005.1:17259-30241 GCA_964501755.1 uncultured Bdellovibrionales bacterium
GGATCGCGAGCTCGCCGGTTTCTTCATCACGGATTTCGCCAACCATAATGACATTCGGATCTTGGCGCAAGATAGAGCGGAGGCCATCAGCAAAATTGTAGCCGATCTCGGGACGAATTTGACTCTGGTTGATTCCCTCCATGAAGTATTCCACCGGGTCCTCAAGCGTGATGATGTTGCGTTCTTCCTGGTTCAGGATCTGGAGAAAAGCATAGAGTGTCGTTGATTTTCCAGAACCGGTCGGACCGGTGATGAGGATGATACCGTACGGCTCATTGATTTTCCGGAGCAGCACTTCACGGTTCCGACCCCAGAGGCCGAGTTTGTCGAGGTCCGACATATTGTTCGATTTGTCGAGAATACGCATGACGACTTTCTCGCCGTCGATGACCGGCAGCGTTGAAACACGGAGGTCTATGGATTTGTTTTCGGCGACGACACGGAAACGACCATCCTGTGGCTTGCGTTTCTCATCAATTTTCAGATTTGAGAGGATCTTGATGCGCGAGAGGACCGCTCGACCGACATCATTCGGGAAGACGAGCGTGGAACGAAGGAGGCCATCAACACGGAAACGGACGCGGTAGTTCCCATCCACCGGTTCGATATGAATATCGCTCGCACGGCCATCCATCGCATGTTTTACGATGACATCAACAAGCTTAGCAATCGGCGCATCCTGGAAAACCTCGGGCAATGCGCCGCTACCCTTCTTCTCTTCTTGGATCTGTACCGCCGAATCCTGTGCCGTCTTGAGTGAGATGATCGCCTCCTCAAGTACCTTATCAGTGCCAGAGTACGCCTTCAGCAGCTCAGCAAAGGTGTCCTCGGTAATAAGCGAAACCTCGATACTGAGACGCTCCTTTTCTGCAACGAAACGCAGCACATTGAGCGCATCGAAGTCCTGAGGATCAACCATCGCAACCGATAAAATTTCGTCATTCCGATCAAAGGCCGCCATCCGATATTTCTTCGCCGTATCTTCAGGAATGAGCGTCAGGACGGTCTTATCGATTGACTGCGGCAAAGATTCGAGGAGTGGTACCCCGAGAGTCTCGGCAAGCACTTTCGGATCCGACACCGGAGCAACAACGTCACCCACAGCAACCTCGGTATTAGTAGAAGCCTCTTCAGACATCAGATTATATTTATTCGAAAGGATTTTCACGCCCCCCCTGACTACTTTCAAGCGTTGGTAAGGGATCGGTTGCAAACGAAATTGTTTGCTCTGCCGTCTTAAAATCAAATACCGTGGACTGAAAAAGCGGGTTATTTAATGCATCGCTGGTCTTCTGCTCCCGCATATACGGGAATTTCGCCTTGAGCATACCGGTAAGGATGCTGCTCTGGATACCGGCCGCTATTTCTTCTTCGGATTTGTTCTGATCCTCTTGCCGCCTTTCGATTGTGAACTCTTCAGTCGTGTGTAGCCGATCAGAATGGTGGATCTTCGAGAAGAAATCTTTTATATTGGCGTAATCACCAATCACCGTCACCTCGGTCCGATAACTTTTCGGAATAGCCAAAGCGGCCGCCTCGGCCATGAGCGTCGCTTCTTCTGGGGTCTTGCCACTACCAAGAGCATCATCATAGGCTGTGTTGTTGGTCTGAACCGCTTCCTCGGGAGTCACATTAACCTCGGTCACGATGATTCCTGACTGCTGAGCGAAAAAATTAAACATGTCGATGACTCGTTCCTCATCCAGTTTTTTGGGATAGTATTTTTCAATAAAGTTTACCGTCTCCGCACGACTCGCGATCGACTGACCGACTGTCTGGATGTTTGCAATAATCGAATCCACTCTAGACAAGCCATCCTTAGCGGTCTGGATCTCGATCTGCTTCGCGAGAATATCATCGATATTCGGCTTGATATAACCGATCGCGATGATTACTTCCAGGATGATGAGAGTGGGCAGGATGAGAATTTTCAGGCTCATATGATGAAGAAGTGTATTGACTGACTATTGGACAAATCCCGTTTCAACCGGTGCCGTAATCGACAGCTGCAACGTGAATCCAATCTGACCCGTCATATCGTACTCAACATCCTCAACATGAACTGCGGATACCCCCACAAATTTTTTGTAGGCCAACATCTGCTGGGCAAGATATTTCAAATTTGTCGTCACGCCATTGATTAAAATACCCCCTTCGGCTACCTGATAGGAGTAGCCCGTTAGCTTGATATCGGCAATCGTGAGCTGCTCCAGCTCACGAAATGCATCCGCAGGCTCGACCCCAGCACCGAAACTACCCGCGATAGATTTCAATCGTGCCGACAGATCCGTTGCTTGATTAGTGTCTTCACTCTTTATTCCGGCCGTTTTTAGAGATACCTCCCCTTCCAGGGTTGCAAGCTCATCTTCGAGCGTTCCAAGATACCATTGGGACCCGCCGTAAATCCCAGCCACCAAAAGAAAAATGGTCATGTTAATGAAAAATCCCTTGTCAAAGAAAGAACCGCGAGCAATCGCCTGTTTTTCCTGAATCGATTGGGAGAGGTTGATACCGGCCATGGGGATTTTAGTGTTTCTGTATTTTTCGCTGCGCTATTCCTCGGATTTACCAATTGGCTGCGCCAATTTAGCTCGGAGCCGGTCCCACCGACTCCCACTAACCAAGGTCGTAATCTTTGGTGCTATCCGCTGTTTCTTCGTCAGTCGATTTGTTCCCTGCAATGCAAGTCCGAGTGCCACTGAAAAAGACGTGCCCATACGGCTGACAGCACCACTAACCTCGGCCGTGTACATGATCCGCTTCCATGGATCACCGATTGTGACCGGAAGACCGAGTAGATTTCCATAGTACATCGCCAAACCAGTGAGACCGGCGGTACCGCCTGAAAGAATTATACCATCGATCAGATGTCCGGGATGCTGTTTCGTATACATCCCGATGATACGCTGTATCTCAGAGAGAATCACTTCGAGCGCCGGAAAGATGAGCTTGCTGTCCGAGGCATTGAGATAATCCTTTGAACTCTTCTTGAGTGACTCGGCACGGTCTTCGGAAATGTCGAGGTTGTCGGTAAGCGTGCGCGTAATATCTCGACCACCGACATCCAGATTTCGACTCACTTTCACCAAGCCATTTTCAACAAGAACAAGGTTGGTCGCGCGCGATCCAATATCGGCAACGATGAAAACGCCAGTATCGCCATCAACGACCGAACGCACCATCGAGAACGTCTCGAGCTCAAGGAGCTGCATATCATAACCGACCGAACCAATGTAGCTCTCATAGCGCTCCACTTCCTTATTGAGCGCCGCGACAAGAAGCACTTCGACCTTGCCGGGATTTTTACCATCTACTGCCGGTCCACCGGTTTCACCGACGATCTCCCAGGAAAGCGCGACTTCTTCGAGTGGTGACGGAATATACTTGTGTGCCTCGAATTGGATTGCCTCCCGAAGCTCCTTTTCGCTCATGCGCGGGAATTCAGCGAGTGCGACGAGCCCGATGAAAGCCGGCATAGCGACATAAACCTGCTTTGTCTTCGGCTGAAGCCGCTCCAAAAGCGCGCGCAGATACGTCGTCACGCGCGAATCATACCCCCCCTGGCTGTTATCGCCACTACGCTCAATCGTCGTGAGGTTAATCTCGGCGTAATTGTTGAGATAGACCTTATCATCCTCCTCGACACGTAGCTCAACGGCCTTGATAGAAGACGTGCCAAAATCGATACCGAGGAATGTGGGCTTGTTGAGTCCGAACATGGATGTTTGTTTCATTCGTACTATATCACAGCTCCCTCTTCGAACAAAAATCGCCATCTCCATTCCACTCTCATTGTAAAGTAAGTGGTATACTGAAAAAAAACATATGCGCCTTCTTCTCATCCTCACGCTCTTCGTTCTCTCCTCCGCGATGCTTTTCATCATCCCCATCACTCCGGTTGAAGCCGGTCTCATCCCCTGTGGCCTCACCGTCGACGATACAAACCAAGATGGTGATCAAACCGTGAAGTGCACTCTCTGCCACCTGGTGGTCGGCGTCAATTCAATCATCGTCTGGCTCCGAAACATCATGTCCGCCTTCGCAATCGCTTTCATCGTCGCCATGGCCTTCATCTATATCACCTCGGCCGGCGATGAAGGACGGATGCGCTTTGCCAAAGGAGGCATCGTTGCCGCTCTCATCGGCTTTACTATCATCCTCCTCGCTTGGGTGATCGTGAATTTTATCCTCTCCATTAAGGATTCCAGCGGTACATCGATCTTCAACCCCAATGTCATTCGCGCTGACTGGGATAGCTTCGAGTGCAGCACGACATCACAGGCCCAGTAGGGCCCCATTGAATATTCCAAGACAGCTAATGTAGCAGCGTTGACAGACCCCTCTTCGGGCCGTACAATGGGCCTACTCTATGCTCACTCCCGCCTTCGGTGAAAAGCTGTCGTCTCATGCGCGGCACGCCCTGAAAGAGGCGCGTGACATCGCCCGTTATACGCGGACCAAGGAGATCGAGCCACGACATCTCCTCCTCGCGCTTTCCCTCGAATCCGGTAGTCTCGGCGGTATTCTTCTCGAAAACATCGGCTTCAAAAAAGACGCCGTGGGGAAGCTCTGCCTGAAAAAGGCCCCCGTTGGCAAGCGTACCGCCAGTTCGGATTATTCGCCGACTATGTCTCCAGCGGTTCAGACCATCCTGAAGCGCGCCTATGTCCTCGCCAAAGAGCACGGCTACCCATATGTCGGGACCGAACACCTGGTCGCTGCGCTCCTCGAATCCGATGACGATTCGTTGCTTGCTATCATCGAAGCGCTCGAGGTGAGCGAGGAAAAGGTCCGGACCGCGGTCGAAACCCATCTCCGCTTCGAGCATTTTCCCGAACTTGCTAAGATGTTCGATCTCTCTGATTTCCCACTCTCCCAGGGACCGTATCGCGAACGCGAGACCGCGAACAACACTACTTTCCTTGACCAGTACGCAATTGATTTGGCCGAGGCCGCCGGGAGCGAATTCCGTTTCGTTGGCCGCGACCGAGAAATCGACCGACTCACCCATATCCTCGGCCGGAAGGAAAAGAACAATGCCATCCTCGTCGGCGATCCGGGCGTTGGCAAGACCGCGCTCGTCACCGCGCTCGCGCTTCGGATGAAGGCCGGACTCGCCGGACCAGTACTCTCGGGGAAGCATATCTACTCACTCGACCTCGCGCTTCTTGTTGCCGGCACCAGTTTCCGCGGTGAATTTGAGAACCGGGTAAAAGAACTCCTCCACGAGGTGCGCCATCGGCCAGACGCACTCCTCTTCATCGATGAGATCCATACCCTGATTGGCACCGGCAACACCCAGGGAGGACTCGACGCCGCCAATATCCTGAAACCAGCCCTCGCCCGTGGCGAGATCCAGGTCATCGGCGCTACCACCTTTTCTGAATACAAACGCCACTTCGAGAAAGACGCTGCTCTCGAGCGTCGCTTCCAACCGCTCCAACTTGCCGAACCGACCGCCGAAGAGACCCTCCAAATCCTCGAACACACCCAACCGTCATACGAAACGTTCCACGCGCTCTCTATCGATCCTGAAGCAACGCGCGCGGCTGTCGATCTATCGATCCGTTATATCCCAGACCGCTTCCTCCCCGATAAAGCGCTCGACCTCCTCGATGAAGCCGCATCACTTGTTCGTCATCGCCGGGCTGGCAGTGAAAAGAGCAACTTCTCCACGCTCCTTTCACTCGAACGTGAACTCTCCGAAGCCGAGAACCGAAAAGAGGATCTCATCGCCGAAGGCGCCTATGACGAAGCCGAGGCCGTAAAACGCTCAGTTTCGCTCATCGAATCCCGGCTCCAGGAATTGGCCGGACAAGCCGGCTCCCAGACTAAGTCGAAGAAGATCATCGTCAAGCCAGCCGATATCCTCGAGATCGTTTCCCGCACGACCGGAATCCCCTTCGCTCGGCTCTCCGAAGACACGCCATCCGCCCGACTCGAACGTGTGAAACGCTCACTCCGGACCAAGATTATCAATCAGAGTGACGCGAAAGCGAAGGTCCTCGCCACACTCGCTCGGTCCATCTCTGGCGTCAACGATCCGAATCGCCCGCTCGGTTCATTCCTTTTCCTAGGACCCACCGGCGTCGGCAAAACCCACCTCGCCAAGGTGCTCGCCGAGGAATTCTTCGGCGATGAGAAAGCGCTCATCCGGCTCGATATGAGCGAATTCATGGAGCGCCACTCAGTCGCCCAAATCATCGGTGCCCCGGCCGGCTATGTTGGCTATGGCGATGGCGGCAAACTGACCGAGGCGATTCGTCGACGGCCGTACGCTGTCGTCCTCTTTGACGAAATCGAGAAGGCACACCCGGACGTCTTCAATATCCTGCTCCAGATTCTCGATGAAGGTATGCTCACTGATGCCGAAGGACGACGCGTCTCCTTCAAGAACACGCTCATCATCCTGACATCGAACATCGGAACGACGAGCTTCACTCAGTCTGCTAAGGTTGGCTTTGCCGACGCCGTCCCGGGCCGTATCCTCCGCGCCGAATTTGAAGCCATCAAACGCGAAGTGCTCGAGGAACTAAAAAAAGAAATGCGCCCCGAACTTCTCGGACGCCTCGACCAAATAGTTGTCTTCAATGCGCTCGATCAGGCTGCGATCCGTGATATCACTGTCCTTGAGCTGGACCGTCTGAAGCGGCGGCTCTCAGCCCAGGGCATCGCACTCGCCATTCCAGAAACTGTATCGAAATGGATCGCCGAGAAAAGTTTCGCTCCCGAACAGGGTGCCCGGCTCGTCAGAAAGAATGTCCAAGAGTATGTCGAATCCGTCCTCGCCGAAAAAATGCTCGCCAAGCGGCTCCCCAAGCGGCTGGCACTCTCGATCCAGCGTGGCACTGTTCTGGCTCGCTAGTACCGCCCGAACATTACGTCAGCACCTCATTGATATTTTTTTCCCGCTCCGCTGTTTCGGTTGCGACACCGAGGGAGTGCTCGCCTGCCCAGTTTGCCTCACCGCTATCCCCGAGACCGAATACCAAGAGTGTCCGATCTGTCGACAGCCGTATCAGAAGAACGGAGCAACGTGTCGCGACTGCCGAAAAGCGACTGCCCTCGATGGACTCTTCATCGCCCGGCCGTATCGTCACCGCCTCATTCAAAAACTCGTCTTTGCGCTGAAGTACCGCTTCATCGACTCGGCTGCCGATCCGTTAGCTGCTCTCCTTGCCGAAAGTGTTTCTCGTCACCCGCTCCCGCTCCCTGATCTCGTCATTCCCGTTCCGCTCCACCCGAGGCGGCTCCGCTTCCGTGGTTTCAATCAGGCCGAAATGCTCGCCCAAAAACTTATGCAACGGCTTCTCCCTGGATCACCGATACCGGTCCGAAGCGATATCCTCCAACGCATCCGCTTCACCAAGCCGCAGATAAAGACTGATTCAAAATCCGAGCGGCTCGCCAATCTGTCTGACGCGTTTGCTGTTCCACTTGAAGTTGCTGGCCCGCTCGTGGGGAAATCCCTCTGGATCATTGACGATGTCGCCACAACCGCCGCGACACTCGATGAGTGTGCCCGTACGCTCAAAACCGCGGGCGCCAAGAGCGTCTGGGGTGTGGTCGTCGCTCGATAGCTAGAATTCAAGGAATGTGCTACTTTGCAAAAAAGATTTATGCTACAGAAAAAAATTATCATCGCCATCATCACGGTACTCGTGACTGTCCAGGTTGCTGTGTTTGCCTTCTGGATAGGACAGGAGAGTCAGCCACTAAAGGGAGGATCCTTTGGAAAGACTGATGATTCATCCATCTTCAAAGGTCTCGGCAGCCTCATCCCCACCTGGAGGAAGACCATACGGTGTACGAGAGATGTCGGGGAAAAAGGAAAAAAAGAGGAAATGATTAGCGACGGACAGAGCGTGCTTCTTAGCAGGACCAGTACCATAAAGTATTACCCCCTTGCAAACAGCTATTACCTTTATGCGGACGGATCGCTTTATTCGTGGTTTTCCAACTCCGGTACGTACACACCCACGTCCGTCGACCCCAATGAACCGTTCAGGGGGACAGTAATTCAAAAGAATTGCCGCGAAGAAATGAGAGAAAGAGGCCTTGATCCCCTTTCAATCGATCAAGAATCTCTACAAAGGTACCGATCGGTCTACACGATTTTTGAGCTCATAAAAATTGCTGATACCAAAGCTGATGTTGATGCCATGCGAACAGTATACGAGAATAATGTCGATGACGCAGTGACGTGCGAAACGATCGGTTCCTATCATTTCGCTCCGCCGAGCAATGTATCTTTTCCGGTTCCAGATTCGTGTTATATCCCTTTGCTTCCTAAGAACACAAAGAGACAACCAAACGAACCAGAGTCGCCATCCCCCTTGCCGAACGAAACCACTCCAACCGTCCGGCCCCAGCCACCAGCGGGTTCACAAAATGATTTTTAGCGTACGATCTGGCGGCGCAAGGAGCCTACCCACTTTCCCTCACTATTTTTTCTGGGCGTTGAAGAAATCCCAAATAACATCGTCGGCATTGATCGCGCGTGACGGGGACTTCCCTCTCACTGCCCGCCCGCCAGGCCAAGAATGACCGCCTGTTTCTGTGACGACCAGCTCGATCTGAGCATTATTCTGTTTTGAGGTATACAAATCTCCATGCGCCCCTGGAACTTCTAGTACACGCCTCGGGGTGGTATCCGCGCCGTTTCGCTCGACCCAACGCCGTATCGTTTCATCGACGGAAGTAAAGTCCGCTACCTTGCTCTCATCTCTGAAGACGTCTTCCCCGGCGCCACCGTCATAGAGTACGTGCGTATCGTCTTTCGCGTGAATATGCATGACCGATATCGGCCGCGAGGGGGTACAAACGAGCGTACCATCCGTCCCTGCGACAGAGGCGACTGCAGCAAAGGTATCCGCCATCTCGCACGCCAGCCGATGCGCCATCATCCCACCATTCGACATACCCGTAGCAAATATCTTTCCCGTGTCAATATTCACCCGCCGTTTGATATCGGCGATGACTTGCCGGGTAAATCCGATATCATCAATCTTTTGGTCACGCGCGTAGCCGCAGCAATTCCCGGCGTTCCAAGTCGCGAGATGCTGCCGTGGAAGCCGGCTCGAACCATTTGGAAATGCGACGATAAATCCTTCCTGGTCCGCCTTTTCTTTCCAGCCGTAATCCGCGGCTGCTTGCTCCATGTGCCCACCACCACCATGGAAAAAGAGAACCAGTGATGTCGCCCGCGCCACATCATAGCTCGCGGGGATATAGAGGAGATACTTCCGCTTATCGCCGATTGTGAACTCATGCTCGCCAGACCCGAGAGTGAAATCGGCTAGTGTCGCCGATTGAGCGGTCTGACGGTTCTCTGACGCTGTCGGATTCGATTGCGAGTGAGCGGATTGCTGAGCCGTGCGCTTATTGTATCGATGGATGATGACGACAGAGAAAAGCACTAGGGCTAGAATGGCGATGAAGATGCCTGGTCGCATAAAATTTCTAATATCTTTCCTAAGTTATATCAAAAAATATATAGCCTTTATTATTCGCCTCCAGTATACTCCCGCGCCGAGTATAGACAAGGACGATCCGTCCTATCGAAGTCTGGACCAACCGAGAGATTGTCCTACCGTGAATACTTTCCGCTTGCGACTCTCAGGGTATACAAACCCTGCCTCATTTTTTTGAAACAAGAAGTCTCTTAAGGGATATCCCACAGTCCATATACCTGTCTAAACTCCTCAAGAGAGGCTATATAACTTTATCCTCGTGGAGGGCCACCCCAAATTTGATTCACACCTCGCCGAAGATAGATGGTCTGAACGCAAAGTATGTTTCTCTCATGCCGAGCAGATGTCTCGCGCTATTGAATGTAGCGGCATCCCAGAAAGTAATGAGGCTATTACAATCCTGGTTCTTCAATACGCAATCCGATATTAGATATCGCCGACGGCGTATCTGATTTGATGCGCTTCACAATTTCGAATGTAAATGCGTCATATACTTCAACTTCATTCGCAGATTGAGATACAACATACACGAACTTTCCGTCATAAGTAAACTCAGGATGCCATGAACTTTCGCCTTCGACTGGGATGATTGTTTTTATGATGTCATTGATACGTGCATCAATGACATAGATTTCATCTTTATGATCGCCAAACGCGGTATCGGCCCACACATAGGGGTATGTTGGGTCCTTGCTATAACTACGAACGAAGAGACCTGGGCCCCCGGTTTTAATATATTTTATAGGTTTCCATATGGTTGTATCAATGACGGTAATCAGACCCTCGCCCAATGCCGGAACGTAGATATTCTTTCCCCACGCTGCGCCTGGACCGGTGTGTGGTGTCTCACCGGTTTCCACCTCCGCGATTGGTTTCATTGTCGCGAGATCGAGAACCCAGGCCGTTTTAGATCCTTGTGATGCGACGATGTAATACGATCCGTCCGGCGTAAGAAAAGCATCATGAAGGGCGGGCCGCCCCTCACCAATGCCAGAGAATTTGTGTATTACCGGGAAGTCGGGCTGATCCGTATCAATCGCCCAGACACTCGTCCCATCCTTGAGCGCCACGATGATACGGTTTCCGTCTTCAACAACTGCGCCTGCGCGCGACTCGACCTGTTTGCCGTCTTTCTCTGTCATGAGTGATATGGTTTTTCGAACCTCCATCGAAGCGGCATCCAGGATAACGAGATTGCCAGGCTCATAGTTGCCAATAGCAACATACTTATCGTTGTCAGTAATGGCAGTTCCTCGCGAATTCTCACCAACCTGCACCGACACAATCGGTTCAAGGGTCGTGAGATCAATCTTTGTAAGCCAACCATCACGGGAAATGATGTACATGTATTTCGCGTCCGATGAATAGACGGATGTGTGAGGCTGAAAGCCAACATCATGGATGCGCCCGATTGCCTTGTGCGTTGTCCCGTCAATGGCCAGTAGCTTCTCTGCGTCTTTCTCGACGACCAGCATGAGTTCGCGAGGATTCCACGAACTTTCATCGACATACAGCTCGCGATACGGCTTAAGTACCTCGTTCTTTTCGAACGGGACATCTATATTCGTCACACCGATCCCGCTTCGCAGATCACCTATATAGTACGTCATCATCTTGTCCCTGATGCCTTCGCCGTGGTTTTTGTGGTAGTTCTCGCTCGCATCCTCTCCGCAGTTAAACATCGCGGGGTGTAGACGGGATGCTTCGCTCGCATTGAACACTTTCTTATCAATGATGAGCCAGCAGTCCTCCGTATTGTTGTGAAGCGCGACATCATCAGATGTATAGGTCACGCCTGCCACCTTGGCAGTTATGTGTTTGCCAATCTCTGCGGGTTTTATAATACGGTCAGCGTTTGTATACCATGTTCCTACAAACACAAGTGCGAAAAAAAGAGCTGCAAGAACGGATCGTTTCAATATTACGGCATCCTGTGAGCGAACACTCTTTCGGCGTATAAACCATGTCGCAAGCATAACGACCGCAACAGCAATCGCATACAGCGCCATGAATGCAAAGTAGCCGATATCAGTCCGGTAGATGACGTGATGGAACATCAAAAATACCCACGAGGTTGCTGATACTGCTCCGCTCTCAAGAACAAATGCGTCAAGAGCAACACTCCCGTCACGGACATTGCATACGCGGGGCAAGTGACGCGCAATGAACATAATCTCATTTCCGATGAGAATCATTACGACAGTCATGCTCGCATAAAAAATACCGAGTTCGACCATCGACTCATATGCGAGCGTAAAGAGGCCGAGGCCACCGAATCCATATAACAGAATTGCGGCCCATACCGCTATCCGCGAGACTTTGAGCAGCCTGAACTCATCCCTCGAGATCTCCCCGTCATTTCCAGAGGAAAGAAAAAGTGCATAACTCAGCACAGATGTACCGAGACCGAGACCGAGAGCAATCGAGAAAATGAGCAGGTACGCAGTATGTAAACCAATGTACGAAAAAAAATCCATGGCTCTATTATATCGTAAACCAAAGAGAGATTATAGATGCGTGTCTATACATTTGTTTCGGCTTCAAAATGCGATTTCGATTTCTGGCGGGCGTCATCGGTCTAGAACTTTGAGAAATCAAGCCGTTGAGGGATTTCTTAGTGGTCTTGGCTGACGAACGGATTGAGGAGGTCGGGTCGCGGTTTTGGGGATAAAACGAGACAAATGAGACACAGGACAGACCCTGTCTCAAATATAGCAAATAAGACTGAAAGATGTCTCATTTTGTAAAAGAAAAGTGCCCGGGGTTCGTGGAACCCAGGGCACTGAAAACGTTTTCGTTTCTAGGGGATAACTCGCAGTCTCACGACTTGGAGTACCGTTGGTACACGGCGCAGACTTCGCCTGGGTTCGGAGCGCCGGTCGAGGG
Organism: uncultured Bdellovibrionales bacterium; assembly: GCA_964501755.1. Lineage (GTDB taxonomy): Bacteria > Patescibacteriota > Minisyncoccia > Moranbacterales > UBA1568 > SSEF01. Next base: position 29,619 of record CAZCTF010000005.1, read on the forward strand.
AACAGGCGTTCCACCATCAGTCCGCAGACAAGCTCGGAAGTTGTGCCACTGCTTCTTCCACGCGCTGGTCGTAGGGATACGCCAGCAGCCGTCGCAGTCCATCTGGTCTTCATCGGTGTCCCCCGGCACAAGTTCTCGGGGTTCGATGGTTCCGTAGCCGATGACCTGGTAGAGGCCACCCGTCGCCACGGGGCTACTCACCTGATAGACCACGGTGACATTGGCACCAGGAGCGGCGGTGCCGTCGTTTCGAATCCAGATGCGAGGCTTGGGAGCCGCGCCCGTATTCGTCGTGCAGCAGCCGACCTTGTCTTCGAAGCGAGTGATGACCAGAACGGGTGCTGGTCTCGGAGCAAGCGTCACCGTGATGCTCGTCGAGTTGTTGGTCTCATCGGTCTCGGTTTGGGCGCCGAGGTAGTCGGCCGTGAAAGTGATGGTGCAGGTACCGGCGACATTCGGCATCAGGACGGGAGTCAGGATTTCTTCCCAGGCAGAAGCGCCTGCGGACATAGTGCTCGCCATGGTGCCATCATCAGTGAGGACTGACGTCGGTCCCCCATTGCAGGAAACCGTGTACGAACTGCGGATGTCGGTCGTGGCATTGACCGTTCCCGAGTTCGTGA
>CAZCTF010000006.1:0-26440 GCA_964501755.1 uncultured Bdellovibrionales bacterium
CAAATGATCTCGGCTTCCAGACAACTGCCGATACGACAGAAAAGGCCGGCTCGCTTACCCTCGAAGATCTCGTGGCAATCGTCGCAACAGAAAAGACCGAGACCGACCGCAAGCTCGTCTCGCGCCCACCAATCGTCACTATCCTCGGCCATGTCGACCACGGTAAGACGACACTCCTTGATACAATCCGCAAGGCGAATGTCGCGGCCGGCGAAGCGGGCGGCATCACCCAGAAGATCAGTGCCTACCAGGTGAAAAAACACGGCCAGCTCATTACATTCATCGACACCCCGGGCCATGAGGCCTTTTCCGGCATGCGCGAACGCGGCGTTTCCATCGCTGACATCGCCATTCTCGTTGTCGCCGCCGACGATGGCGTCCGCCCACAAACCAAGGAAGTCATCCAGTTCATCAGTGAGAAAAAGCTTCCGGTCATTGTCGCCATCAACAAAATCGATAAGCCCGAAGCGAAGCCGGACCGCGTAAAACAGGAGTTAGCCGAAAATGGCATCCTCTTCGAGGGCTGGGGCGGCGAGGTCATGTGCGTTGAAGTCAGCGCCAAAGGAAACCTCAATATCGACAAGCTCCTCGATGCAATCCTCCTCGTTTCGGAAGTCGAGGAATTTTCCGCCGATGAGAAGCGCGATGGATTGGCCGTTATCCTCGAATCCCATCTCGATCCGCAGAAAGGCCCTGTCGCAACCGTCCTCGTAAAAACTGGCACACTCAAGGTCGGGCAAGATATCATTGCTGGCTCCTCTTTCGGCCGTGTACGCCGACTCGAAGACTTCACTGGCAAGAATCGTGAATCTGCTGGTCCCTCGGTCCCCGCTATCCTCTATGGATTCAGTGAGGTCCCGCAAGTGAACGATGTCGTCCAGGTTGTTTCCGGAAAATCGCTTGCCCGGATGAAATCTCAGGAGGCACTTCTCAAGGAGGGCGAGGTAAAGAAAGTAATCCGCAAGGAAGATGAAAATGTAAAACGGCTCCCGATTATCATCAAGGCTGACGTTCAGGGATCGCTCGAGGCTCTCCAGCAGATCCTCGGAGCGATTGAGCATCCCGAGGTCATGCTCGAAGAAATTGCGACTGGCGTCGGCAGCATTACCGAAAGTGATGTAAAGCTGGCTGCCTCCAGCGGTGCGAAGATTTTCGGCTTCAATGTCGAACCGACCTCGGTCGCCAAGCGCATTGCCGAGACGAGCGGTGTTGCAATCCAGAGCTTCAATATCATCTACAAACTGGTCGAGGCCGTGAAGTCTGACCTCGCTGCCCTGCTCCCGCCGGAAATCATCCGAACCGATTTTGGCCGACTCTCCATCCTCGCAGTCTTCAAGAGCGGTAAACGTGACATGATCATTGGTGGTCGCGTTTCCGAAGGCAAGATCGTACGTGGGTCGCTCCTTGAAGTAAAACGTGATGGTGAAATCCTCGGGAGCGGCAAGATGGGTAATCTCCAGCGCAATAAAGAGAACGCCGACGAAGTCGGCCAAGGTAACGAATGTGGCCTCGTCTTCGATGGATCAGTAAAGCTCACTATCGGCGACACACTCATCTCCTATCAAGTTGAAGAGAAACGCCGAACTCTGTAGAGTCTCCCATTCGAAGTTCAAGACCGGCCTTTTGGCCGGTTTTTCTTTAACTCTCTCGATTGACGACTCCTCCTCACCAGCCTATACTCATCCTTCGCTATGACCCCATGTTAGACTGACAATATATGCATTTCCCCATTCCCTCACCGGTTCTCGATACCATCCGAGCGCTCGAAAGTGCCGATTTCAAGGCGTACATCGTCGGTGGGTCACTCCGTGACCTCGTCCTCAACCGGGAGCCAAAGGATTGGGATATCACGACCGATGCTAAGCCCGAAGCAATCCAGCAAATCTTCCCCGATTCAGTCTACGAGAACGCTTTCGGGACCGTCGGCGTGAAAGTTCCGCGATTTCTCGATACGACGCCAGTTGATCACGAACACGATATCATAGAAGTCACAACCTTCCGAACCGAAACTGATTATACCGACGGCCGACATCCAGATACTGTCCAGTTTGTTGCCTCAGTCGAGGAAGATTTGGCTCGGCGTGACTTCACAGTCAACGCAATGGCTGGGCAGATTGAAGATACTCCCGATGGGACCCATGTCGAGATCATTGATCCCTTTGGCGGCCAGTCGGATATCGAAAAGAAAATCATCCGAGCCGTCGGCGACCCTGAGAAGCGCTTCGCCGAGGATGGGCTCCGACTCATGCGTGCCGTCCGGCTCATTACAGAATTGAGCGATCCGGCACAGGAGACGCCCGACTGGACAATCGAGACCGCCACACTCGAGGCGCTCCGTAAACTGGCCAATACTCTGCCCCGTGTCGCTTTCGAACGGATCCGCGATGAATTCTCACGTATCATCGTCTCTCCGCACCCTAGCCAGGGCATCGCCTTTCTTCAGGAAATTGGTCTGCTTCAGCATATCGTTCCAGAGCTTGTGGAAGGTGTCGGTGTCACCCAAAACCTCCATCACATCTACACTGTCTGGGAACATAATCTGCGTGCGCTTGCGACCTGTCCGTCGGACAAGCTTGCCGTCCGAATTGCAACACTCCTTCATGATGTCGGGAAACCACGGGCAAAACGCGGTGAAGGACATCATTCGACTTTCTACAATCATGACCATATCGGCGCACGCATGGCAAAGAAGATCCTCGAGCGACTCCGCTACCCGAAAAAAATTGTCGACCACGCAGCCATGCTCGTCGATAATCACCTCTTCTACTACAATGTCGGCGAAGTGACCGAGGCCTCGGTCCGAAGGCTTATCAAGCGAGTCGGACTTGAGAATATGGATGATCTCATGGCGGTTCGGATCGGCGACCGTCTTGGTTCGGGTGTCCCCAAGGCGAAACCGTACAAGCTGCGCCATCTCGAATACATGATCGACAAGGTTTCGCAGGATGCGACATCGGTCAAAATGCTGAGGGTGGATGGATCAACACTTATGGCCGAGCTTGGCCTGGCGCCTGGCCCGAAGATCGGAGCAATCCTTGATTGTCTCTTGGCAGAAGTCATCGATGACCCAGGCCGGAATACCCGGGAATTCCTTCTTGACCGGGCACGCCAACTCATGGATAATGACCTCGTTGTACTCAGAACCCTCGCCCAAGAACGTATCAACGAAGAGCGGGAGACTGAGGACCGGGCCATCCGGGGCCGTCATCACGTGGCCTAGTCGCGGGCATCCTGGGCGATAGAGACGACGCAATTTTTCTTTCCGCCACATAACAATCGGGCATAGTATAGTTGGTAGTACGTGCGTTCGTCCCGTCACATTTTCCGGGGCATAGTATAGTGGTAGTACGTGCGCTTCGGGTGCGTAAAGTCTGGGTTCGATTCCCGGTGCCCCGACTACCGCTTAAATGTGACGGGACAAGGGTGCGTAAAGTCTGGGTTCCCGTCCGAAGGAGGATGCTTCCCGATGCCCCGACCCCCTACCGGATGTGGCGGGAAGAGAAGAAGTGTCGGTCCGGATCAAGAGAAGCTGAGCCGATAGCGAACGTATCCCATGAAACTCCTCATCCAGAATCCGCCCGATAATGCCGTCACGATGTTCCGGCGTTTCGGCTATACTTTCCAGCGCGAAGAGAATGAGGAGATGAGTTTTGTCCGGTCACTTGCGAACGCTGGATATCCGCGTTTTCACTGCTACGTGAAATCCCAACCCGAGGGCTTTCTCTGCACTATACATCTCGATCAGAAGCGCGAGACGTACGGAAAAACGACCCGGCATCATGGAGAATACGCGGATAACGGAGCGCTCGCCGAAGAGATTAAGCGTATCGAATCCGTCATCGGAACCCTAACCAGAATTATCTAGGAGTCGATTCCGCTGATTGGAGTAAAGAATTTTTCTGCTGTGGTGGTGGAATGGTAGACACGCTAGCCTTAGGAGCTAGTGCTTACATAAGCATGAGAGTTCGAGTCTCTCCCACAGCACCTGTCAAAATCAAAAAAGACCCTCTTTCCGAAGAGAGTCTTTTTATTGCTCTATTCTCGAGGCCGCCGCACGGGGGCTGATTCAGGGAGATTGGGTATCAGCGCAAAGACAACACCAGAGGCGAAGAGGATAAGAAAGACCGAGAAGAGAACTTTGAGCGAGAAGAGGACTGACCCCGGGAGATAGCTCGCGAGCAAAGCATAGTATTTCTTCGCTCCCGTATAGACAACTCCAGTCACATCTGGCTGCTCTACCTGTGTATTATTACCAAAGTAAATCTCCGTGGTATCAAGCGCCGATAAACCCCAGATATCTTCCATCGCTTGTCGAATCAACGTACTCGGTCGATAGACAGCCGAAATCGAGACATTGTAAATCGATTTCCCAGTCTTACTAGCTAAAAAAGCAATGGTATTCGTTGTGCCATCACCCACCGCCACTCCATCGACTGACCACGAGCGCTCGACTTGTGGCGGAACATTCCCCGAAAGAAAATCTGGCGTAAAGATGGCGCGGACCGAGACATTGTAGCCCTCTGCTGTTTCGAGAGTGTCTTTACTGTACTCATTGTATCCAGATCCATTCGTATCAATATACTGGCCCAGAAATTTTTGCCAAACACTATTCTGGTCATTAGAGATGACACTCACGCTAGGCTGCACAATTTTAAACGTTCGGGAAAGCGTGACTGTTTTTTCAGTCGAATCAACGGAATCGACACGATTTGCCGTTACAACGATATTGAACGTATCACCGATATTGCCAATAATCGGGAAGAAATTCATATTTCCCTGGTGATCATCGAAACAATTCACGCTTGAGACTCTAGAATTACAAACCAATGGTTGGCCATTGATTGTCCAGTTGAAATTTGAAAGATTGGATCCAGGAACATGAAGTCCGATGATTTCATTCCGGATAACTCGGCAAAGCTTGCTATCAAGCCGAGTAAGTGCCTGTTGTTCTGGTGGGTCACCTGGATTTACTGTCCCCGAACATATTTCATTACCAGCATTCAACGAAACCCTGGCTCGGACCGGGTCACCCGCGACATCGACATTGACTGTATGAGCCAAAATACGATCTTGGCTCGCATTGAATTTCACGATGACATTGCTCCGGCCGCGGCGAGTCGCCCCGGCCGCATTATAGTTCTCGGCGACATCAACGCGAAAACGAAGATAGCCAATATCATCCAAAAGATAGGTTGAAAAAGGAAGGCCATTGAACACATCAGTACTCAACATATTCATATTGAGCTGCACTTTGTTCACACCATTCCCCCGGACCTGCGAGAGGAGCTTGCGGCCATCTGTGAAATTATTGAGTGCGGCGGTGATGTTTATCCAAGCATTCACGGGATTCGCCGTACCATCCGGAGAAAGCTCAACACGCCAATTATAATAGATATTCTGTATGCCCTGAGTAAGATTTATATTCGTCGCAACCACCTCGAGCTGATCGCCATCACCCCGATCTGTCACATCATTGAGCGGATTTTCGGGACTCGCTGTCACCGTCATTTCCAAATTTGTTGCCTGCCCGCCCTCGGTCGGATCGACAAGATTATCGACGACACAGTCATTCAGATCCATGTCGATTGTCGGGATGATGACCTGATAGCCCTTGACGACGGTTACGTACGATCCCGTACCTCCCGACGGACTACAACGATTCTTCGAAAATGCCCACATGATGCCATTTGAGGAATCATTATGTTTTGTTGGCATCATCGACGTTCCCTCAATCACAACTCCTACCTTGTCACCTGAGAGGTAGTTCCAAGTGAACGTATCACGACCAAGCCCCGTAAGATTCGCTTCATCCTTGTTGCCGTTATCAGCCGTATCTGGATCGGCCGGGTCAGTCTGCCAGAACTGTTCCTCATTTGCCCCGTACACTCCGTCACCGACCACATAGCCTGGGGCTACCGGGAAGAGATGGCGGCAGATTGGATTCGGTGCTCCGCCCCCGACACCGCTACAAGCCGAGAGCGTTGTCTCGCAGGAATTTGCCTCTGCTGGATTCACAACACAACACGGTACGCCAACTGAACAGCCGACCGTATTGTCTGATCGGCAGAAAGGGAATCCTGATACGTAAGCATCATCATCGGTCAATATAAATGAAGTACCGCTTGCAGTCGCCGTCCCTCCTGAAGAGTCAGAACCACTCCCAGAACTTGAGGACGAGCCACCAGTCGCGTCGAGATTAATCGTTCCCGGATCGATAGTCTGACTTCCAACCATGCATACTGGCTGCGTACCAGGTGCACAGTCCCAATCAACTGTTCCGCTTCCGTCTGAAAGCTCGTAATTCTCTCCGCTTGTATTATCGTGAAAGTAGCAGTGATTCGGGACATTTACCCGATTGTCGCCACCAAAACGGGCTGAGTACCCATCGTTATCCGTATCAGTCCCGTAGTTCACGTTAGCGAGATCAAGATCATTAGACGCCAACAAGCGATGGGCCATAATCTTCCAATCGTTGTGGTTGAGAAGTCCATTGCCATCGAGGTCGCACTGGGGCGTTACTGGCTTACCCAGCGCACATTCACTCCGCTGAAGGAACCAGGTAAAGTAAAGTTTACTCGTATCGTTAGCGAAGTAAGTGGGAAACGAACGGGCCGTAATTTTCTCACCCTCTTTGGGGTCTGATGGGGAGAAGAAGAGCGATGTTTCTGGCGCGACTTTTTTTGAATCAGCAACATTCAAGGATTCGCCCTGTTCCTGGACAGATCCCGTATCGATATGGTATCGACGCTCTATGTCTGCAGCCTGCTGAGACGGAGATGGAACTTTTGGCTTACTGAAAAGTGCTTTGGCTGGAAGCGCTGATAGGAGGAAAACCTGAGTGACCATCAGAACACTGAGGACGCGGAACCATTTTTTATGTTGTATATCACTCGACATAATCAGCGAAGTATGAGTACGATGGCATCGGTAAGAAAAAAGTAGAACCAGGAAGCGCCGTAGCTGTACCAGATCGAACGGGATTGATACGCTATAAGCCCAGCAAACGGAACGAAGATGAAGTATGGTATCGTCGCTGCTGTCACGCCGCTGCTCGCATAGAGGAGCGCACTAAAGAGGACGGCCTGGACAATAACTGACCAAAATCCCCACTTCCGAAACCAAAGCAACATCACAAATCCCCGGAAAAACACTTCGAAGAGTAGTGCGATGAAGCCATTTAAGAACACCTCGTAGAGAACAAAGAATAGGAACTGCTCCTCAACTGCTACTGGCAGCTGGTATTCTCGAAGAAGTGGGGTAAAATTCCAAAGTACAAAGAGCGCTGAAAGAGCTACAACAAGAGCTACGACACTCCCTCCCACGCCAGCCCACACATTCCCCTTATGGAAACCGAGCGCTGAGAGTGGACGCCCTAGCATTATTCTACAATAGGCAACCGGAATGACCAAGAAAACACCGACTGCCGCAATGATTGTCTGTAGCGCCGGATCAATCGTCTCATTTTCCTCAAAATAGCCAAGGAGAAGAACTGAAGCAATCCCGACAATCGAGGTACCAATGAATTCCTTGTGTCGGGCAGCAAAACGTAGCCATTTTTCCATATGAGACTCGGGATATCACTCTTCTTTACTATTGTTTATTATACATCTTCGCCCATTATTTTTTTCCCCGCTGCATATTGTGCCGCTTCGGTTCCATGGTATTTAACATCAAAAGAGAATTTACCATTTTTATCGAATATGACATCAATCTTTTCAACATTGGTCGGGATTTTTGGAGCACTAATCTGGCCACTAGACTTTTCAGAGATCTGCTGGGCGATACCGTCCTCTGCCCCGGTGCTACAGGATATAAGAACTTTAGGCGCCCCGTCTTCAAACCATCCACTGAGCGCGCGACCGATGCCCTTCCCACCTAAGATATCTTCCTTGGTGAACTCGGCCTTATCCTCATTTGGCAGACTTTTCAGCCACTGATCGTACGAGGATACGAGTTCCTCATCCGTCTTCAGTGAGTCAGGGAAGGGCGGTGGAACAGAGACGGCTGCTTTTGTTTGTCCTAAGACTATGGAATTTTCGCTCCCATGCCCGGCGACGATGGCATAGGCAAATTTCTTACCACTTGCAGAGTTTTTCCTCTGAAGTGAGAGAAGGCGCCGAGCCAAGTCCCGCTGCGATCCAGCTTCGACAATCCGAGTCTCAATTCCCCCGTTTCGGAGTTGCTCGCTAGCTTGTGCAAGCTGCGTCCTATTTTCCGAGAAAGCCCCATTCCAATCTGCTTCCGGGTATACAACGATGCCGTAACGGACATCTTTGTCTTTCATCTCGAGCTGCCGCAATAGCATTTTCTTATCGTATCGACCGAAATTTGCAATGCCGAATTCTTTTGACAATACGGCGGCCGAGCCCGGCCGGATGGCCTCAAGATTGCGTATCCCCCAAAGATTGCTGCTGTAGCTTTCTCGAAACACATCATTTCCCTGTTCATCCTTTTTAAGCCACGCTTTTGACTGTCGCCATTTCTCGACTATTTTTTTATCCAGACCGAAAGACACCGCCTCCACCTCGGCAACCAGTGCTTGCCGACGAACCAGGAATTGATCTTTCGGATCAAAACGATCGTCCAGTATCGGCTGGACTATATTCGTACGGATCTCTTCTATCCTCTGCTTTGATTCCGGGGTCAGCGGATCCGCGAACAACGCTTCAAGTTGCCGACGCGCCATTTCCTCATTTTCCGTCTTGGCAATGATTTTCTGCTTCGTAAAAAGCGCCAGGGTATCTTCTCTTTTTCCATCACTGCTCGTAAAAGTATCGAGGGCTTTGATGTCTTCTTCGTGCTTCGCTAGCCACGTATCAATCTTCTTCCGATTTTCAACCGATGCGGTGTCCAGGGCTTCAGCCACAACATAGAACGCATTGTTTTTTAGCGCGCGCATTTCCTCTTCATTCAGATCTTCTCTTCGCAGCTGGTTATCAAGAGCGTCGAGCGAAGCGGTGACTTCACGCGAGAGGAATTCGGGAAGCGAATTGGGGTCCGGGGAGCGTTCTTTCCATGATGAATCATCTACCTGATAGCGATAACTGATGTTCGCTTTTCGCAACATTGCAAGTGCTTGTGGGGCTGTCTCTTTTTTTCCGATCAGGGTACGGAGTGACCGCTTCCCTTCAAGATAGGGTAGGAAAGTGTCAGCATGGATGGTCTTGAGTACTACGATGTCTTCTGGCTTCCGGCCATAGACCGTATCGAGTTTGCTCATGTATTGCTCCGACTCTTGTTTGAATGCTTCAGGGTCTACTGCAGATGATCCATGCTGTTCAGGATACGCTGCTGCCGATACGACTGGTGTCAGCGGTAACGGTGGGAGTACTGGTGCAGGACTTGACCCTGAGGAACTAGCCACGGCCGCAATAGCGCCGGAAGCGGGTTGAAGGGGTGCACCCGCTCCACCGGTGGGACGATGGGCGAGCTGCGCCAGCCGACTACCAGCCTCACGAATGCGGGCAGTGGCATCCATCGGACGACTCTCTATGGTAGCGAAGGGCTGCTGCTGATTCATTTCCGGAGCTGTGCGCTGTTGCATCGGCTGTGAAATTCCACGGCCCGGATCATTTGGTGCTGACTCTCCGCGAGCTGACCGTTCTTTTGCCTGATCATGCAGCGTCTGGCCCATTTGTACGGCCCCCGCCCCTGCTCTCATCGCAGTCGTGTACTGTTGTGCTTGGAATGCGGACCGACTCGCCCTAGCCAGGCGAGCTGCCTCACCGACACCCGTCGCATCAGCAGCCAAATAGGTTGCTCCTTTGACACCTTGAGCTGCCCGTTGACGAAAGGTCATTTGTTCACCCCCGACACGCCGCCCTGCTGCGGCTTCATGAATCATCTTGGCTGGACCAACAACTGGAACATTGTCCATAGCCCGTGCCAGCCGTACGGAAGTCGGGCGGGCGGAGGTCGCTGTCGGCACAGCTTCTCCGTCCACTGAATCTTCGGCAGAGGCTGCTCGCCGGCCCGCACGTTCTTCCTGAAGCTCGACGGCTCGAGCCATGCGCGCCGTCTGGGTCTGAAGCTTCCTCTTGAGTCGCGGCGCCTGGCGCTCCATATCCGACAGAGCGGCCTGAGACTGGGCGGCATCTTTTCGGGCACGGAGAAAAGCATAGACCACGCTCGCCGTATTGAACGGGATCAAATTGATGAATGGGATGAGATCCAGTACCGCAATGATGAAAAACACGAACCTGAGCCAGATCCTGCCCCGACCCCACATGAATATGAAAAGGTACACCGTGATGAAAACACCGAAGATTGTGCCAAGTACCGGAATGAAGTCGAAAAAGGCATCCTTTGCCATGGCGGCCGCCAAAGGAAACAAGAAGATGAACAAATCACCCCCTTTGACACGCCGCCGGTGCTCTTGAGCGATGCTCGCGGCCTTTTTTATCTGCTCCCACTTTCCTGGAGCATTGGACCTGAGCAAGCTCTCGATTTCAGATTCGTCCATACCTACTGTGGATCACTATGGATTCTGCGCGTCAAATTCTTTCTTTGCTTCCTCAATCTCGAGGAGCTGGCGCGGATCCGAGGTGATGATTTGATCCTCGGAATATGAGGCAATGACTTTAATCGCCGCATGCTTGGTACCAGCAAAGAAGATGCCCTCTCCGACATTCGACTCGAGGAGGAGGAATTTCTCATGATCGGTGAGGTAGAACGTCTCGGTGATGTAATCAATCGACGCCGGTGACTGTCGGAGGAGGAGCTGCATCGATGAGTTGGTGATGATCGGCTTGCCATAGCGCGACGACATGAAGTCCGAGATGTCCTGTGTGATTGTCGTAAGGCCGGTGTAGTATTTGCGGCAGCGCTTGGCGATTCCGAAAAGGAAGGAGGCAGCATCCTCGTTCTGCATCATAATCCAGGCCTCATCAACAACGATGATACGCTGCCGAAGCTTCGAGCGGATATCGTTCCAGATGTACTGGAGAATAATGTACATCGCGATTGGTCGAAGCTCTTCCTCGAGGTCGCGGATATTGAAAACGACAAGCTGATTGTCCGTATCAATATTCGTCTGCTTATTCAGAAAGCCTGAGAAAATGCCCTCGGTATACCGCTGGAGCCGCGCCGCAATCGAATCCGCGCCTTCCATATTCTTCAGAACTGCATAGAGGTCCGACATCGTTGGAAACGACTGGGCTGTGAGTGATTCATAGTTTGAATCCTCGTGAATATCGCGGATCGCATATGCCTCGCGGATTGCCTGATCAAGGATAGAATCTTCCTCTGCAGAAAGAGTACCCAGCATGAGGTGGAGGAGACCGATCAGATTCGCGATTGTATTCCGGAAAACGCCGTCTGATTCGTCCTCAGCACTCACTTTCGGCATGTCGAACGGATTAAGATGAATGTCCGAATTAAGCGAAATCTTCAGAAATGCGCCGCCGACTGTCTCGCAGAGATGTTTGTATTCGTTTTCCGGATCAATGATAATGACACTCGACTCGAACATGAGCGCCCGCAAGACTTCGAGTTTCACCGTATAGCTCTTACCGGCACCGGACTTAGCGAAAACAACCATGTTCGCGTTCTCCATCTTGAACCGATCAAAGAGGATCAGCGAATTGTTGTGTCGGTTGATACCGTAGAGAATTCCTTCATTTGAAGACAAGTCAGATGAGACGAATGGGAAGGTCGTTGAAAGTGGCTCTGTATTGAGGTTATTCGCCACATCGAGCGCATCATTGGCGAGCGGCCGAGTCGAAGCAAAACCCGCATCCTGACGGAGCACGGCCGGCTTGGTATAGACGAGCTGGGCCTCGAGAATGGCTTCGACCGACTGGACTTTCTGCGACAGATCTTTTTCATTGGCGCCATAGAGCATCATATAGAGGCCAAAACGGAAAAACTTTTCGGTACCTTGCTGAAGTCTGTCACGAAGTTCCTCGATATTCTGAAGTGCCGCCTCGAGCACGGGGTCGCGAATCTTCCCCTCCTCACTCTCGATATTCATCTGCGACTGGACTTGCGTCGCAGATTTGCGAAGCTGTTTCAGGATTTCAGCCGTTTCGATCGGATGAATGAAGAGTGCCGTGTCCATCGGGAAATCGAGATTGATGATGGGCGAAAACCAGTTGGTCGAGAGGAAACGTGGGTACGCGATGACGAAGAGCGTACGCGCTACGACGTCGCCGATTTGTATCGTTGCCGGGCTCACCCGGATAGCCGGTGGGGCAATGAGGTCCTTGATAGTCGCCAGGCCTTTCTGGTAGAGACGCTCGGTATCCACACTCTCATCCGTGACCGGGGCAGGCGTTTTCTTGCCCCTCAACAATCCTCCAAGGAGGCCCTTTTTTGGCTTTTTTTCCGGTGCGCTGTTCGGTTCAGGAAAGGCTCGTGCCGTGACTTCTTTTGCCCACATTTCACGATTCTGATTCGGCCAAGCGGGCGCGGCGGTGGCTGGCATGGAAATAGATTCGGGGCGTGACGTTCGCTTCCGCTGAGCGAGCGGCATTTGAGAGACGACCGGCTTATTCGAAACGGTATCTACCGGCTCAGCATCCGAAACTACATCATCCACCGCTGTCGACGGTGCAGTAGTTCGAGAAGCAGAACGCGGGAGCCCTGGGCGCGGTACTTCCTGAAAGTCAGAGGCTTCCTTGGGCGGTTCAATACCACTCGCCGCTCGGGCCGAGGGCAGCGGTTTGCCCGTCGATTGCTGACGCCTCGGCGGAACGGAAAGCTCGCCCAGACCAGGCATCGCGATATTCATGGGATCTACCACGGATACTTTCTTAATCGGTCGGTCAAAAATGATGAGCTCGCGTCCCATAGCCTATTGGAGTTCGATTGCTTCGATGTTTTTCACAATCGTTGAAGCGAAAAGTGATGGATTATAGCTGTTGTAGAGCAGCTCGATAAGTTCTTCGGTCTCAAGCACCGTGGCTCGGACACCTATCGGAGAAAGCCCCGCAACGATATGTTCGACTCGCTGCATCAGCTGGGTTCGATAGGTATCAAAGAGTTCATTCTTGAGGCCAACTGTCTTTTTTTGATTGAAAATATCTCCCATTTTCTGAAAAAATCCCCCTTGCATATTCTCCACCGGTGAAAATGGCACCGCCACATAGAAAAACTTCGACATGATGTTTGAAATCTCTGTAAGATTTTTAATGAAACTTTGATACTCCTTCATCTGAAAGCGCAGGAGCTCGTTCGCCTGCTGAGCCTCTCTGTCTTTGAGGAGATCAATGTATGGGTCGATATTGAAGCGCCGAGATTGGACCACGACCTGGACCGGGAAGTCGAGCGAATTGAGGAAATTCTGATACTGAGAGATAATCGCGTCCTGTTCCTCGCTCGATTTCAAATCGAAATTGATGGAAGACACGAGCAGCACTGCCCGGAGCGCCCCTGTTTTTAGTACCATAACGCCATCGCGGATCTCTTCGACATCAACATAGCGCTGGGTACTTGACCCACTCGATTTTTTTTTGGAGAGTAATTCCATATGAATCTTTAGTGATTGTCCATCAGGCTCGCCAGACGGTGCAACTCTTCGGATGAGATTCGCTTTTCCCGTACTGCCGGTTTCGTCGCCGCAACTACGGTTGGTACTGATTTTCTTCGAGCCACCGGACGCTCCCAAACAGCGACTTTCGGACGGAAAAAGAACGATAGCCCGTGGAAGAGAAAAATGATGAGCGGCTGTCCCTGAGGTCGATAGAATGCGAGAGCACAGAAAAGCAGAATTATCGGGACTGCCAACACAAAGAAGACAATGCTGCCAATCATTGTATAGACGACGAGAAGGGTGACAACCATCCCAATCATCCACAGAAGCTGCCGCCACGTTAAGGGACCAGCGATCTTATCTTCGACATCGATGAATTGTGGGGTACTAAACAGCATAACGCTTTGTGTTTGAAGAAAGACCAGTCTCGGTTTCAATCAACAAAAAAGAGGTCTCTCACCTACAGTATATCATCACCCTGTTGTATTGGGATACTGAAACAGTACACAAAACGCGACACTACTCCGACGCAATGTCCCCATTCCGCGAACGAAGCGGGCGAATGGAGTACGGGCTATTTGTAAGTGGCGCCCTGATCTCGCGTTTGATGCCCGAGGTCGGGTGCTGCATCTGACGAAGCGCCTCGTTTCCGTCTGCTGATACCATCCTGCTCGCCTCACGTTCGGCGGGGAGTACGTGTCCGGTTGAAAAATGGAGCGTTTCACCCGAGACATTTTTCTCTGGGGCCGCTGCCTTCGTAAAGAGCGGCTTGAATGACTCTAGCGCCGACGGTTTAGTTGGAGCGGGCTGCGCTGGCCGCGGTGGCAGAGGGACGAACTGGACCGGGTCCGGATCGGACATCCCCCGTGGTCGGATGATGCGGTTCATCGGCCGAGCCTTCACCTGGGCGAGCTCCATCGAAGCATCATCAGTCCTGGGGAAGATGATTACTTGATGCACCGGATCAATTTCGAGCGGAAAATTCTCTTCGATCGACTTCAGGACGAGATTCATCCGCGCTCGATCCTCGTTCGAGAGGTGCTTGCCATTCTGAGACTGAAAGAGGAAATTGCCCCGCTGCACCGGCTCGTGGACACCGACGCCAAGCTCTTCGCGGTAGGATTTCAGCCAGTTGCCAAGCGATGGCCGGACAGGCTCCATCGATCCTTTCAATTTGATCTTCTCCTCGGTCAGCATCTGTTCAGAGAGGTGTTTGTACTCACTCATCGCTTTGAGCAGTGGCCGTCGGACCGTTTTAGTCAGTGGCTCGCCTGGCAAAACCTCCTCTGGCACTATCACTTTTACTGGCTTGATAGTTAGTATTTCTTTCTGGATAAACTCGACAATAGCCTTGGCATGATTCGGATCACCTACCTTAGTGGCTAAGAACATTGACGCAATCTTGGCCTCAGCCCCCGGGAAATCTAACTCCTCGAGGAATATTTTTCGTATTACCAGACTGATACAACCAATCGCCTTATCCTCCAGTTGTAGTTTCTCTTTAAGAATCAGGAGATGTTGGGGCAGCTCAGTAGAGACAACAATATCGTGCTTTTCGGATGGCAGTTTCCGCAATTTTTCCCAT
Organism: uncultured Bdellovibrionales bacterium; assembly: GCA_964501755.1. Taxonomy (GTDB): domain Bacteria; phylum Patescibacteriota; class Minisyncoccia; order Moranbacterales; family UBA1568; genus SSEF01. The sequence goes on from CAZCTF010000006.1 coordinate 15,057, forward strand.
AAACTCTCCGAGAGTTCCGGCAGCATAACATCGCTCGTACCGCTCTCCGAGACAAGCATTGGAAAATAGAGAACATTTTTTGGAGTATCTAAAGCCACAAGAATGTTGTTTCAAAAAAACTATGGGAACAGCGCGCTCGTACCTGATTTCATCTTATTTTTAATCTCTTGATATTTTGCCGGATCACTCGTTCTCAATCCAAGCACGTAACCATGCGCGTCAGGGTTCGTCCGAAGCAAACCGTCTTGTTTTGCTATCTCTTCGACCGTCATGCTGTCCAAATGACGATCCACCACTGCTGTCGCTGCTGCACCGCTGGCGCCCGTAGTCCTGATCTCATGATCTATCACAGCGTTCATTCGACCCTCTTTCTTCATCTTTCCCTGGAGCTGTTTTTGCATGACTGGAGATGCAGCGATTGGGGAAGAGGCCAGTAGAGAGGTGTACTCAGCATCAGTCGCAGCTAGGGCAGAGGGGTTAATTTTGTCGATAACTGATGCAGCCGTCTTGCTGTCGGTGCCGAGGGCATTGAGGGCCGTTGCTAGATCTGTAACATTATCAATTGCACCTTGTGACTTTTTAACAAATTCGCTCGTAAACTCAGTGTTCCCCGCCACCGCGGCCAAGCCATCATTGAATTCAGTCGCATTGCGAATATCATCATTCTGAGCCAGATACATAGCCGCCGCCTGTCGACTTTGTTTCGTTTTTCCAGTCCTCATTTGATCAACAGCCGCCGACTGATTGACCTTCTTCTTTTTCATTTCATCAATTTCTGCCTTAACCCTCTGATCTTCCAGTGCAGATAATGCATCTGCCGCACCCCTCGATCCTCCCTGGACCCATCCTTTCGCCTGCGCATTGCGAGCTTCGAATAATTCCTGGCGAGCCTTCGCAGCGTCTCCCGTCACAAACTTTGGAATGACTTGTTTCCCAAACAGTTTCCCATCACCCTTCACAGCCTCTTTCACTCCTGCATAGGCTCCCGGAACACTCCGCAAAATCGGCACCTTCTTTGCCGCTGCCTTGGTTGCATCAATCGTTTTCCGGCCCGTAAACTTCGCCGTATTCACCATGGCTTTCTTGCTGTATTCCTGAATCTTCCGCGGTGCCCACATCCCCATACCGACGACCGCAGCCGCGCCCGCAATCGAAAACTTGTTGGCCATACCGATAGACGTCCAGATGAGGATGATTGGGATGGTGAAGAAAATCGCTTGAGAAACAACCGTCGCTTCGCCTGTTCCTGGGGTAATATCCGTTCCAACCATCTGCATCGAATGAAAGAGTGATTCGCTCGCCTGAAGGAACTTCAACGCGACGACGAGCATGAGTGCCGCGGCCGGCCCGAAGAGTGCGTAGTTCCAGAACTTGCTCCACCACTCCTGACCGTATTGGCTGAAACCCGGCAGGAGTGCCCCGGCAAACCCAATTGGCGAAAAGATGAGGAGAATGGTAAGCGCTACGAGTCGGATGATCATGAGCACGGACAGTACCGCGAGCGAGATCCCGAAAAGGAAGGCGAAGACAATCGACATGAGCACTGGGACGACATTGTCGTTCTCCCCAGTAGTTTGCATTGTCCCGGCCGAGATGCCGGATGACGCAAGCATGTTATTCATCGCGATCATGCCGCCCTCGCCCGTGCCATTCCCGATCACATCATTGATGAAGTAGTACATTGGGACATTGGCCGCATCGATGAGAAAGCGAGTGATGGGGAAGCTGAAATTGATAAGCAGCGCGACGAGAAGTACGTTCTTAAAGATATTCCTGATATTGAAGCTATCCACCTGGAAGATCGTTGCAAAAGCCGAAAAGAGGAGAATGAGGATGAAGAACAGGTTGAAGAAGTCCCGGATGAACTGCCAGAGCTCATAGACCGCTGGGAGATTCAACACCCCCTGCGGACCTGAAACATTCTCCGGATTAACCGCCCAAACAAACGCGGCGGCGGCCGGCGAGGCGATGACGAGATAGATGAAATTTCTTATCTGGAGCAAGAGCCAGATAAAAACTTGTTTCATGTAACAACCAACATCGTACCAATCACACGTGCTCGTCTGAACCTCCCCACTCGTTGTTGTTGGGGTAGTAGAGGAGGCGGTATTGGTGTTTGCCTGAATCTGATGATTGATAATGTTCCCTGATTCAGTCTGCCGATCAATGCCCTGTGCCCGAACCAGTTGAACAAAGCCAAAAAATCCCTGGAAAACAAGCACCGAGACGAAAAGACTCGCAATAATTTTTTTTGTATTTTTCTTCACCCCACGCATAGGTACGCAAAAATATGAGCGTCCACTTTGATATACAGGCAGTATATCATAACTCTTTGTAGATCTCGCGAGGGAGAAGCGCTGAAAGTGACCTCATCCTCTCTTTGGGTTCATCATCATTAGTTTGCCCCCCCCCGACTCCCTAGTAGACATAGCCCTTGATCACCCGACTCGAACGCGACAGCTGACGGACGCTCTTCTTCGCCCATCCGGTATAGTTCATCTCGGACACTGTGATCGTATCACTCGTCACCTTCTCTACATAGGCAACATGGCCGTAGTAGCGGTTTTCTGTCGTGACAACGATAGACCCAACGGTCGGGGTCTTGCCGGTCTTGTAGCCATAGGCACGGGCATTGAAAAGCCAGGTACCCGCATTGCCGCCCCATGGAACATAGCGCTTCTGGGCCACGAACCAGGTGCAGTATCCGTATGGAAAACGATGGCCCTGGCCGATTTTCCCTTCTTTCGGCCGAGAAAAACTCGGAGTGATATCGGTCGCGGCACCTACTCCGGTCTGTGTCGCATACTCGCGACGCGCCAGACCGGTCGAGGCTGGAGCGGCCGGAGCGCTCTCTTTAACCCCATCTGGGATGACAATCTCTTCTCCAATAGACAGCTCCCCGTTGGCCGGCAAACCGTTATAGGCGATAATCCGGCCCCGGTCCGCCTTGTACTTGGTAGCGAGCGAATCAATCGTATCGCCTGACCTGACTTTGTAGTTAAAGCCCGCGACCGGCAAGATGAAAATCTGATCGCCGGGCTTGATCGCATCAACATTGTCGAGATCATTCGCCCAGAGGATAGTATTGACCGTCACACCACTCTCGGCTGCGATACCCGAAACCGTGTCGCCCGACTGAACAGTATAAATCTTCACACCGCCCTCTTCCTCCGGGTCACGGGCACTGTTCGATCCCATCGCGCTCGCAAGGAACATCTGATTCTCCGGGGAAAGATAGGCCTCATCGAGGACATTTGTTTCGGTCTTAGCCGACATATCAGCTGCCAGGGGCGGTGTCGCGAGGGAAACGAGAGAGAGGTTCTTCTTCTTCGATTCCTGGGCGGCGCGGCGCGGCACGAGCCGGTTTTCACCAGGGAGATCGATACCGAGCGTAGCTGAAAGCCGATCGAGACCGCCGGCTTCTTGGCCGTAATTGGTCACCGAAACGAGCAGTGCGGACGAGGCAACAAGGGAAAAGGCTGAGTATTTGCGAAAAAGGGTGACCGGAACATAGCCAGAGCCCTCCTTGAACCAGACGAGGAAGCGCGTCTGCCCTTGGTGAAAAGCCGTATTCCAGCGGGAAAAATCCGCTAGTCCACGCGCTTTCCGCCAGACACGCTTGGCCGAAGATGTGAAGTTCGAAAAGATACGCTCTCCCTTTCTATTAGGAATACCACCTAGCACCGCCAGCAAGGCCACCCGAGGGGCACATCAGAGGTTTCCCCAAAGAATTACAAATGACAGTGTACGTTAATAGAGACTATACGTCAATGTTATTTTTTTCAAAATTTCAAAATATTTCCTTTATAAAAGCCTTTTATTTCAATTTTCCAAAGGAATGGCCAATCGATTTCATGCTACAATACATGTCGTATAATGTTATGTCCGCCCAAAAAGATACGCTTCCGGAAATCGAACGGCTCGCCCAGGAATTCTTCGACCACCTCGAGATCGAGATGAGCCGCTCCCGCCGAACAATCGACAGCTACCATCGGACGCTCCGGGCCTTTTTCGCCTGGGGAGATATCCGGAAACCACGAGATATCACCGCCGAGCGGGTCCGCCAGTATCGCCTCTACCTGAACCGGAAAGAAACCCGTCCCGGCGTGCCACTCAAAAAAAGCACACAGGCATATCACTCGATTGTCATCCGGACCTTCCTGAAATACCTCGCCAAGCACGATGTCGAGACGCTCCCGGCAGAAAAGATCGAGATCGGCCGCGTTCCCGAGCGCCAGGTCGACTTCCTCGAATATGACGAGGTCGAGTGCCTCCTCGCCGCCCCAGAAGGCCAGAGTATCCGCGTCCGTCGCGACCGCGCTATCCTCGAGCTCCTGTTTTCCGCCGGACTCCGTGTTTCCGAACTCACCGGTCTCGACCGCGACCAGGTCAATCTCGCCAAAGAAGAGTTCAGCGTCCGCGGCAAAGGCTCGAAACTCCGCATTGTTTTCCTATCGCCCCGGGCGATCCGGGCGATTCATGACTATCTCGAACATCGGACCGATATCGACCCAGCGCTCTTCGTCTCACACCCAAAGAAAGGGCTCGTGAATAAAAAAATTGCGTTGCGCGAGTCGCTCCGCCTCACTCCCCGTACGGTCGCCCGCCTCGTGAAACACTACGCAAAGAAAGCCGGCATCGTGAAAGACGTCCACCCACACACGCTCCGCCACAGCTTCGCGACCGACCTCCTCATGAATGGCGCCGATATCCGGAGCGTCCAGGCGATGCTCGGCCATGCCTCCATCACCACCACGCAGATTTATACCCATGTCACCAATGAACGGCTGAAAGAAATCCACCAGTCTTTCCACGGCAAGAAGAAGAGAAAGGACTAGACTTTCCGGAGCGGAGCAACGCCAAGCATCATTTTCTTTACCCCCGCCCGTTTGAATGCGACAGAAACGAGTGTTCCTTCGACTGCGATGACGAGACCATTTCCGAACTGCTGGTGTTCCACCATGTCCCCGGGCCGTAGATCCTTGGCAGGTGTGATCGGTGTGCTCTCGGTTTCAGTATTTTTTACCGGCGCAGTAAAGCGTCGAATTGGCGCCGCATAACTCTTTCGTCTTGGTTTCGCGAACGAGAGATGGGTACCGTTCGACTCACGTTTCGTGATGAGTGCTTCGGGGATTTCTTCGAGAAAGCGTGATGGCGGATTCATCTGCGTCGAACCAAAAATCGTCCGCATGTCGGCATGGATCAGATAGGCTTTCTCTTTCGCTCGAGTCAGCGCGACATACATGAGACGACGCTCTTCTTCGAGTTCGGCACCAGAGAGAGCGCTCCGCGAATGCGGGAAAATTCCTTCTTCCAGTCCGATGATAAAGACGACTGGAAACTCCAGTCCTTTCGCCGAGTGAACGGTCATGAGGTGAATGGCATCAGCGCGCTGATCGATCGAATCTGTGTCCGATGCGAGCGCGACTTCCTCGAGGAAACGGCTGACTGCTTCACGCACCGGTACACCATCGAATTTCTGTGCGACAGAAAAGAGTTCCTGCACATTCTCCTCACGGGCCTCGCCTTCGGGTGTCCCATCGCGGAGACTCTCGAGGTATCCGCTCTCGCGCGTGATGACGTCGAGGATCATCCGGAGTGTCAGGCCCTCTTCATTCGTGAGGCTGTCCTGCCAATGAGCAAAGAGTTCCATAAAGGCCTCGATCATCACTACCTTGCGGTCTGGGAGAATCCCCTCCGCTTTCAGGGTCGGGATGATAGCGAGAAAATCAAGTCCCCGCTCTCTCGCTGTATCAGTCCAGGCTTTCAAGGTTGTCGGTCCAATGCCGCGCTTCGGCTCATTGACAACGCGTTCGAGCGCGAGAAAATCGCGCGGATTGGCGAGAAAGCGAACATAGGCCACGACATCTTTCACTTCCTTGCGCTGATAGAACTTCACGCCGCCGACGATTTTATACGGGAGCGATTCACGGAGGAAAGCCTCTTCGACGCTCCGTGACTGAGCGTTGGTCCGATAGAGCACGGCGAATGAATGATAGGGAATCTGTCGCTCGCGGGCAATTTGCTTGATTTCACGAGCGACAAAACCAGCCTCGTCCTCTTCGCTCTCCGCCGGATACAGCGCGATGGTTTCTCCCGCTCCCTTGTCAGTCCAGAGTTTCTTGTGACGCTGATTGACGTTGTTATTGATGACTGCTGTGGCCGCATCGAGAATACTCTGCGTCGAACGGTAATTCTGATCGAGCGTGATGACAACCGCCTCAGGGTAGTCCGTCTCAAACGAGAGGATGTTGCGGATATCGGCCTGCCGCCACGAGTAGATTGACTGGTAGTCGTCGCCGATAACAAAGAGGTTCCGGTACTTCGCTGCGAGAAGCTTCACGAGCCGATACTGGAGCGGGTTCGTATCCTGGTATTCGTCCACCATGATATAACGGAACGTTTCCTGGTAGCGTTCGAGCACGTCCGGATGTTCGGCGAGGAGACGTACCGTGAGGAGAATCAGATCATCGAAATCCAGCGTGTTGGCCTCGACCAATCCAGACTGATAGCGTTGGTACACCTTCGCAACGAGCTCTTCGAAGTAGCTCTCCGCCATGGAGAGGAAACGCTCAGCCGAGAGCTCGCGATTTTTTGCGTTCGATATCGCTTCGAGGATAGAGCGCGGCTTCACCTGGTCTGGATTCATCTCGAGCTCCTTCATCGACTTTTTCACAAGCGCGAGCTGTTCATCAGCATCGACGATGTTGAAGTCTTTGCCATAACTAAGCCGGTCGATGTCTCGCCTGAGGATGCGCGCCGAGATATTGTGAAAAGTGCCGACAAACTGCGGGATGCGATACTCTTTTCCCTCTGCCTCGGCCGCACGCTCGAGCATATGGCCCACTCGCTCGCGCATCTCCTGAGCTGCCTTATTGGTAAAAGTCACGGCCAGGATGGATTCCGGACGCACATGACAGCCCGCAAGGAGGTACGCGATGCGATGGGTCAGTGTCTTCGTCTTGCCGCTTCCTGCCCCAGCCAAGATCAACACCGGTCCGTCGATGGTCTCGACAGCGCGTTTCTGTTCAGGGTTCAGTCCGGCTTCCCAAAATGACATAGGACTCCATTGTACCACTTCCAAGAGATTCTTCACCTCTCATCTATCGTCCCATTTGTCCCCAAACGAAGCGAAAATCTGTCACTTTGACTATGCTATAATAGCTCACTATGCAAGCCCGACTCCAAAAACTTATTGAAGCAATCGAGGATCGTCCCTTAACACTTGGCGCCTGGGCGACCGCCCTGTTTTCGATCATTGCCATCCGTATTGGCATCGAAAATACCTTTGATTCGCTGCACTTCCGCTTTGCTGATCAATACTTCTACCAGTTTTCCCACCACTTCCTGACGTTCACAACCATTTTCCTGGTCGCGCTTCCCATTCTCGCCTGGGCGGGCCGGGTCGAACTCCGGAAGGCCGCCAATGTCCTCATCACCGGTTTCCTCGTCATCTGGACGCCGCCCATAGTCGATGAGATCATCTCGCGCGGTGCCGGTCTGTGGAGCTTCTACAGTTTCGACAGCCTTGCCGGCCTCCTCGAACGCTACGTCACCTTCTTCGGCGACAAGCCAGATATCGGCATCACGTATGGCGTCCGCTTTGAAGTCGGTATCGTTGTCCTCCTGATCGTCCTCTACACCTGGATTAAGTCGCGTTCGATCACGCGGACACTCCTTGCTGGACTTACCCTCTATACGGCACTCTTCATCATCGGTGTCCTCCCCTCCATCATCACTATCCTGCTCTGGGGTCCAAGTATTGGCTTTCTCGCCGTGAGTGAACATGACATCGCCCGGCTCATGCTCTCTCCAGCGCCACTCTTTGTTCTCAATCCGCCGGATATTGAGAGCGTTCTCGCCATCAAGATGAGTCTCGTGTACGGCACCCTTATCGTCCCGGTTATTGCCCTGCTGGTTTTCTTTTTTTTCCGCACGGTATTCTGGTCGCTTTTCCATAACGTTCGCTTTCCGCAAATCATCTACCACATAGGGCTCTTTCTCATTGGTGCCGCACTCACATTGCTCTATGAAAAAAACGCTTTCCAGCCTGATATTTTTCACTTTGCGGGTCTTTTCATCCTCCTTGTCGCAATGAGTTCAGCCTGGCTCGCTTCCGTTGTTGTAAATGATCTCCGTGATATCGCAATCGACCGATTGACCAATACCCATCGACCACTCGTAACCGGGGCTATCGATATTCCAACCTACAAGACGATTGGGCTCCTCTTTTTCGGCACCTCCATATTCTTCGCGGCCATCATCTCGACCCAGGCAGCCCTCATCCTCGTACTGTACCAGGCGCTCGCCTTCCTCTATTCAGCTGAACCCCTCCGTCTCAAACGGTACCCCGTCATCGCGACAACGCTCGCTGCTATGGCAAGCCTTCTCATCTTGTACGCAGGTTTTATCGTCTTCTCAACGGAGAAAAATATTGGTGCATTGCCAGTTTCTATCTCGGCCCTCTTGTTCTTCGCCTACCTTGCCATCATTCCGATCAAAGATTTCAGGGACATCGCTGGCGACCGGGCCGATGGCATCCTCACCATCCCCGTCCTCCTTGGCGAAGCTCGAGCCAAACGCCTCATCGGCGCTTTTGTCTTCATTGTGTTTGCTGTCAGTCCGTTCGTTTTCTCGCTGCGCCCGCTCTTTCCACTTGGTCTTTTTTTTGGAGCGATAGGTTACTGGATGCTTCAGCTTTCCGCTGCTGACCACCCCGTTCTTTCCTACCGAAAACTCCCTGCCTGGTTCGTTCTCCTCGCTATTGGTTACGGTAGTTTCCTCGCTTTCACGCTCGCACAATAGCCCAAAGTTACATCGAGAAAAACCTTCGTGCGCTTAGCGTTTTTTTGACCTATGCCGACTGGTCGATCTTCATACGAAGATTCTGCCAATCGAGGATGGACAGCGCCTGAGCCCGGATATCACCCCGGAGGCCACAAGCCTCGAGTGCTCCTGCTACTTCTTTCTTTTCAAGATGCAGACTTGAGGATAGATTATTCAATAGTGTCTTTCGTCTCGCCGCGAAACCGGCTCGGACGATACGGAAAAGTTTCCGATCTTCCTCGGCGTCATACTGACGCCTTGGAACGAGATGCACGACGGCAGAATCGACTTTCGGCACCGGATTAAAAGATATCTTCGAAACAGTGAACGCAATTCGCGCATCGCTATAGTACTGCACCATGATAGAAAGCAGGCTCATGTCGCCCGGTGCAGCTGTCATTCGCTCAGCCACTTCTTTTTGCACCATAAGCGTCAGACTCACGGGTTGCGTTTCAAGTGAAAGGACCGTTCGGATAATTGGTGCGGTGATGTAATACGGGATATTTGCAACCACTTTATACTTTCTAGACTCAAATTCGGCAGCGGCGAATATTTCGTTCAAATTCACATCAAGAATATTTCCTTCGAGGATCGATACGTCCTCACTTGTCTCAAAGTGTTTCGTCAGCCGCTCGACCAGTTCGTGATCGAGCTCCATCGCCACCACCTGCTTCACGCGGCCGTTGAGCGCATCCGTCAGCCTCCCGGTTCCTGGGCCAATCTCGAAAACCTGGTCGGTCGGCTGAATATCAGCGGTCGCCAAAATCCGCTCGATGACTGTGTCGTCCTTCAAGAAATTTTGCCCCAGTGATTTTTTCGCTTTCACTTCCATATACCTATTCTGAACCACTGAAAATAAAGTCTCTTAAGACATCAAGATTTTCTTTGCTGAGTTTCGCAAAACTGTACCCGCCCTTCCTTTTCCACGAATCGGATTTTTCAACCTTCTTCATACCTAGTTCACAATTTCTTCCATCTTCACATTGATGACACCGGCGCCGACGGAGGCAATCTTCTCGAACGCTACCTTGTCGAGATCGATAATGCGCCCTGGCACGAACGGCCCGCGATCATTGATGACGACGATGACTGACTTACCGTTGTCCATATTCGTCACCCGGACATAAGACCCTTTCGGGAGCCAGGGATTGGCGGCAGCCATGGTTCCGGTCCAAGCATACCATGAGGCCGCGCCACGATGCGCCTTGCCGGTTTTCACATAGGTCCCCTGGGTCACGACTTCCGTCACTGGCTCTTTCGTCACTTCGGTTGAGATAATCTTCCGCTTCACTTCCTTACCATTATGGTAGCTCACCCGATAGACCGTCGTCTTGGTGCCGTTCTCGCCTTTCTGTCGGATAACCTTTTTCCGCCACGAAAGCTCATCATCTTCCTCGGTCTTGGTCATGAAGGGAATCTTCACCTCTTTAGCCTCTTCGCGAATCTCGACCCGGGTGATAACGATCTCGGTACCGTCCGGAACGGCTGCTTCGCGCACAGGCGAAACCAGGTCGTCTTCGCCGAGCATGATTCCCGCTTCAGCGATAATGCCTTCACTTGTCGGCGTGATCGCGCTAATCGTGCGTTCCTCACTATCGACGAGGATCCGTACCGCCCGGGCGGGCTGCCACAAGACAATCGCCCCAGCCGTGAGCACTCCGTCGGCCGCCGGGTACACTCGGTCCCGTCCATCGAACCGGAACCCGGCTCGGCGGAGCACCTCGGCGACTGTCAGCCCGGGATCGAAAGTGATCGGGAAAGCGTTTCCAGAAATACTCACCGTTGCCGTCAACGGCCGATCGGTCAAAAACGTCTCGCGCGAATCATCAAATGGCGGGAGAAAAAACTGGTAGGCGATAAAACCGCCGATACAGGACAGAGCCAGGAAAAGAATTTTCATTTTTTGGATCTATTCACGGAACCGATACTGGAGCGCTTCAGCGAGGTGAGCGTCAGCGATATGCTCCGCCCCAGCGAGATCGGCAATGGTTCGGGCCGTCTTCAGGATACGGGTATAGGCCCGAGGCGAGAGATGATAGTGCTCGACCGCCTGGCGGAGAAGCGCTTGTCCAGACGTATCCAGCTCGCAATACGCTTCCAATAGCTTATTATCCATCTCGGCATTCGACTGCTTTTTCGTTCCCCGCAATCGCGCTCTCCCCCGCTCTCGGGCAGCCTGGACACGCTGCCGGACATCTGCGCTCGTCTCGCCCGTCGAACGGTCGCGGAGTTCATCGAACGAGAGTCGCGGGACATCGATATGAAGATCGATGCGATCGAGAATCGGACCAGAGACTTTCTGTCGGTATTTTTCGATCTGATACGCACTGCAGCCGCAGACACGCTCCGGATCACCATGATGGCCGCAGGGGCACGGATTCATGGCCGCAACGAGCATGAAGCGGGCCGGGAATTCGAGCGTCCCCTTGGCGCGAGCGACAGTGACAACACCGTCTTCGAGCGGTTGGCGCAGACTCTCAAGTAGCGAGCGGGGAAATTCGGCAAATTCATCGAGGAAAAGTACGCCGCGGTGCGCCAGGCTGATCTCGCCCGGCTTG
>CAZCTF010000006.1:26450-28707 GCA_964501755.1 uncultured Bdellovibrionales bacterium
CAGCGTGCCACCGCCGATGAGCGACACATTGCTCGCCGTGTGATGTGGGGCACGGAACGGCCGGCGTTCGACAAGCGCCTCGCCACGCGACAATCGTCCTGCCACCGAAAAAATCTGCGTGACCTCGAGGCACTCCTCAAAAGTGAGCTCCGGCAATATCGTCGGCAGCGCCTTGGCCAAGAGCGTCTTACCGCTCCCGGGAGGACCCACCATGAGGATATTGTGTCCGCCGGCCGCAGCAATCTCGAGGGCGCGTTTGGCGTGCTCCTGACCCCGGATGAGCGAAAAGTCAGCGCTCCCCGTTTCCAATGCATCGCTTGGCTCCGTCTTCGGGGATATCTCGAGCAACGAACGGTTTTCGAGATGCGCCACGATGGCGTTCAGGGTCGGACAAGCGAATACCTGCATCCCCGGCACTAGGGCTGCTTCCCGGGCATTTTCCTCAGGAACGAACACCGCTTCGAATCCCTGCCGCTTGGCAAAGAGCACGAGCGGCAGGACGCCCGCCACCGGCCGCACCCGACCATCAAGCGAGAGTTCGCCGATAAAGAATTTCCTTTCAAAAGGAAAACTAATCTGCTTCGTCGCGAGAAGGAAAGCGAGTGCAATCGGCAAATCATAGGCAGCCGAACCTTTGGGCAGATCGGCTGGCGCAAGATTCACCGTCACTCGTCCGCTCGTGTGCGGCGGCCGGAGACCGGTATTCTTGATTGCCGCACTGACACGGTCCCGAGCCTCCTTGACCGCTGCATCCGGCAAGCCAACGACATTGAACTGATGGAGTCCTTTGGTCAGGATATCGGCCTCAATTTCCACCAAGACACCGTCCAGGCCGACCGTCGCCCCTGAATAGACTTTAGCTGACATAAGGCTTTGCTTTGGGCAATATCCCGAGGAGAAAAAGGGCGAGTATCACGACCCCGAGAAAGACCATGATATCAGCCAAATTGAAACTTGGAAAGAATGGCGGATGGAAATAGTCCTGGACGCAGCCATGCGCCAACCGATCAACGGCATTGGTCAGTCCGCCGACAAAAATCGCCGCCCAGGCAAGATACTCTGCTCCAAGAGATAGCGTCCATACCTGCCAGAGCGCCGTGAGGAGCATCCCGGCGATTGCAAACCAGAGGATTGCTCCCGGTAGTGCTATCCCGAGGCCGATTCCCCGATTGCAGATTGCCACTTCCGGCGCGAGTACACTAAAACGGAGCGCGCTATCGAAAATTCCCAGAGAAATCAAAAGCCCGATGACAGTAAAGGCCGTCTTCGGGCGTAGAACAAACATAGCGATGAATCTAGGCGTCCACGAGGGTTCGGGCCGCGGGGTACGCTTCAAGCCGGTCAGTGGGGATCTCTTGTCCGGTCTTCTCGCAGATACCGTAGGTTCCCGACTCCATTTTAACGAGGGCGTCATTCACATCCTTGAGCTCGGTCTCGAGCGCGCCCTCGATGGCGACATTATCGGCGTATTCTTCGACCTCGGTGGCGTTTTCATCCGGATCGGTCCCGATATTCTCGAATTGCGTCGTATAGTTTCCTTCGACGCCGGTCGGTTTCGCAAAACGGCCAAGCTCGCTCTCTAGGCGAGTTTTTTCAGCGACGAGCTTTTCTTTCAAATGAGCGAGTGTATTGGAGTCCAAAGCCATAGATGTGCGATTAAGAATAGCCTCAGTATACATTGTCAGAAACGGTCTGTCTACGAGAGGAAAACATGATCCAGGTGGCGAATTTCCGGTTCCCGGTCAGGGAAAAAAGTGACGGCCACGACATCGAAAGAATAGTCCCGATTCTCGAGCCGCTTCTCCTTGAGATAGATATTGGCAGCCTTTTCCATCTTCCGAAGCTTGGACCGGCCAACCTGCCACTCGGGAAGGCGCGTTTCTTTTCCGGAAGTGAGAAAGACGGCTTTGACCTCGACAAAAATGATTTCACCCCGAGTTTCAGCTACGATATCGATCTCGCCAAGCCGAAGTCCGCGCGTATTGGCATAGTTTCGATCCAGGATTCGATATCCCCGGGAAAGAAGGTGCTGGGTCGCTGTATCTTCCCCAGCTTTTCCGATATCGGCTGCTCCGTTCATACCTTTATAGCCTCGTTATCCTTTATCTAAAGCTTTTTCCAAAAATATACTCGGAATAACCATTTTTGACAACAAAAAAAGGCCTTTCTTGGCCATTCGACTGCTCCACTGCCCGGAACCGAAGGTGTTGGTGCCGGGCGCTTGACGACGCCCAATATTTTAAAAAAATTGGCTGTA
>CAZCTF010000007.1:0-28330 GCA_964501755.1 uncultured Bdellovibrionales bacterium
CGGTAAACTCGGTCAGGCCCTATCGTTTGATGGATCAAACGACTATGTGACGGTGCCGGATGCGAGCTCGATCGAGTATAACTACAATGTCGACTTTTCCATCTCGATCTGGGTGAAGATCCCAGCGACGCAGAGTGACACAACCGCTATTGACAATTCGATCGTTGAGAAATGGAACAATGCGGGAGATGCGTTTCCGTACACCTTTCGTCTCTACAATCAGACCTACGGAGTATCCGGAGATCGAGGAAAAGTCCTCTTCAAGCGTTTCGATTTGACAAATGCTCCTTCGGTGACGTCGACAGCGCAATTGAACGATGGCGTCTGGCATCTCTTGACGGCGACAAAATCAGGTTCCACGCTCAGCCTGTATGTTGACGGAGTGTTGGTTGGGACCGCAACGGATACCACCACAACAACAACCACGAATGCGGCCCCGCTGACCATCGGGCAACGTGGAAGCAATAATCTCCGTTTCCAAGGCTCCCTCGATGAATTCCGTATCTACAACCGCGCCCTCTCCGCCTCGGAAATCAAATCCCTGTACAGCCAAGGCAAATAGTGGTCCTGACCCGCTGGTCGAACGGCCATATTGACTATCAACTACGTATTCCTGATAGCGTTGTACGATTGTGCGGTGGACATCTAAAAAAACTGTACGCAATATTTCTTCTTCAGACGGCCGTCTGAATATGATAAAATGGTACTACTGATATTTTTTCAGAAAGAACGATGAGAAATCTTGGGAAAAATGAACAAAAAATTCTTCTCCTCCTTTTGACTGGTCTTGCATTGCCCTTCACTCGATCGGCTTCGGAACAGTACCGACTCCTTCACACGGCTTCAGTAGAATGGGGGAAAATAAGCCGTTATGGATTACCAAGATCCGTCAGATTGCTCGAGCAAAAGAGACTCGTCACGCTTATCTGGTCAGGGGGTAGTACGTACGTGGTGCGGCCGACGGAACGGGGGAGGGAGCGAGCTTCTCTTCTTCGACTTCTTGAAACGAAGTTGATTGCGAAAAGCAAATGGGATGGCAAGTGGCGAGTCGTTATTTTTGACATCCCGGAAGAGAAAAGAAAGATGCGAAATCTTTTGCGTCAATGCCTGAAAAATTGGGATTTTTATAGACTTCAGGCCAGCGTATTTGTCTGTCCATATGATTGCCGAGATGCTGTTGATCTCCTGATTCGAACCTGTAATGGCGAACAGTATATCAGATTTATTGAGGCGAATCATATTAGTCGTGATCAAGACATACGGAAACGCTTCGCACTTCGGGGGTAGTCATGAAGACTGCTATATTAACATATTTAGACGGCCGTCTGAAAAATATAATTCAGGAAATGAGAAAATGATAGAATACGACCATATTGAGAAAATAATGTTTTAAAGCAAGGAGACTCCATCAGGTATGAATTACGAGCTATTGAATGCTTTGCGAGGGTGGCGCGACGAACAGGCCAGAATTGAAGGCATGGAGGGCTACCGGGTTTTGAATAATGCCGCACTCGAGGAATTGTCTCGGGTTTTGCCGCGTGACCGCGACGCGCTCTGCCGGGTAAAGGGGATTAAAGACGCGAAGTATCGGAAGTATGGTAAAACCTTGCTTGGCATGATTGCTTCATTCGCTGAGGGGACGGCACCGGACGAGGACGAAAAGAAGATTGCACTTTTTGACCAAGAATCAAGAATCAAGAATCAAGAATCAGGAAAGAAGACAGAAGAAAAAATTGTGGGAAGTACGGCTGATGAGCCGCTGTCGGTGTCGCAGTTCCTCGATAGCCTGAACCTCGAGCTTTCTGGTATGGCCGCGCGGCTCCGGGGAGAGGTTTCCGAGTTCAATATCTGGAATAATTCTTTCGTTTTCTTCTCGTTGAAAGACGGCGAAGACAATAGCGTTTTGAAATGCGGAATGTCGTATTCGCGGTATCAGGTCTGTGACGTCGATGTGAAGATCGGAGATGAAGTCATCGTTGAAGGCTTTCCGAAGATGTACAAACCGCGGGGTGAACTTTCTCTCCAGGTTGGCACGATCGAGTATGCGGGCGAGGGTGAATTGAAGAAAGCTTATGACGCGCTTCGCAAGAAGCTGGAGATTGCGGGTGCATTTTCTCTTGAGCGGAAACGACCCATTCCTGAATTTTCGGAGCGAATCGCGCTTATCACTTCCGAACAGGGGGCCGCCATTGGCGATTTCACTATGAATTTGGCACGGGCGGGCATTCACGTCGATTTCTACCCGACGCTCGTCGAAGGGAAGAAAGCCGTCTTTGATATCATTGAGGCGATCCGCTATTTCAACCGAACACCGGAGCGCTACGACACGCTCGTCATCATCCGCGGCGGCGGCAGCCTGGAGAGTCTCCAGGCGTTCAATACCGAGGCGCTCGTGAATGAGATTGTTTCATCTCGGATACCGATCCTTGCCGGTATCGGTCACGAGCGCGACGTCTCACTCGCCGCTCTCGTTGCTGACCACATGGTCTCGACACCCACAGCGGCCGCGCGGCACCTCTCGGCATCTTGGGATGAAGCGCGCTCGAGTCTCGGGAAATATGCGGCAACATTTTCTCGCGTCATGCAGGAGTTTCGTATGCTCGTTCGTGAGCGCGTACGAGAAGGAGAGGAAACGTTGCGGCAGGCACTCGGTGAAATCCTCGAGCGAGTCGGCCTCGCGCAGTCAGCATTCCGTGAGGCAGTCGCACTTTTTCCAGAGTATTGTCGGCGAGTGGTCTTGCAATTTGAAACCGATCGGGCGCTCTGGCAGGCGCGGACGGCTGCCGCTATTACGAATGTCCGTGATCGGCTGAGGGATATCGAAACGCGGCTCCGTCAGTATGATCCGCTGCGGGCGCTCCAACTCGGCTACAGTCTGGTACGCAAAGAGGGAAGAATCGTCCGTGGTACGAGCGGCGTTGCGGTCGGGGATCGGATCGATATACAACTGGGTCAGGGCAGTATAGAATCAGAAGTAATAGGGATAACAGAACGGCTATGACGACCAAGAAAGAGTCGCTCGGTGAGGCGCTCAAAAAGCTCGAAGGTATCACGGACTGGTTCGAGAATCAGGAGGAGATCGACGTAGAGAGGGCCTTGGATAAGGTAAAGGAGGGGGTGGCACTCATCAAATCGACCAAGGAGCGGCTCCGTGAAGTGGAGAACGAGTTCGAGATCGTGAAAAAGGAGCTCGACGGCACGGCTTCGTGACCGTTTCAGCTCTGCTATACCACCACACCAATCGGATTGGTGTGGTGGTATACTGGGGATACGAAAACAAAGACACATTTTATCATGCATCGTTTTACCGGTGATATTTCCATAGTGCTTGGCGGAGCGGCGGGGCAGGGGATACAGACCGTCGAAACGCTCCTCGTCCGGGTTCTCAAGAAAGAGGGCTACCATGTCTTTGCGTCGAAAGAATACATGTCGCGTATCCGTGGTGGGAGCAACTCGACTGAGATTCGATTGACCTCAGAGAAACGACGCGCCTATGTCGATCGCATTGACCTTTTGTTCGCGCTCGATAAAAATGTCGTGTCGCATCTCGAACACCGCATCTCCAAACAAACCGTCATCATTGGCGAGAAAGCAAAGGTTTGCGATATGGAATGCCGGATCGTTGACGTCCCGTTCACTCGGTTTGCAACGGAGCTCGGCCATCCGATCTACACCAGTACCGTCGCGGTCGGCGTCGTACTCGGTATGCTGCGTGCCGAAGAGAGCGTGTTCCATGATTTCCTCCGAACGCACTTCGCCCGGAAAGGAGAAGAGGTGGTCGCCAAAAATATCGAAGCCGCCAAAAAAGGCTATGTTCACGGGACGCACATCTCTTTCCTCGAGGGTGTCGAGATTTCCGTTCCGAGAACGGCACCGACCGAAGACATGCTCCTTCTGGATGGGATGGAGAGCGTGGGTCTCGGGACGCTGGCGGCCAATTGCAACTACATCAGTTCCTATCCGATGTCGCCCGGGACCGGCCTCCTCACGTTTCTCGCGGCACATAAGAAAGAATTCGGTATCGTTGTCGATCAGGCCGAGGACGAGGTCGCAGCGATCAATCAAGGGCTCGGCGCGTGGTATGCGGGCGCGCGGGCAGTCGTGACGACATCGGGCGGTGGTTTTGCACTGATGTGCGAAGGGGTCAGTCTCGCTGGTATCATCGAGACGCCGATCGTGGTCCATGTCGGTATGCGACCGGGACCTGCGACCGGACTGCCGACACGCACCGAACAGGCCGATCTGAACCTCGTTCTCTATGCGGGGCATGGCGAATTCCCCCGCGCGATCTATGCACCAGGAACGCCGGAGGAAGCCTACTTCATGATGACGGAAGCATTCCGGATCGCCGACAAGTATCAGATTCCAGTTTTCGTGCTGACTGATCAGTATTTTCTGGATTCCGTGACGACTGTTTCCCTGAAAGAGCTCAGGGCGGCTTCCAATGAATCGCATATCGTGAAGACCGTAGCAGCCTATGAACGCTATGCACTTGCTGAGGATGGTATTTCACCGCGTGGTATTCCGGGACATGGTGATGGTCTCGTGGGCGTAGATAGCGATGAGCATGACACGCTCGGCCATATCACCGAGAGTGCAATCGTCCGGCGTGAGCAGCACGGAAAGCGGCTCCGCAAACACGAAGGGATCATGAGCGAAGCCTTGCCGCCGGTCATTTCTGCCAAAGCGAAGAAAGCAAAGACACTCATCGTTACGTGGGGATCAAATTTTGGCGTCGTCGAAGAGGTGCTTGATCATATCGATAACGAATCGGTCGGTCACATCCATTTCCCCCAGGTCTATCCGCTCCCGGTTGAGGGAAAGAAATTTCTGGCGAAGGCCGAAAAAATCGTCGTTGTCGAGAATAATGCCAGCGGTCAGTTTGCCGATCTTCTCGGGCGGGAATACGGTGTCGAGATTTCAGATCGTGTGCTCCAGTCGGATGGCAATCCGTTTTCCGTCGAAGCGCTCATCAAACGTTTTTCAAAACTATGATCGACAAGAAGCTTATATTTTCTCTCGTAGTTTTAACATCGTTTACGGTATTTTTAATGGTGAGTAAATTTTTTATGAGAACGGAATCTGTTGAAACGCCTACTGTCCAATCTATTGCCTTAGATGAGAATCAAAGGCAATTTGTAGAATCATTGCCACTCAATGACACCCCCGTAGTTGATCCCTTTCCAGAAAACAAAATAAATAAAGGTGCAATAAGCAGTGAACGAAAAGGTTCTCGAGACTCGTACGGTGATATGGAGGTGTTAGTAATAAATGATGCTTTAAAAAGCGTTGTTCTCCTTAGAAAGGCTGGAAAAGAAACTATCCTTGAACAAAGCTTGTCTGGTGGTAATGATGACGATGTGCAAAGACTAAACTATGCCCACCCTCAATTCTCTCCATATGGGACGTATTTAACTTATGAAGCAATGGGGTATGAGTCTGGTATGATCCGTGTTTTTAATGTGAAGACACTAACTGATATCAATCTCCCTGATCAATATCCAGACGTTCACTATAGTCATCATCTGTTTTTTACTACTGACGAGCAATATCTAGTAGCTTGCTCTCAGTCTGGCAGCCAATCAGGACCGGGTGGGTGGATATTTTCTACTGCTGATTTCTCCAATGTTTTTGACCTGAGCTCATATCTGGATGAGTATACTTCTGTGAAGTGTATGCTAGAAAATAATACGATTGTGTTTGAGTTATTGCAAAGTACTTCTAGCGAAGATAAAGAAGTTATTTTCTCGCTCGAAACAAGAAAAGCTCAAATTTGAAGTGATATGAAGAGTATTTTATGAGGTACGTATGATCGACAAGAAGCTGTACGACATGCCACACGGAACCGACATGGCCTGGTGCCCAGGTTGTGGTAATTTTCCGATCCTGAACATCGTGAAGGGTGTTTTAGCTGAGATGGATATCCTCCCGACGGATGTCGTCATCTGTTCCGGCATCGGCCAGGCTGCCAAGACCCCACATTATCTCCGCGTCCACTATTTCAATGGCCTCCATGGTCGCGCGCTGCCGCCGGCGATTGCGATCAAGACGACGAATCCGAAACTGACGGTTATCGCGGAGTCCGGTGATGGCGACACCTATGGTGAGGGTGGCAATCATTTTCTCCACACGATTCGCCGCAACCCCGATATCACCAACATCGTCCATGACAATATGATCTATGGCCTGACCAAGGGCCAGGCTTCGCCGACATCAGAAAGGGGCATGCAGACCCCGGTCCAGGTGGATGGCGTTGTGCTGGAACCATTCAATCCGATGGCGATCGCCATCTCGGCGGGCGCAACATTTGTCGCCCGTGCGTTCTCGGGTGATATCCCACAGGCGAAAGAGATCGTGAGGGCAGCGATTGAGCACAAAGGCTATGCCCTCGTTGATGTCTTTCAGCCCTGTGTCGTCTTCAATAAACAGAATACATTCCAGTGGTTCAAAGACCATACGTATTACCTCGGATCGGAGCATGATAAGGGTGACAAGACCAAAGCGCTTAGTCTCGCGCTTGATACAGAACGCCTCGCGCTCGGTATCCTGTATCAGGAGACGGGTCGACCGAGCTATGAGACCGTTATCCGTGATGGTGCTGATCCGCTCCATACACATACGTTCGACAAGAAAAAGCTTGACCTTTTGTTCAAGCAGTATCAGTAGAAATCAAAATCGCCCTTCGAAAAAAATTGGGGCGGTTTCTGACTTTAATCCAGGCCGAGCTGGATTTTGGCTTCGGGCGTCATGAGCGCAATAGTCCATGGAGGATCGAACGTGAGCACCGTCTCCACATCTTCGATCTCGTCGAGCTCCATCACTCGATCCTCGATTTCTTTTTGGATCTGTCCGAACAGCGGGCATCCCATGGTGGTCAATGTCATTGTGATCGTACATTTTTTCTCTCCATCGACAGCGATTCCGTAGATTAGTCCCAATTCGACGATCGAGATGCCGAGCTCAGGATCAAGCACGAGGTGAAGCTTTTCGCGCACCGCGGCTTCGACGGATTGTTTCTTTGGTACTTTCGGCATACGAGAGAAAAAAGGAATCAGGCAGACGCCCGATTCCTTCCAGGCGGTAGGGAAAAATTATTCGGGGAAAATCTGTTTTCCAGAAGCGTCCTTGATGCGGATCGCGGCGACTGGGCAGCCTCGAGCGGCGTTCAGGATCGTTTCCTGATCATCGGCATCAACGGTCGAAAGGATGGCTGCCTTGCCACCATCATCGAGGGCGAATGTGTTTGGTGCCATGGCAGTGCATGGGGCGGCGCCGATACAGACGCCGTGGTCGACCTCGACGATCCATCCGTTCGACAGGGTTATTGGACCGGCGGGCTTAGCTTCATCTTTCCAGGCCATAGGACGTGGGACTTTCAAAATTTGACGTATTTCTTCGTTGCAAGCTCCGGCGCTCGACGCTGTATTTTGAAATACAGCTTACTTCGTTCCTCGCTCGCGTCTCGAACTCCGTTCAATTTTTTTTAAGTCCTGTAATTATTGTTTATCGGGCACTATCTCACGAGTGAGTGTTTTATGGAGCGTCTCGAGCGAAAGAAGTCCGCATTTCACCCGATTGGGCGAAAGCGGGACACCAATGAGCTTGAGCACTGTCGTCGGGTCCAGTAGGAGCACATCGGCTACCCGTTTTCCCCGGACCGCTTCCGAGAGAAGCGAAGCCGAGGCCTGGGAGATAGCACAGCCGGAACCGGTAAACCTCACATCCGAAATAGTACCATTTTCGACAGCGATGTCCATGTGGAGGGAATCGCCGCAGGTGGGATTCCGGGTGTCGGCCCGATGAGTCGCGTAATCAAGCGATCCGTAGTTCCGCGGATTGCGATAGTGGTCGAGGATCTGGTCCTGATAGAGCACCATAGGCTTTTAGAGAGTGAAAATACGGCGGATTTTTATCATCGTCGCAATGAGTCGGTCGATATCGGTCTCAGTTGAATAGATCGAGAAGGAAAGGCGAGTCGTCGCGTCGAGCTCGAGGCGGCGATGAAGCGGGGAAGCGCAGTGCTCGCCGGCTCGGACGCAGATATTTTCCTCCCCGAGGAGGTGAGCGAGGTCATGCGGATGCAGTCCGTCGAGGGTAAAAGCGATGATGCCAGCGCGGGTTTCGGCAGTTTCACTTCCGAGGATATGGATGTGCTGACCGAAAGCACTTTTCAATTTCTGAATCGCGTACCGAGTGAGCATTATTTCATGAGCGCGGATCGACTCGATACCGACCGACTCGATATACTCAATCGCTTTAGCCAGTCCGATGGCACCAGCAATATTCGGCGTTCCACCCTCGAGATTCTCCGGAAGCTTCTTGTACTCGGTGGCCGGACTGCAGGCATCGAGTACGGTGCCGCCGCCGACATTCGTTGGACTGAGGCACTCAAGCGCTTTCTGTTTTCCAGCGAGTATGCCGATACCTGTCGGACCGAAGAGCTTGTGACCAGAAAATACGACGAAGTCTGCATCCCAATCTGAAAGATCGATGTTCACGTGTCCGGCGGCCTGGCAGGCATCGATGAGAACGAGCGCACGGGGATTGATACCCCGTATCATTCGGACGAGGTCAGCGACAGGATTTATAGTGCCAAAAACATTGGAGACGGCCGAGAAGGCGACGATCGCTGTTTCTTGATCGATGAGCGTGGCGAGATGTGTTTGATCGATCTGGCCAAGGCTTGTGAAGCGGGCGATTCGGAGTTCGTTGCCGCTCCGTCCTATGAGTTCTTTCCAGGGGAGATAGTTTGAGTGGTGCTCGAGCTCGGTGACGACAATATTGTTTTCCCTGGTGATTTTCGATTCGAGGCCGAGTGCGACTACATTGATAGCATGGGTCGCATTCAGAGTGAAAACGACTGTTTCTTTTGATTCGGCCGAGAGGAAATTGGCGACTGTCTGCCGCGCCGCGTCGAGCGCAGCTGTTGCTTCTTCGGCGAGCGGGTAGAGTCCGCGGGCGACATTGGCCGAATACTTGAAGTAGTACTCATTCATCGCATCGATGATGGCCTTTGGTTTGAGAGCGGTGGCAGCCGAATCGAGATAGACGAGATCCGGTTGGGATTCGTAGATCGGGAAGTCTTTTCGGATGTGTTTCGGATCGAGCATAAGGACTATGGGTTGAATGATTCCGTATAGTTCCGCGCATTAGTGCCCGCGACCCCGAGTGCTTCCATTCGATCCAGTGCTTCTTGGAAGAAGCCTCGAACGAGCAGTCGGCGTGCTGCGTCTTCTGAGAGCCCGCGCGAGCGAGCGAAGAAGAGCGCTTCGTCATTGACTGAACTGGTCGTTGCCGCGTGATGACAGACGACGTCATGCGCGAGGATCTCGAGCGCTGGGCGGGCATAAGCACGCGCATCTGGGGAGAGGACAAGCGTGCGGCTTTCTTGGCTCGCGTCAGAGCGATGCGCATTCTTGGCGATGTGGATCGCCCCGTCATAGCTGAAAGAGGTCTTTCCATCGACGGCGGTTTTTACGAGTGCTGACGAGACTGTGTCCGGTGCGAGGTGTTTTTGCATGAGACTAAGGGATCGTTTGGCTGTATCGTCCTCGGTATAGAGAGCGAAGACGTGCGCCGTCGCGCCAGGACCAGCAAGCTCAATCGTGATTTCGCCGGTCCGGTTCAACATGAAAAAGACCGCCTTTTCATTGGTGTCGAGGTGATAGAGAGACTCCGTATCGGTTGAGATATCACGGTACTGCATATGACTTAGCCAATGGAACCTTTCATTTCGAGGTTAATGAGTCGGTTGAGTTCGATCGAATATTCGAGAGGGATCTCTTTAACGATAGGGTCGATAAAACCGTTGACGAGGAGTCCTTCGGCGTCGCCCTTCGAGATGCCGCGCGAGGTGAGGTAGAACAGCTTTTCCTCGCCAATGCGCTCGACCGTCGCCTCGTGCTCGACCGACGCCGTCTCTTCATTCACCCGCATCGTCGGATAGGTATCGGAGCGCGAGGATGCGTCGAGGAGGAGCGCATCACAGACGACGCTTGCTTTGGCGTTGGTCGCGCCGCTCGCGATATGGACGAGGCCGCGGTACGAGGTGCGTCCGCCGTCTTTCGAAATAGATTTCGAGACGACACGCGAGGTGGTGTCAGGCGCGAGGTGGACCATCTTGGCGCCGGTGTCCTGATGCTGACCTGCTCCGGCGTAGGCGATCGAGAGGACAACGCCACGCGCGCCACGGCCAGCGAGATAGACGGCCGGATACTTCATTGTGACGCCAGAGCCAATATTGCAGTCGACCCATTCCATGACAGCGTTCTCTTCGGCGCGAGCGCGCTTGGTGACGAGGTTATAAATGTTCTTGGACCAATTTTGGACCGTTGTATAGCGGACGCGCGCCCGCTTTTTCACGAAGATCTCGACGACCGCCGAGTGGAGCGAGCTCGAGCGATAGATAGGAGCAGTACAGCCTTCGATGTAGTGCACGGAACTGCCCTCTTCAGCGATGATGAGAGTGCGCTCAAACTGGCCGAAGGATTCGGCATTGATCCGGAAGTAGGCCTGCAGCGGAAGATCGACTTTCACTCCTTTCGGCACGTAGACGAATGAGCCGCCGGACCAGACAGCAGAATTGAGTGCTGCAAACTTGTTGTCGTGCGGCGGGATAAGGGTGCCGAAATATTCCTTCACGATCTTCGGATACTTCTTCACCGCAGTATCCATATCGCAGAAAATGACCCCGAGCTTGGTCAACTCTTTGTGGACGCTCTCATAGACGACTTCGGATTCATACTGCGCTGAAACGCCGGCGAGGAAATTTTTCTCAGCCTCTGGCACGCCGATCTTGTCATAGGTGTCCTTGATCTCTTTGGGCAAGTCTTCCCAGGTCTGTGACTGTTCAGGGGTCGCTTTCAGATAATAGGTGATATCATTGAAATTGATCTTGGAGAGGTCGGCGCCCCAATTGGGCATGGGCTTGTCGAGGAATGTCTGATAGCTCTTGAGTCGGAAATCACGCATCCACGTATCCTCGTTTTTGACGCCCGAGATTTCGGTGACCGTAGCCTTATCCAAACCAGCGCTCGTTTTGTGGACAGAGCGTTCGGGCATGGAGAAACCATACTGGTAATCTCCGAGATCAAGAGTAGATTGCTTGGGGCGAGTCATGTGTGGATTATGTGATCGAGTCGAAGCCCTTTTCCTCGATGCGTTTGGCGAGCGTTGCCGTGCCAGCCTTCACGAGCCGGCCATCCCGGAGGACGAGAACCGTGTCGGGCCTCATGGCTTTGAGGAGGTGGGTGGAGTGCGTGATGAACACGAGCGTTGTTTCTTTCGGCAGATGCCGCTTGAGGAACTTCGTGATTGTCTTGAGCGCATCGACATCGACGCCGGTGTCGATTTCATCGAGGATCGCAAAGCGCGGCGAAAGCGTTGCAGCTTGGAGCACCTCGAGCTTTTTCTTCTCGCCGCCCGAGAAACCAGCATTGAGTGAACGTTTGAGGAGTTCATCTTTGATCCGGAGTTCATTGGCGTATTTTCCGACGAGGGCATGAAGTTCGACGGGTGCAATTTTTTTCTCGAGAGCGAGGCGGAGGAGTTCGAAAACAGTGACGCCGGCAAGTTCCATCGGCGTTTGAAACGACAGGAAAACACCGAGCTTTGCACGTTCATCGGGCGAGAGAGGTTTCAGATTCTTCTTTTCGAGGAGGAGCTTTGCGTTCCGGGAGACGGAATACTTGGGATGGCCCATGATCGCGCTTGCGAGGGTCGATTTGCCGGAGCCGTTCGGTCCCATGAGGCAATAGGTTTTTCCGGGGAGAAAATCAAACGAGAAATCGCGCAGGATATTCTTTCCTTCAACGGAGGCAGAGAGATTTTTGATGGAGAGCATAGTTAGCGTGCGTTATGGGACAAGTGTTCGAGCGAGATATTGGAAAGTGTTTCTTCAATCTTGCCCTCGAGTGTCCGCCATACCTGATTCGTCTGGCAGTGGCTGACTTGAAGACAGGGGAGGGAGCCTTTCACGGGTGGGTTGAACATCTCGATCGGGCCATCGAGGACGCGGAGGATATCCCACGCGCTGGTTTCTTTGGCGCTCTTCGCGAGAGCATACCCCCCCGTGACACCTTTGGTCGCCTCGACGAGGCCGTCCTTCCTGAGCGCCTGGAGGATTTTCTCCAGGTAGTCTTCGGGGAGATGCTCGGACTCGGCCAAGGTATGGATGGAAACCGCTCGATCAGATCCGGCGAGGGCGATAGCAGCTCGGAGCCCGTAGTAAGCCTTTTTTGATACTTTCATCCCGCTAGAAAAAACATGCTTACTTGGATAGCGTTCCCCGTGAAAGAAGGTTTTCTAACGGGATTCATAAATCGGACTAATTAAGTCTGATATTACTGAAAAAAACACTCACTGTCAAATGGGAGGTTGCTGAGTGGACAGAAATACCAGATGGGTGTTAATTAACGGTGTTGCAAAGATTCTTTGCAGGAATTGTTCCTTAACACGTACGAAAACACGTATGAATCAGAAAGGAGGGTTCTGTCATGGGTATGTTCCATACGTTTCCGTATGCGGATCCAGCACTGGTTCCGCTCGGCAACCGTGTCACCCGCCGGATCAGTGTTCCGAACTGTTTCGGTGATTTTCCTGTTACCCCGTTCATCGGGATCGAATTACCAGGGTTGATACAGGGGGTGGAGCAGTGTTTGTCATCGGGGCCATCCCGAAGTGAGGAGCGCATGGCTCTCGCAGGGCGCGGTGAAAGTCAGTTCCGGAAGCCGGCTTCGCTTCCGAAGATGCCGGTTGAAATGCATGTCGCGATCGGGGTCGGGTTCTACTGGTGGATGGGGAACAAAACCGGCCGAGAATTCTTCGGCTATCCGATCGATCCATGCATTCCGGCGAACCGCGTGCCGATTTCTCGACCACGTATCCTCCGCGCACTCCACGCCCTCAGGCAGTTGCCGGTCATTGATGTCTGTCACGAGGCGAATGCACTCGCGCTCTGTTGGGCAGTCGCGCGGAAAGAAGTCGAACCGCGGCGAGTGGAGAAGATGATCAATCTCTTCGGTCGCGAGATGGTGTTCAAACTCCTCGCACACCTCCGTGAGTACCGACCATCTGCCAAGGAGTTAGGGGTGCTGAAGAGCTTCCTCTACAAGGGCCACATCCGTTCCTCGCGAATTGAATAGCGGGGTCAGGGTCTGGTTTCGAATTTGCTCGCTGCTGCCATAATGTTGTCGGCAGCTTTCTTTTTTTTCGAAAGCTCTCTATATTGGTAGGGCTTTATGAATGACAACAGTCGACCTTTTTTTGGTTTTTGGGAGCGTTTGCCGCGGCCGTTTTTTGTTCTGGCTCCACTCGCCAACATCACGGACTACAGCTTTCGCCAATTCATGGCCCGGTACAAGAAGCCAGATGTGCTCTGGACAGAATTCGTCGCAGCTGACGGGCTGTGCCATCCGAAGGGGCGCGAGGCGCTCATTCGCGATCTGAAGTTCGACGAAAACGAGCGCCCGATTGTCGCGCAGATCTTTACCGGTCATCCAAAAAATATGTTTGAGGTGGCAAAGCTTGTGAAGAGCCTCGGTCTTGATGGACTCGATATCAATATGGGTTGCCCAGATAAGAATGTGATGAAACAGGGGGCGGGCGCGGCCTGTATGAAGAATCCGGAATTAGCCCAACAAGTTATCCGAGCAGCGATGGAGGGAGTGCGGGCGGATGGCACTGAACCGATTCCAGTTTCGGTAAAGACCCGGCTCGGATTCAATCGTGACGACCTGGAAGAATGGCTACCGAAAATACTTGAGACGAAGCCGGCAGCGATCACACTGCACCTCCGGACCAAGAAAGAGATGTCGCTTGTTCCGGCACATTGGGAGCGGATGGTGAGAGCGGTTGCAATCAAAAACTCTACGAGTCCCGAGACGCTCGTTCTCGGAAATGGCGATGTGAGGAGTCTGGCCGAGGCACGAGCGAAATGCGTCGAGACTGGTTGTGATGGCGTCATGATTGGCCGCGGAGTTTTCGGGAACCCGTGGCTGTTCGACGAGGCGAAGACAAGTGTGACGGTGCGCGAGCGGCTTGAAGCGATTCTTGTTTTGACGGACATCTTTGTCTCTACGTGGGGCGATACGAAGAGCTTCGAGCTCTTGAAGAAACATTTCCAGGCCTATATCGCCGGTTTTTCGGGGGCGCGCGAACTGCGCGCTGAACTGATGCTCACTCATGATGGTAAGCGGGTACGGGAATGCATTCACACCTATCTGGAGCAGCATCCGGAACAAGCTGAACGTGTGGTAGAAACATTGCATCCTCGTTGAGCCGATACGGGACGCTATGGTATACTGGCCCATGGAAACAGCCTATGAGCTTCAAAACGCGGCACAAGAAAATTTATGTCGCCTGGGTCGTTATTTCGGCCCTGGTCGCGTTGTCCATGGTGCTCTTTCTCGTCGCCCCTTTCTTTCTCTATTAGCCTATGAGCTGGCGCTCTCCGTGGGCCCGCTTGGGACTCGTCGTGATTATCGGACTCGGACTGGCTGCTGGCTGGGCGAGCTATCGCCAGTACGAGCGGAGTGTTCGGATCCAGGCCGAGATCGATGTCCTCAAGCGCGAGGCTGATCGGATTGCTCGAGAGAACGAGACACTTTCCGAGAAAATCCAGTACTTCGCATCACCGAACTTCAAAGAAGAAGAGGCGAAAGAGAAACTTGGTCTGCGGCGACAGGAAGAAAAAGTGATGGCGATCGAAGGCAAGGTCCGGATCGATGAGGAGAAGGGCCCGACGACTGAGTCAGTTGAATCGGAAAAAATCGCCTGGGAAGTTCCGAATTACAAGAAGTGGTGGAATCGTTTCTTCACCCCCATTCGTCACTAAACGGCCTATATAAAAATTATGGTTGAAGTCGACCTCCCCATCAAACCCTTCAAGCCGCAGTGGCCAAAGGCTGCCCTAGCCGTTTTTATTCTCATTGTTGCGCTTGCGATCGGCGTACTCATCCTCATCTACAAACTGCCGGAGAATTCGTTCAGCCGCCTGTTCGCGACCCGTTTTCCATTTCCGGTTGTTCTGATCGGGCAGGGTGTCGCGGTGACGACCGAGGGGCTCTCGGCGAATCGTGAGGCGCTTCGACACTTCTACGAGTCCCAGGATTTTGCTGAGCTCGGTATGCGTGTCGATTTTACGACTGACGATGGCAAGAAGCGGCTGAAGATCCGCGAGAAGGATCTCATCAACAAGATGTTGGAGGATAAGGCTATCGAGCTCTTGGCACGTGATCGGGGAATCACGGTCACGGGCGATCAGGTTGCGAGCGAGACGACAGTGAAGATGAAAGAGCTTGGCACGACGGACAAAGTCGAAGAGACACTGGCTCGCCTCTACGGTTGGACGATTGCTGATTTCCAAGAGCAGATTGTCCGTCCAGCGATGTATGAAGCCGAGCTTTTCAAAGCCTATGAGTCGGAAGTCGATCAGAAGAAAGCGAAAGAGACCATTCAGGCTGCTGAAAAGGCGCTCCGGGTGAAAGAACCGTTTCCTGATGTGGCCCGGAAGTATTCGGAAGGCGAAACGCGGGCGAATGGCGGCGACCTCGGCTGGTTTCGTCTCGAAGACTTGATTCCCGAACTCCGTGGCCCAGTAGATAATGCGAAACTCAATGCGCCGACGGGCATCGTTGAAAGTCCTCTCGGGTACCATATTATCCTGGTTGAGGATACGAAGCTTGAGGATGAGGTAAGGCAATACCGCATCCGCCAGATTTTTACCTATAAACTTTCTTTCGCGGATTGGCTGGCAGAACAAATGAGGGCGCTACCGATAAGCATCATTTCGGATGAGTATGAGTGGCGCCGCGATGAAGCGCGCATAAACTTCCGTTCCGAAGAAATGAAGGCTTTTGAAAAGAAGCTGCGTGAGACGGCTGAAGACGATCCGTCCCTGCCGCTCTAACGCGGTTCGCTAAAAAAGTGATTTCCAAATCTATGCAAAATCAAAACTCCGGTTTCAATATCCCTGAAACATCGACGCCGCCCGCGGTTGTACCGGAGCTTCGTGTCAGCGCGAGAGAGGTGCTAGTGAAACGTACAGGCACGTCATGGTCGCTCGTAGTACTGTTTTCATTCGTCTTCGGACTCCTCGGCGGCTATATGGCTCGTCTCGACTCGGTTTCAGTTATCGGCCAGCTCTTTGATCGAGAGGTACCAGTAAAGGCTGAAAAGACGAATGAGCCGGCCCCGGTTCCGCTCGAAGACCAGGCGGTTGTCTCGGTCGTCGAACGCGGATCGCCGGCCGTTGTTAGTATTGTTATAACAAAGGACGTGCCGAAAGTCCGTAATTTCTTCGGTCTCCCATTCTATGGACGGTCCCAGGAGCCGAGTGAATCAGTCCGGCAGACAGTCGGGTATGGCTCCGGGTTTTTTGTGAGCCAGGACGGCTATATTGTCACCAACAAGCATGTCGTATCGGATACCAAAGCCGAGTACACGGTGATCACGAGTGACGGTAAGGAATTACCAGCGACCGTGCTCGCACTCGATCCAATCAATGATGTCGCTGTCATCAGGGTGAACGGGGACGGTTTCCCGGCGCTTCCACTCGGTGACTCAGACGCGATTCGCGTCGGCCAGACAGCGATCGCTATCGGAAACCCATTGGGCGAGTTCGCCAATTCTGTCTCGCGCGGCATCATCTCTGGACTGAAGCGTGAATTGACGGCTGGCACCTCGTACGGACAGGAGGAAGTGCTGCGCGATATCATCCAGACGGATGCAGCAATCAATCCAGGGAACTCGGGCGGGCCGCTCCTTGATCTCGATGGGAAGGTGATCGGAATCAATGTTGCAGTCGCTCAGGGAGCGGAGAATATCGGTTTCGCTATTCCGGTAAATCAGATCAAGCGTGCGGTCGATGAAGTGAAACGAACTGGCCGGATTGCGGTCCCGTATATCGGCGTGCGCTATGTCATCTTGAG
Source organism: uncultured Bdellovibrionales bacterium (assembly GCA_964501755.1). Taxonomy (GTDB): domain Bacteria; phylum Patescibacteriota; class Minisyncoccia; order Moranbacterales; family UBA1568; genus SSEF01. The sequence continues at coordinate 16,929 of CAZCTF010000007.1, forward strand.
TGAAGACATCGCAGCGGAAGCGGGTCTCCCATACAGCCATGGTGCGCTTATCCAGCGTGGAGAGAGCCTGACTGATTTTGCGGTCATCCCGGGATCGCCAGCCGACAAAGTGGGTCTTGTTGAAAATGACATCATCCTCGAGATCGACGGCCAAAAAGTGGACGAGGAGCATCCATTGGCTGTGCTCATCGCCTCGCATCAGGTTGGGGACATGGTGAAACTTCGTATCGCACACAAGGGCGATGAAAAGGACGTGACTATCCGGCTCGAGGAGCGTCGAATTGTCGCTCCGTAATACTATCCCTTGGCACTTCTCCTAGCGACGGGTAAGATGCAGGCAGGCTCGAAAATCAGCGTCATTGAAAGGGACAGGAAACTCGTCTTTGAGCCATTCATCAAGAAATATCGCCGCGCATGATCTTCCACTTTACCGTACTTCTGTTCTCGGTCATCTTTTTCGGAATGCTTTCATTCCTGATTCGGGAGCCAATTATTCCAGCCTGGTCATGGTATAATCTGTCGATTCTTGTTTTCGTAATGCTCTCTCTCGTCGCGTCGCGTCGGCTGACGGATAAGTGGTACCCTGCCTTTCTGCCGAGCGTCGTTTCCTTTAGTACGCTCCTTCTCCTCTCGCTCATCGACATCGCATTCGAACAGAACGTTTTCGTCTGGGTGGCAACAGTCCTCTTTTATCTGTCGCTTCTCGGCATCTATCGGCTGAAGCTCATCCCAAGTGATGAGACGGCCCGCGCACTCCTGAATACGGCAGCGCTGGCGAGTCTTTTCTTTACCTATGCAGCAGCGTATGGGCTGTACCTCAATTATGAAGTGCCATTGGCGCTCCTTATGTTGGTATTCTTTCTGGCGACGGGAATCGTGGCATTTCAAACATTGTATTGGGCAGGGCGTGATGATGTGCGCGAGGTACTCCTCGGATCAGTCGCGCTCGGCATGGTAATGGGCGAACTTGTCTGGGCGATACATTTCTGGCCGTTTGGTTATCTGACGATCGGGGCGGCGCTCCTCGTTTTCTTCTATCTTCTCTGGCGATTGACACTCGATCTCTTGCGGGGGGGCGTAGCCAAGAAGCGCATGCTTATTGAGGGAGTGATTCTGCTTGTCTTGATAGCGCTGCTCCTTATCACGTCGCCGTGGCGGATGCGAGCCTGAAGTCGATAGGTCGCGTTGCTGGAAATCGAAAAACGTGATAGAAACCCTCTAGATTGACTATGGAATTTCTGACCTCCTGTAAACGCTTTTTCCGTCTCCTCAGCCTCTTTTCCGCTCTTATGCTCGGAGCGGGGGTTTTTGGCGCCCTCGCCCATACCTTCGTTCTCCCGAGGCTTTCGACCTGGCCGATTCTGTCGGGGTTACCGTGGCCGGCCATTGGGGCGGGTAATACGACGGTCATCCAAAGGACCGAGCAGGTCGTGCTTTCTCAGGAAGAGGGACTGGAGCGTTTCATTGCTGCTCCGCGAACAGCAGTCGTCAGCATCGTCTCGGTTTCAACTGATCGCGCGGCTCGTCTTTCAGGTAGTACCGTGAACGAGTGGTCCGGTGTGCTCGTGACTAATGACGGCATGGTGGCGACCTATATGAATGAAACGCCGCTGACCAGCGCGCGGCGGTTCACGGTTTTCTTTTCTGATGGCAATGCTTCGATCGCGGAATTTGTGGCGTATGATCCGGTGGTAAATGTTGCGTATTTTCGAACCGAACGCGCCGACACGCCGGCGATGAGCTTTGTTAATTCGAATGATATCCGACAGGGACGACGTTTCATCGCGCTCGCTGGCACCGAAGATTCCGAGGAATCACGGCTTGCGAGTGGCTATATCGGGGAAAGGAATCGAACGTTCAACCTTTCGGGCAAGACGGTTGCGTCGACCGACGAGTGGGAGGGTGTATTCTTGCCCGATCGGTTCATTGGTGAGGGTTGGAATGGTGGTGTGGCCGTCGCGATGAATGGGGATCTGATCGGCCTTATTGGTACGATGATACTCGATGCTGAGGAGCGAGCGTTTATCCTGCCTGCCAATGCGCTCCGACAGTCGCTTCAGCGCGTCATTAATGACCGGAAATCGGTACGTCAGAGTATCGGCGCATACTATATCTCCCTCTCACAGGAAACAGCGCTCGCACTCGGGGTGGGGCGCGATCGGGGCGCGATGATCTTCACTCCTTCAGAACGGACCGGTCTCGCGGTGATCTCGGGATCGCTCGCTGAGAAAGTGGGGCTTCGCTATGGCGATATTGTTACAGCTGTAAATGGCCGCGAAATCAATCTCGAATGGCCGCTCTCAGTTGCGCTGTATGAAATTCCGACCGGGGAGCGTGTCACACTTTCTATTGAGCGGGCAGGGAATCCGTTCGAGATCTCTTTTGATCGGTAGTCATCCCGAAACGGTTTTATTTGAGGCTTGAGAAAAGCTTTTTTTCTTTGACATGGGGACAGAAAATCGCCTACAATAGAGGAAATAATTACGTCCGTATGCGCCAATCGATCCTCTTTACGAAGACGTCCAAGACCGCCCCTTCCGACGAAATCAGCAAGAACGCAGCGCTCCTCATCCGTGCTGGCTATGTCCACAAGGAACTCGCGGGGGTGTACAGCTATCTCACGCTCGGACTCCGGACACTCGACAAGATCATCGGCATTATTCGCGAAGAGATGAATGTGATTGGTGGCAATGAGATTCTTATGCCGGCGCTTCAGGACAAGCAGCTCTGGCAGAAGACCGACCGTTGGGACGATGCGAAAGTCGACAACTGGTTCAAGACCGAGTTCAAGTCCGGTGGCGAAACCGGTCTCGGCATCACGCATGAGGAGCCGGTGACGAACATGATGAAGAATCACATCGCCTCGTATCGCGATCTACCAAAAGCCGTCTATCAGTTCCAGACAAAATTCCGCAATGAGCTCCGTGCCAAGAGCGGCATCATGCGGGGCAAAGAGTTTCTCATGAAGGATCTCTACACCTTTGATCGGAATGATGAGGAGCACCAGAAACACTATGCTGCGATTCGTGAGGCGTATATCCGAGTCTTCCAACGTCTCGGCATCGGTGACCGGACCTATGTGACGTTTGCATCGGGTGGTATCTTCAGTCGCTTTTCTGAGGAATTTCAGACCGTTTCAGAGGCCGGAGAAGACAATATCTATGTGTCTAGGAAGAAAGGCATCGCGCTGAATCAGGAAGTCTTGAATGAAGAGACTCTCGCGGAGCTTGGCGTGGAACGGAGTGAGCTTTCCGAAATGAAATCGATCGAGGTCGGAAATATTTTCCACCTGGGAACGAAATTTTCCGAACCGCTTGGTCTTTCCTATAAAGACGAGGCCGGGGAGATGCGCCCAGTCGTGATGGGTTGCTATGGCATCGGGCCAACTCGGCTTCTCGGGACGATCGTCGAAGTGCTCGCTGATGAACGCGGACTGGTTTGGCCGAAATCGATTGCACCGTTCCAGGTCCATCTCTTGTCGCTCGGGACAAATGAGCAGACAGATGAGATTTACCAGATGCTCACCGCGGATGGCATCGAGACACTTTATGATGACCGTGAAGCGAGCGCTGGAGAAAAGTTTGCTGACTCCGATCTCCTGGGTATCCCGTACCGGGTCGTCATCGGCAAGCGTTCGCTCGACAGTGGAACGGCTGAAGTAAAGAGCCGGACGGAGGAAGCGATTGAATCTGTTCCATTTAATCAACTCAGCACCGCTATCAAGGACCGCTATGCCGACATCAAAAAGGGCAAATAAGAAAACAGACGCCAAGGAGCGCATTATCATCTCGCTCGGAGGATCGCTGCTCGTGCCGGAATCGATCGATGACGTGTTCGTATCCAACTTCAAGAAGTTCATCGTGAGCCATATCCGGAAAGGCTATCGGTTCATCCTCGTCACGGGTGGCGGTCGGACGGCACGGAAATACATCGAGTCGGCGGCCGTCGTGACCAAGATCAATGATGAAGATCGTGATTGGCTCGGCATCCATGCGACCCGCATGAACGCTCACCTTGTCCGAACGATTTTCCGAGAGTACGCACATCCGAGGATTAACACGAATCCTCACGACCTCGAGGACTTCTACTCCGCACCCGAACCGATTCTCGTTGCCGCCGGCTGGCGCCCGGGTTTTTCGACCGATTTCGACGCTGTCGTTCTTGGTAAATACCTCGGTGTGAAACGGATCATCAACCTCTCCAATATCGAGCGCGTCTATGACAAGGATCCACACACGCACAGTGACGCGCAACCTTTCGACGTCCTGACATGGAAGAAATTCCGCAAGATCATCGGGAACAAGTGGAATCCTGGAATGAATGTGCCATTTGATCCGATTGCGAGTGCGATGGCAGAGCAAGAATCGATGGAGGTCGCCATCATGAATGGTGGCGATCTCAGCAATGTGACCCGCTACATCGCCGGGAAGAAATTCGTCGGTACTCTCATCAAGGACTAGCTATGCGTGTCGAAAAAGTCCTTATTGCTGAGCCGCACGGGTTCTGCGCTGGCGTGGCACGGGCCGTAAAAGCGGTCGAGGATACGCTCGAGTTCTTCGGCACGCCAGTCTATGTGAAGCATGAGATCGTCCACAACAAACACGTTGTCGAAGACATTACGAAAAAAGGTGCGATTACCGTCGAGGAACTAAGCGAGGTCCCGGAGGGTTCAGTTGTCGTCTTTTCAGCCCACGGTTCGCCGCGCGCTCATTACGAAGCAGCGAGGGTGCGTAAACTTCATCTTATCGATGCGACTTGTCCGCTTGTCACCAAAGTTCACCTCGAGGCGCTGCGTTTCATCAAGGAGGGCTATCAAATCATCTATATCGGTCATCCGGGACATATCGAAGGGGTGGGTGTCCTGGGGGAAGCGCCTGGCGTCAATATCCCACTTGTTGAGACCGCAGCTGACGTTTCCATGCTCACGCTTCCTCAGTCGGAAAAGATGGTTTATTTGACTCAGACGACACTCTCGATTGATGAGACTCGAGAGACGATTGCTGCGCTCAAAAAGAAATATCCAAATATCACTGCCCCGCCGCTCGAGGACATTTGCTACGCAACGACGAATCGACAGGAGGCAGTGAAGGCGCTGGCCGCTGTGGTGCCGGTCGTCATCGTTGTCGGCTCGCTCACATCATCGAATTCCAATCGGTTGCGCGAGACCGCTGAACGTGCCGGGGCTCGTGCGTATCTCGTAGACGATGCCTCGCATCTCAAAACAGAGTGGTTCGACGGCGTGTCGACCGTTGGTGTGACGGGTGGGGCGAGCGCTCCCGAGGATCGCATCCAGGAAGTGATTGCCTATTTCCGTTCCGAGGGTGTAGCAATCGAACGATTTTCGATCAAAGAAGAGAAAATGTTCTTCGCTGAGCCGGTTGAATTGATGCGGGTCCGGCGCGAGCGAACGAATCCTCTATGAAAATCGCCATCCAAGCGAGCGATCTCGACCATGTCCGGATCGACGGGACGAGGGTCTATGTCGCTGAGCTTCTGAAACGTTTCGGTGCGATATCGGCAGAGACTGAGTTTCGACTCTATCATAGAGGGGTATTCAATACGGCTCTGGCCCCGCCGAAACACTCGAACTATACGGAGGTGCCGCTCCCGTTTCCGTATGCCTGGATGCAGACTCGGTTCGCGTGGGAAATGTTTTGGAATCGACCAGATCGGTTATTCTTGCCGATCCAGGCAGCCCCGGTTTTTTTGCCGCGTGGTATCAGGGTGACGGCGACGATTCATGATCTGGCCTTCCGGCGTTTTCCCGAAACTTTTCCGAAGAGTCATCTCTGGAAATTGAATTTCATGCTCGAGACAGTGGTCCGGCAAGCCGATCGACTCATCGCGGTATCGGAATCAACCAAACGTGACCTGCTCGAGTTCTTCCCGGCGCTGGATGAGAAAAAGATTCATGTCGTGCACCATGGCTTCGATATGGATTTTTTTGGTACGAGACTTTCTCCTCAGGAGATTGATGAAACGTTGCGACACCATACGCTCCAAAGAGGGGGCTATGCCATCTATGTCGGGGCTCTTCAACCACGGAAGAACCTGGTTCGTCTTATCGAGGCGTTTAATATGGCGAAGGAAACAATTCCTGAAATGCAGCTCGTGCTTGCTGGTGAACCAGCGTGGCTCTCTGATGGAATACTCCAGGCACGGGAGACAAGTCCGTATAAAAACGACATCATTCTCACGGGACGAGTCAGTTTTACTGATCTCCGGGCGCTCTATCAGGGTGCGCGACTGTTTGCGTTTCCATCCCTGTACGAGGGCTTTGGTTTGCCGATACTCGAAGCGTTTGCGTCTGGCGCGCCGATTCTGACGGCTGACAACTCAAGCCTGCGTGAGGTCGCGGGCGAAGCGGCAGTTTATGTCGATGCGTCGGACAGCATCGATATTGGAGAAAAGCTTGCGGCACTCTGGTCGGACGAGGTGCTCCGTCAGTCCTGTGTCGATCGATCCATGATCGAACTTGAGCGTTTCTCTTGGGATAAAACGGCGCGCGAAACGCTGGACATCATTTTGCGTTAGCGTCCTGTCCGATTCTCACGGATAAAGAGCCAGAGGGCGAACACGTAGCCAGCGAGCATGACGGGGATGCTCCACCATGGGAAGCGGTAGTGGGCGAGCGCGACGATGCCGACGTTTCCGATGATGATTGCTACGAACAAGAGACAGGAAAGATCTTTTCTCTCTTCAGATCTACCCCTCTTTATTTCCAGTATGGAGCCGAACCAGACGAGGAGGCTCGTCAGAACGAGCAGCACAATGGCGAACTTTACGAGCGAGAGTCGGGCGATGATGAATGTCGGGAGGAGTACCTCGAGCGCATAGAAGCAAACGAACGCGACCCAGCCGACCAATGCCAGATCAAAGAAGAGATTGGCAGCAATGGCGAGGGAGCCATTTTTTTTGTAGGGGGCGACGATGTTTTCGATCGATGGGTGCATAATTTCGAGTGGTATCTTACAGTCCAAATCGGGTAAGGATGCGCGCTTTTACTTTGGCGGCGAGCGTTTCCGCGTTGGCGATGTCGAGGCGGGTGCCAAAGGCGAATGAGAGGCTGGCGATGTCGATATCGACGTCATTCTCGGTCAATCGAATTTCATAGTCGGGTCCAAGTGATCCAGTGAGTGCTCCGAGGTCGAGGTCACAGCTGAGCGCGCGGGGAGAAAATCCGGCTGCCGCAGCGCAGCGAACTAGTCGCGTATCGTCGCTCTCGCGTGCGAGGATCGGATGGACATTCTTACGGAGGAAGTCCTGGTAGGATCCAGCAGCGACTGGTCGGCGGAAACCCTGTTCGACAATGTAGAATTGTCCGCTTTCATGCTCCTCAAAAACGGTACCATCGGAGTGTGGCGCGCCCATGAGAAAAATACGGCCGCGCTTGTAGATCCCGAGGTCTTCTTCGCTGACCGGAATCACATCTTCGAAGTTGTATCCGAGTGCGAGGAAAATCTCGGCGCTGCCAATCGGCCGGATCTCGGTCTCGCTGGTCACGACATAGACGCCATCAGCGAAGGAAATGAGGCTCCCGACGCGGAATCCGACGAAGTCCGGAGCGATTGGATAACGAGCGATTGTCTCAGCAGTCACATCGCGGGCCATGTCGGCCGGATAACGCGACAGGAACGCGGCTTCACTCACGAAGCGGTGGAGGCTGCCATCCCGGAAGAGGTAGACAGTGTCATCTATCCGATAGAGTTCAGCCACTGGGAAGTCCGTGATGGGCTCGCCAAGGGGATAGAGGAAAGCACGGTAATTCTTCTGCACACTGACTGTGATGCGGCTTGGCGATTCGGATCGTTTCTCGAGATCGATGTCGACTGAGAGACGGGAAAAATCGCCGAGTGGAGCCGTGTTGGCAACGAGCGTGCCGCCGGTCTCGAGCTTTCCATTGGTCCGAGCTGCCCCAGTTTCCGAACGTGGATCGAAGATCTGGTTTCGGCTGGATTTCGGATTCCGGAAGTCGAAACTGGTCACAATCGTCGGAAAGAGGAAGTTGTAGGCGACTCCAAGACCAACGATTGCGATCAGAACCCAGAGTGTGATGCGGAGCTTCCGATAGATTGGTACGAGATGAGGAGGGATGGGGGCGAACGGAGGATGCGTCATAATAATACTACTTGGTTATCTCGAAAAGAATAGCGTCGCTTGTGACAGCAGAGGCGACCGGGAAGCGGTAGGGTGCTGATACAGCCAGGGTCGGATGAGTGAAAGAAATAACCTCGACGGGAAGGAGATCATTGCCGAAGGCGTCCGCATACTGTCCGAGACTGTCTTCGGTCGCGAGGAGATAGACATGCTCGAATCTGGAGCGGTCGAGTCGCGCGTAGTCCTCGGGGTTGAAGAAATAGACAGCGTTCTTTTTATCGAGACTATTGATGGGTCCGGCAATCATCGCGAACGGGTCACCGGTCGCGCTGCGATCAACAAGGATGAGATCGCGGTCGCCAAACTGTTCGGCGAATCCGCTCGCCTGATCTCTGAGCGTGTGGTATTCGGTCGTCGTAATCGCCCGATAAGTTGGAACGATCTGGAGAGTAAAGAGGAGGACGAAAGAGAGAAAACCGAAGCGTCGTTGTCGTGTGGGAGCGAGCGTTGTTTCGATCGATTGCCAGAGCACGACCGTCGCGAGGAGAAAGAGCGGGAATAGCGTGAACGCGTAACGGCGGAGGAGCCACGGGTGATCATCTGAGATATGGCCATTCACGAGATAAAGGAAAGTTGGAAGCGCGAGGAGAACGGGGATAATGAGCGCGAAGCGGCGCTTCATGATGCCAAACGCGAGGCTCGCGATGCCGCCGAGGAAGATAGTAAAAAGGCCATAAGAGATGAGCGTCGGGCCGAGGTTGGGCTCGGACTCATTACTAGCGGCGGAGCTCACCTCATGCCAGTACTTGAGCACGGCTTTGCCGATCATCGTGTAGAACGGCAGGTTCATGAAGAGATCGCGGAGGAAGAGGAAGGCGAGGAAAAAAAGCGTAGGAACCAGCCATCGCTTCGGCAATGCGAAGAGTCGTGCGCGGAGCGCTGGACGGTACAGGATGTAGAGGAGGGCGAGGGGGGCGATGACGAAACCCTCGATCCGCGTCATGGCGAAGAGAAATCCGAGGAGGATGATGAGTGGAAGGAAACGCGAATCCTCATCTCGATCAAATCGGACAAGCGCGAGCGAGAGCGCGAGAAAGATGAGAAGGGCGAGGTTTTCGGTGAGTGTCATCTGGGCGAGCCAGACCACGAGGAATGAGGTCGCAAACAAGACTGTGCCGAGGAGGGCGTTTCGTCGTGAGACAAATAGGAGGCACAGTTCGAAGAAAGTCCAGCCGGAGAGAATAAAGAGGAAGCCGTTCGCGACTGCGAAGCCAGTCGTTCCGAACCAGCTCACAAAGAGTCCGAGATAGCTGATATAGCCGAGCGGAAATTGAGTAATGAGCGCACCCGTCTCGGTATAGGCAAAGCCGGGGAAATTGAGTGCTCGGCCGGGACCGTAGATGGTGAAGAAGACATCGGACGCTGCGTTCCGGAACGCGAGCTCGTGCCCCTTTGCCAGTTCGACGGCGGCGAGGGCGATTGATCCCTGGTCGCGTCCGGTGAAGACGGTCGGCTCCGTTTGAAAAACGATGATAGCAGCGAAAAGGCCGAGTCCTCCGATGACAGCGAGGCGGGTACGTTCGTTCGCTCGCACCAGACCGATGATCGCGGTAGCGAATCCGCCAAAGAGGAAGAGCGCTGCGAGGATGGTCAGCGCCGGGGAAAACCAGCCGAAGAGGGCGAGAGTCAGCGCGAGAAGTGCCGCGAGGACGAAGCCGGAAAGGGCGGTCAGCCAAGGTGTCGCGAGGAGTCGGGGTGGGAACATCATAGTGGCTCTAGTATACGCAAAAATGGGCCTCCCTTCAATTTACGAAAGCCGAGTGAACGGCTACAATAGAGGAAAGAAAAAGAAACACCAATTGCCCTCGGCATGAATTTTTTCCTTTGGTACTACTCGATCGGCATTCTGACGATTGCGAAGATAGCGATGAACTATGTCCGCTATGTTCTGCATCGTTTCAATATCGCCGGGCTTACACGGACGCTCATCTCTCCCTGGAAGCGCGATATCAGTTTCAACGCCTGGCGTGGCTTTCGTCCCGTACTCTTCGTGCAGTCGCTCCTGAACAATCTCATCACTCGTTTTCTCGGAGCGATCGTCCGTACGATCGTCCTCGCTGGCGGCTTTCTCGCGATTATCTTCATGGGTGTCGCAGTCGTCATCCTCTCTTGCTTCGCTGCGCTGGCGCCGATACTCTTGGTCGGGGGCAGCCTTGTGGTTGGTGTGATGTTCGGTACCCTCATCGGTATCCTCTCTTTCGTTGGTGCGGTGGTTGTGACGGTCATCGCGGTCTTGGCCTGGCATCGGTACCTGCGGGGCCATGCGGACTACGCTCGCGAGCCGGAACATGCGCCGTGGCGCGACCGAGCGATGATGCGGCTTGGCCTCTCGCCGAAAGACGTCGATGCCGAGACGATCGGCGTACCTGAAAAACGTGAAGCGTTCCTCGCAGCACATCGTATTGCCCCGGAGCTTTTTGATGCGGCCTGGCAGATCGAAGGCGAGCATTTTCTCGAGACGGAGCGAGAGAGTCGTTTCTGGGAATGGGAGCATCTCTGCCGTACGACCCGGATCGGCAAGTACTGGGCTTATGCATACACACCGCATCTCGACCACTATGTGAGTGATCTATCCGAGCATGATTTCAGCAACTACATGGGCCAGGAATCGATCGGGCGCGAAAAAGTGATGGAGATGCTCGCGCTGACACTCTCTCGGCCGAATGACAACTCGGCACTTTTGGTCGGAGACCCGGGTATCGGCAAGCGCTCGATCGTCCATGCTTTCGCGCGCCGTATCCGCGAGAATCGCTTTACGGATAAAATCATCGATGAAGCGCGCGTCGTCATCTTTGACATGGGACAGGCGATCTCGGACGCCCGGACGCAAGGCATCGATCCGAAAAGCCAGCTCCGCACGCTCCTCGATGAGGCGGTCTATGCCGGGAACGTGGTCATGATCATCGAGGGCATCGAGCGTTTCCTCGATCCCGAAAGCGACATGGCCGTCGGCGATATCTTGAACGATTATCTGTCGCTCCCGACCTGCCGCATCATCGGGCTCATGACCGGCGAAGCCTATCATACGCTCGGCCAGCGCCAGATCCCAGCCCTGAAATACTTTGAGGCGATCACGGTGCCTGAGCCGTCCAAAGAAGACACGATTCGCATCCTCATTGACACATTCAAGCGGCTCGAGCGCAGTCGCCCGGTCTTTACGATCCAAGCCCTCCACGCGATCGTCGATGGAGCCGAGCGCTACAATTGGGAATTGCCGTTTCCAGAGCGCGCGATCGACCTCGCCC
>CAZCTF010000008.1:0-27936 GCA_964501755.1 uncultured Bdellovibrionales bacterium
CATGTACACCGCGAAGAAGCGCGAGCACCTGTCGCAGGCCATCATGGTCGAACTGGGAAAGTTCCTCTTCCGCTCGCCGCTCCGACCCGTCTATGACCGCATCGCAGCGAAGATTCGCGAGTATGACTTCGGCGCCAAGAAAGAGCTCTTCACCTATGACGGCCGTTCGGCCGAAGGCGAGATGTACATGGCGGCGCGCAATGCCTGTTCGAACTTCGCCCATGCGAATCGCGCGGTCATCACTCACAATGTAAGCGAAACGATAAAACGCGTCCTCGGCCGCGATCCCGAACTCGAGCTCCTCTATGACATGCCGCATATCCTCGTGTCGGAGGAAGAACACTACGGGAAGAAGATCTGGGTGCACCGAAACGGTACATCCAGAGCTTATGGCCCGACTCGCATGAATCATCATCCGCTCTTCGAGGAGACCGGTGAGCCGGCCTTCATCCCGAGCTCGATGTCGACCGAAGCGTTCCTCTGCGTCGGCATGGACGGCAATGAATCGAGTTTCTACTCCTGCAACCATGGTGCCGGCAAAGCCAAGGCCAAGTCTGACACCGTTGTCCCCGAGGATAAGACAGCGCTCCATGAGAAACTCGCGACTCGCGGCGTCCGGCTCTACAATGGCCAGTCCTCGAAGGTCATCGAGCAGGACAGTTCCCACTACAAGCGGATCGACGACATCATCGCGACCGTCACCGAAAACCAGGTTGTGAAGCCCGTCGCGCGGCTCATGCCGGTTTCGATCATCATGTACTAAACTATATGTCCGTTCAGATCACTTACTTTGTCCATGGCACCACGACTGATAACGAACAGCATATATCTTCCGGCTGGAAAGACGCTGAACTCTCAGAACTCGGTATACGACAGTCAATTGATTTGAAAGAGCAGACCAAAGACCAGGCATTTGATGTCGTGTTCTGTTCTGATCTGAAGCGCGCTCATAACTCAGCAAAACTCGCTTGGGAAGGACTCTACCCAACTATTCCCGATACCAGACTGCGTGAATGTAACTATGGTGAACTCAATGGGGCTTCCTCTGATATCGTCGAGCCGATGCAGGAAGAAGAATGTATTACGAAACCATTCCCCAAAGGCGAGAGTTATGAGGACGTCAAAACTCGTGTAGCGGATTTTCTCGAATTTCTCAAGAAAAATTACGACGGAAAACATGTCGCTATCGTTGCTCACAAAGCGCCACAGCTTTCACTCGATGTCTTAATTCATGAAAAATCCTGGAAGCAAGCGCTCGCCGAAGACTGGCGAAAGACAAGGGATTGGAAACCGGGCTGGGAGTATATCTTGTCCCAACACTCGTAATAACCGGGTAACTTTTTCACTGTGAAAATTATCACCTTCAGCGGCATCGATGGGTCGGGAAAATCGACTCAGCTCGCGCGACTCCGATCCGAGCTCGAAGCCGAAGGGAAGCGCGTCGCCTACTTCCACGCGGTCGCCTATAGCTTGCCTCAGGCAGCAAAAAGCCTCTTTCAGCGCGGTCCAAAAAAGCCCGGCGTTGCCAAAGCGGTGACCAAGAGCTCCAGTCTCGGTGTGTGGCTCCGCCAAGGAGTGCTCCTCCTCGACCTCATCCGATTCCGTCGCTACGTGAAGAATCTGGAGCACGAAGGAGTCGACTACCTCCTCTCGGATCGCTATTTCTATGACAGCCTGGTGAATATCGCCTATCTCGACGGTACTCCGCTTGATACGCTCTATGCCCGCTTCGCGGCACGGCATATCCCGAAACCATTGCGGGCATTCTTCCTCTCGGTCTCGCCCGACGCTGTCATGACCAGAGAACGCGCACCTGAACAGGGTCTCCAATACCTCCGCGACAAGCATCAGCTCTTCACCGAAGCATCGACGCTCTGGGATTTTGTCGTGATCAATGCGGGGCAGGATCCGGACACGGTCACGAGTGCAATCACCACCACCCTATGAAACACTTCTCCCGTTCGCTCGTCTGGCTGACAGCATCCGAAATCACTTTCAACCTGGCCGCCTATATCGTCCATTCGGTTGTCGGACGCGTCCTCGGTCCCGCTGACTACGGCCGCTATGGGCTCGTCGTCACGTTTACGACCATGATCATCGTCCTCATCGGCAATGGCATCCCCACGGCGATGTCCAAATACCTGAGCGAGGTTCTCGAGGCGAATCCTGAACGGATCGAAGCGATCAAACGGAAAACGGCTATTCTCCAGACGCTCATCATCGGCACCGTAACGGTCGTTTTCTTCCTCGCTGCTCCGCTCATCGCCCTTCTCCTCCAGGACCCATCGCTCACCCGGCTCTTCCAGCTCTCGTCACTTGTTATTCCAGCCTTTGCAGCGGCCTCGTTCTATCACTACTATCTCATCGGACTCCATCTCTTCCGACTCCAGGCGATCGTGAAGATCATCCGCTCCTTTGCCCGTGTCGGCTGCATCGCGCTCGCGGCTATCTATTTCGGCTTGGATGGCGCAGTCGCTGGCTACATCCTCGCGCCGCTCCTCACCTTCATCGCGGTCGTCCTCATCGACGAGCTCTATATCAAACGCCACCTCCGCCTTGGCGAGCGTACCATCGGAACCGAATTCCATTTTCCCGCCAAGACGCTCCTCAGTTATGCTGGACCACTGACGCTCTTTCTCATCTTCTACGAACTCATCCTCACCCTCGATCTCTATTTCGTGAAGGCCCTCCTCCACGACGACCATCTGACCGGGCTCTACAATGCCGCGATCATGGTCGGCCGTATCCCCTACTACCTCTTTGCCGCACTCGCGATGATCATGCTCCCGGCAATTTCCAAGACGACTGCCGAACGCAATGACGCTGAGACCACATCCCTTGTCGAACGCTCGCTCCGACTCCTCGCACTCATCCTCTTTCCCCTCGTCGCACTCCTCTCGGTGTATGCCAATGAAATCCTACAGCTCTTTTACGGACACCGCTACGATGGTGCAGCCGCCGCCATGCAGGTTTTTGCAGTCGGTGTCGGCTTCCTGACTGTCTTCTATGTGCTCGCCTTTGCCTTGAATGGCGCAGGGCTTGTGAAGATACCGCTCCGCCTCTCGATCGTCGGTTTCTTCGGGATGCTGCTCCTTAACTTCGCGCTTATTCCGCCGTTCGGTATCGTCGGCGCCGCCCTCGCAACAACGATCACTTCCGCTCTCCTTATGATCAGCATCCTCGTCTACACCGAGATCCACTTCCGGGCCAAGCTCTCGGCTCGTCTCATCCTGATTTCGCTCGCTTCCGCCATTGGCATTGCACTCCTCGCGACGCATGTGTTTCCGAGCGGCCCCTGGAGCTTCCTGGTTTCAGGATCATTTCTCGCAGCGCTGTATTACAGCACGCTCCGTATCCTCCGCGAGCTCCGGGATGACGATATCGCTCCGCTCATCAGATTATTGCGCCGATAGATAGAAAGGATGGTAGCCATAGCTTACTTGAAGCTGTTTTTCATATTCTATCGGCTGCTGCTTGACAAAAATATTGTGAAATTCAATTTTTTGGAGTATACCAAAGACATGAAACAAGGGTGACATCCGCGAGGGATTCCCTCTTGGATGTTGGTTCATAGTTTTTTCATCAACCGATTGTTGGAGGTTCAACATGTCTGTAGTTCCCACTGTCCTTCCCAGCCCCTTTGACTGGGTCGCGTTCTGGTTCCGCCAGTATGACGAGCACTTCGAAGCGTTTTCCCGTGGCTGGATCGAATTCCTGCGTCGGTTTAGCAGCCATCCGGAAGTACTCTCGCCACAGGATATCGCGGTCGAGCGTATCAACCGGATGCAGGTCCGCCTGTATCGCGGCTATGTCCACCGCAAGGGATTGAAGCGCCTGTACCGACGCGAACGGGAGATGCAGCGTTTCGCCCAATGGATGCATCGCCACTCCGGAAACTTCCGGAAGCTCTTGGAGATCCACCCAGAGTGGTTGGGTCAATTCGGCGATCCAGCCTACTGCCAGGCCCGACTCATGCGGACGATCGCGTTCCACCTGTACCAGTGAAGGCGTACGCCTGTATGCCAATTGAACGTCCGAACACTCAACGAGTGGACGGACTTCTTTTTTTCTTCAGTGTCGCCCAGACGCGAGATCCCTAGCTACTTCAAAAATCACCGGCCGACGGCCGAAATGTTCGAAACGGACTGTTGCGCGATACGAGAGCGGAAAATATTCAAGACTGATGGCGGCGAACGCGCCCAGCCCCTCCTCGTTCACCAATGTATCGCCGATGAGATAGTCGACACCATTCACAACTGCATGCTGAGGCCGCGGCGTATGTCCAGAAACAACAGCGACGACATTATCGTGTCGCTCGAAAACTGCCCGGACTGCCTCCTCATTCGAGATATTCCTCGACAAAATATTATCGACATTGTACGCGGTGATGGGGCTATGGTGGCTAAAGACAAGTGTCGGCCGGTCCGTCGTGATTGCCGCTTCGAGCCAACGAAGCTCGCGGGCACTGACATAGCCTTCGGCATACTGTTCGCGCGACCTTGCAGCGTCATCCGTCTTGTTAAAATTAGTATCAAAGATGACTATACGCCACGGGCCGAGCTCCGTCACGCTATGAGACAAATCTATCTCGAGAATTTCCATTACCTCCTCCTTCGAAAGCGAACGCACATCGTGATTCCCGAGTGCGTAGACGCGAGGCGCTTCGAGACGCTTGAAGATATCGTTCACCGCACGGAGCTGCTCTTTGGCTTTTTCCGGCTTCACGCCGCTGCTTTCAACGTAATCACCGCCACCAACCACAAGGTCCGGGTGAAATTCCTCGTTAAAGTAGCGCACCACTTTCTCAAGTTCAGCGGGAGCCTGGTTGGTGAGTTTATGTGCGAGTCGCTTTCGGCTCCCATATTCCCAATCCGGGCTGAATCCGATTTTGAGTCTCATCGGCTCTTCATGCTCTCTCGCTGATGGTGACCGATTTAGCAAGAAAACGATAGCCGCCAGTGTGAGCGACAGAACGATGACAGCGATGAGGGCTGGACGTTGAATCATCGGATGGACTCCTGAGCCGAGACGTGTCCGAATCGAAAGACTGATATATCCCCGCGGACGTTTACATTAGAAACACGCTCCCAATGCTTTTCGACATAACGCTCCACCTCCGATGAAATATAGTCTTCGTCATTCCCTGAGTAGATGAGCCAGCCGGACGGATGTTCAGCTTCAATCTTTTTGATCGCCGCGAGCGAAAGCTTTTCTCGCGACAGTTCCCCACCAAAGTCGAAAACAGTCACCTCGGCCCCGTTCCAGTAGTAGTTGCGGAAATTGCGCGTGATGAGTACGTCACCTTCAATTTTTTCCTTTTTGAAGTAGGCGAAGACTTTGCGATAGTTCGGATTCCCACCGGTCGAGGTCTCGTGATAGGTATTGTTCTCTTCAAAGAAATAACCGAGGTTCGGAACTAGGAGGAAGAGACTCATTCCTAAGAGGAGAGCCAGCCGAAAATTCCATCGTACCACAAATGCGCTTCGGAGAAACTCGAATATCCCCACAATACCCGCCGCCGCCAGAATCATCCCGAAGGATTGGACGAAGAAAATATACTGCGGCCCGACATTCCGGCGCCAGAGAAAGATCGCCATGAGCAGCGGCACGAGATAGGCGATAGCAAGATACCGGGCGGCTTCGCGACGCTCTGTTTCCTGGAACAAGTAAGCGATACCAAAGACGACAAGAAGCGCGCCGATGACCGGCGTCGCGTAATCGTTGAGGGCGTGATTCAAATAACCAAAGTGATCGTCAAAGAAAACAAGCCCCTGAGTAAACGCTCGGATTGCCTTCGGAAAAACGAGAATCAATCCGAAAACTCCCACGAGACCGAGCGCGACCGAATACCCATAGCGATTCCGCCAACTCCCTGTCGCGCGGTAGACAATCACCGCCTGAACTACAAGAAACGCTCCAAATGAGAGCGGAAGGTGTGCCGTCATCTGGTGTACGGAGAGCGACAGCGGGAGGATGGCCATGCCGAGGAGGAGATACGGCAGGTGTATACCATAGCACTCGGAAAATCGTCGAAACATGGCAATCTTGCCCTCGTATGCTCGTTCATACGCGGCATACAGTGCGGTCGCGGCAGCGAGATACAGCGGAAAAAACATCGCGTACATCCGAAGTCGACGACTGAAGATAATCGCCGATACTGAGATTGCACAGATACATGCTGCCACGAGTCCGATATCGCGCCGCTGTGTAAAAATCCAGGCCGACCAGAACACCACGAGGATCGCGAATACTCCCCAGAGAGCACTGACCGTCCGTGCCGTTGCCTCGGTCGGCGGGAGGATATTAAACAAAGCGGCAACCTGGAGCTTATAGGGTGCTGCCCGTTCATCCCGCGCCGCGTTCTCGTTCACTGTGCTTGCCGTTCCGAAATTGAAATCCCAGGCCCGCCACTCCCCCAGCTGGTGATAGCCATACGTCGAGTTGATATCGAGAAATTCGTCCGCGACAAAGGAGTTCTCGCCGAGCTGATAGAAACGCAATGCCCCACCCAAAACGAAAATGATGAGCAAAATCTGAATTGTCCGTTTCCAATCAAGCATATGATTAATTATTCTGGCTGATTATTCGCCTCGTCTTCGATACGATCAAGACTCCCCGTTTCTTCATCTGTCTCACCATCTGTTCGGCTAAAGTATTCGTTCCAGGTGTACCGTGGCGGAGCAAGCGAGTCACTTGGCTTCTGGAGAGAAAAATCCTGCCGTTCCTCGATAATCATCTCTGGCTTTGGTATGAGCTCGATCGCGACCAGTGTCCCGAATCGAGTGGTCGTCCCGACTTCATAGTTCGCCCGATACTTTCTAAGCGCGTCCTCGAGATCCGACTGCGCGCGCAATACCAGATAGTAGACACCCTGTCGATAGATTCCATCATAGCCGAGGACGGCATTTTCGACACCGCGCCGCTCGAGAAGATATTTGAGCGCCCGCCGATGCTGCGGCTCACTGAACATATAGACCGGATAGCCGCGCTCGGCCGATTTGCCGGCGAGGAAATCGATGATCTCGTTCTGCTGCTCAAGCGTCACGCGAATACGCTCTTTCAGGATCCGATCTGGCGGACTGTCGATCGGCTCGGTCGCAGCGCGCGAGAGCTCATCGAAGCGCAGCTGGAGCGATGAGATATTTAGTGTCACAAGCACCAAGATGAGCCCAGCCGCAAGCGTATGCCCGAAGCCGAAGCGCGCAAACATGCGTGTCAGAACAAGTCCCAGGCATCCGATCAGCATGAAGAAGAATGCTCCAGAGAGAAGAAAAAAGCGCGGTGCCATGCCATAAGCCAACGGCGTGAAGAGGATGAATGTGATGACGAACCAGAGGCCGCCGGCGATGAGTACATCCCGTTTCCGCCGTTCTTTCTCTCGAAACACGAGAAGAAAGTATGCGATGACAGAAAGAGTGAGCAACGAGGCCATAGCGAGACCATACGGCTTGCCGGCATCGCATTTCCCCTGACAAACGATTGAGAAGCCTTCTGTCGTTTCCACCTTTGGCAATGCCCCTCCCTCGAACCCAGTCAGGATGACCAGTCCAGCGAGCACGTGCTCGGTGCCGTTCCGGATAATCTTTTCCAAAAATACGTGTTCCTCCTTGGTTGATTTCTCGGTGATCGCACCAAAGAACTCGCGCGTGTTCGCCCCACTCGTTGCAAGCTCGTTCAGAAACATCGGGAAATAGAGTGCTGCGACAATAGCCATGGCTGTCCCCCAGGTCCGAAGCCGAAACCTCGGCCGACGGAAAATGAGAAAGAGTCCGACAAAAGCCGGAATCGCGAGGAAAGCGAGGAAATGGAGCTGTGTCCCGATACCGAACGCCAGGACTGAGACGAGAAACCATCGGCCCGGATTCCGCTCCCCACCTCCGACTGATCGGAGGAGCGCATACATCCCAAGGAGGATGAAAAACGGCAACATATTCGGATTCCAAGCAAATCGCCCGTACATCACGAAATATTCAGAGGCTGAGAAGCCAAGTGTCAGGAACAGTGCAAGCCAATCCGGGAAGAGCCGCCGCGCCAAAAAAAAGAATACCGCAATCGAAGCGACGGAGGTGATAAAGACCACAGCCGCCATCCCGGCCGGCGAAGGACCAAAAACGAGCGCCCCCAGATACTGGAGATAGTAGAACGCCGGGCCGAGCCGAAGGAATGTCCCCCCGGCTTTCGGTCCGAGGAGCGGGAGTTCGCCCGGCCCACCCTCGATGGCAGCATCAATCACCCGTGCATCACGCGCCTGATCGAGCTCAAAATGGAGCCAGTCAGTGAAGTGATAGGATCGGAGAAAGAAGCCAAGGGCGATAATGAGGGCGAGCCCGAACCAGACGAGTTGCCGTGACCTGCCTGAAGACATCTTTTCACGAGGGCTTTTTCCCTCTATGATGAGGGAAAGGCTCTCTATTAAGCCCTTTTATTGTATACTTTTCTCGCTCCTAGAGCAAAACTATGGCCGAACGCGTCATCCCCACCATCCTATCGGTCTTTCTTGCGATCAATACCCTCCTCTTCGTCTCTCAGCAATTCAAGTGGTTTCCGCAAGCAAAATTCACCGAGAACAATGATCCTTTCTATCTCGCTTTCCTCGTTCTCGGTATCCTCTCCGTCGGTGCCGTCTTCTACTTCATGCGCACGGTCCGCGTCCGGGCCGCGCTGGAAAAGCTCCTCATTATTTTTTTCCCATCGGAGCTCCTTCTCATCTTCGGACTCTCGCAGTCGAAGAATTTCCACTACGTCTTCCTCATTGCCATCGGGGCCTATATCCTTGTCGCCGGCATGGTGGCGATCCATGTCTATGTGACCAGTGAAACCGGTGAACGACCGCTCCTCTCTAACACACTTCGATCCGTTTTCCCCTGGATCCGGGAACAGGGTGCTAGCTTCCTCATCGCTGTTGCCCTCCTCACCGGAATATTCTTCTCCTTCGGATACCAAGGATTGACCCACTTCGCGGCCGTTGACGAACCGCTCTGGACCGACGGGCGTATTTCTAAATACTGGCACAACATCGAAGAACGCGATTGGCGCGGCACACGGATCAGCGACAAGCCCGGCATCACGGTCGCACTTGCAGCTGGTCCCGGTATGTGGTTCATCGATACAAAAGACTTCCGTGGCGCACGTTCAAAAGAGTCGCTCATCAATCGAGGGATGCAGGATAATTTCGAGGTGCTCTATCGCGCTTTCCGTCTCCCCCTCCTCATCACGATCACGCTCCTGCTCCCCTTCTTCTATATTTTGACGGAACGCCTGCTCGGGAGCCGGGTGGCCCTCGTCTCTTACGCTGCGATCACACTCTCCCCCGTGCTCGTTGGCATGTCAAAGATCATCAACCCGGATTCCCTGCTCTGGCTTTTTGTGCCCCAAGCGCTCCTCGCCTATCTCGTCTTCCTGAAACGCCGGCACTATCGTTACCTCATCCTCTCCGGTGTTCTCGTTGGCCTAGCACTCCTCACAAAGTACGTGGCTAACTTCGTCATCGTTTTCATGGTCGGCCTCCTCTTCCTCGAATGGCTCTATCAGGAGGAAACCCGCCATCTTTCCTTGACACGCTACCTAAAGAAATCCTTCTCGGATCTTTCCATCCTCATCTTCACCGCCCTCGCAACATTCTATGTCCTCTTTCCGGCCGTCTGGATAAAGCCGGAAAAGCTCATCTCCTCGACGCTCTACAGCCAGGCTTTCGAGAAATTTGCCCCGCTCTTCATCACTCTCATCGTGCTCATCGCTATCGATCTCGCCTGGAACCAGACCCGAGCGCTCTCTTACCTCTTCCGACTGCTCGAGCGCGCCCGGCTCTCTCTCGGCTGGGTCACCGGCGGCTTCTTCATCGCCGCATCGCTCTTTGTCCTCACGAACAGCTGGCTCGGCATGACCTGGTACGACTTCATGAGCCTCCTCTCATCGCCCAAAACTGTTCTCGGTCGGACTGACGTGTTTGGGATATTCCTCTCGAATTTCTACCCACTCCTCTTCGGTCTGACACCCCTCATTCTTGTCGGACTCTTCGTCGGAGCGAGCCTCGTCTTTCGGAAAGCATTCTTCAAAGACGACACCGCTCGGCTCGCGCTTTATCTGATGCTCTTCATCTTGCTCTACTATGTCGGCGCTACCGGCAACGGCGTCGCGATGATCGTCCGCTACCAGATCATCCTGTTCCCGATCGCTGCGCTCCTCGCGAGTCTCGGCATCATGGCGATCTTTGATCGACTCTCGCTCACCAGAGTGAAGCCCTATGCGTTCCCCACCCTTATGAGTATTGTCATCGGCCTCGGCATCGGAACACTCTCGGCCACGCCCTTTCCCCTCTCCTACGCCTCCAGCCTCCTCCCGAACCAGTACCACACGGATGTGAAAGACATGGGCCCAGGAAGCTATGAGGCAGCCGAGTGGTTGAACGCTCAGCCAAACGCGAAGGAGCTTATCATTTGGACAGACAAGGATGGCGTCTGTAAATTCTTCGTTGGTAAGTGCCGCCGCGGTTTCGGGAGCTATGATGCCCGGCGCCTCGAGGGACTCGACTATATCGTTGTCTCCTCGGGCCGGGAAAGCCGCACGACCAAGATGATTGTCGGTCAGGTGAATAGCGGTGTCCCAGCAATCCGCTACGACCAGTACTACCGCCGGGAAGCGCCCGCCCATGAGATACTCATCAACGGACGCGAGAACCAATTCGTGAAAATCTACCCGTACGCTGGCAATTAGGCACGCTGCTTGGCGGCAAGATACCCTGGGAGAGCGACAAACGAAATAAGCATCTGCAAGAGTCGCGAGGCGAGAGCAGCCGTGACGGCAAGCTCGGCCGAAATGCCAAGGAGACCAAAGAAAAAAACGTACGCCCATTCTTTTACCCCGATATTGTTGATCGAGATCGGGATATTGGCGACGAGGGTTGCTGCGAATATCGCACTTCCGAAAGTGAACAGCGAGAGCTCAGCACCAAGACTGGAAAAAAGAAAAAAATTGCTTCCGCCGATGCCAACGAACGTGAAGAGTGCTGACCAATACATCGCTTTTGCGTAGACCCTAGCCTTGGCTAAAGACTGGAAATCCCGGAGGAGAAATGCCGGACGCTGCCACGGCAAAAGTTCAGCAAGAAAGACCGCGAGTTGATAGAAACGTTCGGCCCAAAAGAATGCGAACAGCATCGCAAGTGCGACCGAGAGCGTGATCGCCGAAAAAATGATGAACACTGGCTGAACGAGCAGCACGTCCCAAGGTAAGAATGCCAGACCGACTCCAGCAAAGAGGAAAAGCGCGAGGAGTCCGGTGATTCGATCAAAAAAGACCGTTGCGAAGGCGCGCGAACGTTCACCCGCGCGACTCATCCAGAGCACCCGATAGGTATCGCCCCCGATGGTTGATGGTAAAAAGTTATTGATAAACGCTCCGGTGAGATACGCCAGCGTACCATCCTTCACAGAAAATTCGAACCCCTGGACCCGGGCCAGGTACCGCCACTTGGCCGCCGAGATAACATTGCCAGCGAGTTGAAAACCAACATACGCCAGTATGAATGGGAGCGATGCATGAACCGCGATATTGCCGACGACACGCCAATCGACTTGACCGATGAGCCAGTAAACGAGGGCAACACTTACGGCAACTTTTAGTCCTATTTTCCAATTTTTCATACTTTTACTATAGCAAGCGGTGCTTGTTCTAGCCTATTTTATAGCATTGACCTTTTCATAAAAATATGCTATCATGTACTGTTGCGTGCCAAGGCGTGCGCGATACCAAGTCCCCTGTCGCAAGATGGGTTTACCAACTCAAGCAGTCTGAGAAATAGGCCGTGCCGCGCGCCAGCTTCTCCTCTATCTGGTCCCCGCGGACCAGAACATGGGAAGCCATGTCCTCGAACTGGAATCGAAGACAGTAGACATCATCTCCGAAAACATCACCACATCCTGAAGGAGTCCTCATGAAGCTACATTCCATTGTCATCCGCGCCTGGCAAAAAGGCGCTGGCTACGACGAGAAACCGTTGACGCAAGCTTTCGAAAGCCGACTGGTCCGACCGATCGAACTGATGCTCCATACGAGCAACAGCGACCTCAACCGTATCGTCGTGGTTGTCAACGGCGACGACCGTTTCCCCAGCTTCCTCGGTGAGAACATCGCCGAAGACGGTTCCACGCCGACGGTCCGTATGCTCCGGCATCACTTCGGTGAGCAGATCGACGTGATTGTCGAAAAGAACTGGGGCAACAACGCCGGTTCGGCAACCGCTCTCAACACGGGTTGGCAGTATGCCGCCCGGAACCCGGAGGTGGATCACATCCTTTCCTGGAACCCTGAAATGGCCCTAACGGGTCATCATGTCGCCCAAATGCGGTACCACATGAACGAGCACTGGCTCGAAATCTGCGGGTACCTGCGCGAGGGCCACTGGGAGCGGCCGCAGTTTGGCCTCTTCCAGAATACGGGGGCGATGTATCGCCTCAGCACACTCCAGGAGGTCGACGGATTTTCCGAGCACACCAACGGCAACGATGGTATCACCATCGAAACCGAACGCCTCGGCCGGGTCACCCGTGCCGGAATGGATGATCAGGACTTCCTCGCCCATGT
Organism: uncultured Bdellovibrionales bacterium; assembly: GCA_964501755.1. Classification (GTDB taxonomy): domain Bacteria; phylum Patescibacteriota; class Minisyncoccia; order Moranbacterales; family UBA1568; genus SSEF01. The sequence goes on from CAZCTF010000008.1 coordinate 12,583, forward strand.
GACTGCTGTTCGCGGTGGTGAAGTGCCTCGCATCGGCATGATCGGACGGAGCGACCCAGCTCCTTGGCAAACCCAGTTCCCCGATGACCCAGATCGGCAGGAGATGTTCGATATCAAAGTCGAACGCCAATACGCCGTTCTACGGGAATGGGTGACCATGCGCCTCCCGGGTCAGACGCTCGAACAGTACTTGGGCCGGGTCTTCCGGAACATGTACATTGGCGGCTAGCCCCCGTCACATCACAGTGACCATCGCGTCACTTTGATGGAAGCCGGCCTTGCGCCACACACTGTGTGCTTGGCCGGCTTTTTCTTTTATCTAGGCCTCACTTTCATACCTTTTCCTATTCCTAGCATTGACTTTTTCATAAAAATATGCTAGCATATGCTGTCGCGTGCCAAAGCGTGCGCGATACCAAGTCCCCTGTCGCAAGATGGGTTTACCAAACTCAAGTGATCCGGAATGGATTGCTTCGCGTACGGAATGTACGCATTGAGGAGTCATCATGAAACTCGCATTAAATCATCATGTCGCAGATATCCTGAAACAGAAGCCCGCGCTCTGGGGCATACTCGGGGAAAAGCTCATCGCCTCCCTCTCTGATGCCAGAGTCGAGAAAATCGACGCCAGTCTCCTGGCCTGCTATCCGTGGTCGAACGATCGCTACCTAATCATTTCCACGGACAGTCGACTTCTCTTGGAAGTCGGCAGCGGCATCAAACAGTGGTTGAAAACATTCATCACCATCCAGAGCGAACGCGTCATCGACGCGCTCAAACGGGCCGACATCGGCTACGCTGACTACATCGTCGGTCTGCATGAGAATGAAGAAATGGAGGGTGTCACCATGGTCGTCCATCTCCGTCCGAAGAAAACGGAAAACATGCAGACACTCGTCTGGCGACTCGAAGGAGAAGCTCGACTCATCATCGAAACCACGTCCGATCGTGACGACTGAAGGAGCTCGCCATGTTCTCAGGTATCAAGACTGCTCTCGTCATCGCCCCGCATCCTGACGATGCAGAGCTCTGCGCCGGCGGCACTATCATCCGTATGTTGGAAGCTGGCATCAGTGTCCATCTCGCTACGGTATGCAGTGCCAATGTCTCAGCGCCGACCGCCAAGATGAAGCGTGACCGCCAAGCCGAAGCCGTCAAAGCGGCCGCGGCACTCGGTATCCTCGATCCGGCAAAGCTCATTTTCCTCGGATTCGAAAATGGACACCTGGCCTCCGACCGCAATGCTCGTACGGTCCACGAACGACTCATCGAGCTCCGCGATATTATCCGGCCCGATCTGGTCATCGTTCCTGCGAGTACCGACTCGCATCAAGACCACGAAGTCATCCACAAGGCCGGCTTCCGTGTCTTCAAGAGCACTCAGTTCCTCCTCGGTTTCGAGAACCCGATCAACTCGGAAAAGGGACTGACTGGCTGTTTCTTCGTGTCGCTGACGCACACCCAGGTCATGGCCAAGATCCATGCTGCGAGGCGCCACCTCTCTGAGAAGGACCGCAAGCACTACTTCGATCCCGAGTACCTCGAGGCTTTCGCCCGTGCCCGTGGCGGAACCGCCGGTCCAGGTATCTTCGGTGCCGAAGCCTTCGAAGTGATTCGCTCTGTCATCTGACTACACCTAGGTCAGATCTGACGAGAGAGCCGACGAACAACAACTACGTTCATCGGCTTTTTCTTTTTGCAAAATCTATTGCTTAGCGCTCTTTTCCAAGACTATTCGGAAGTTTTGGGCGACCTGACTCCAACTACGAAGTTCCGCACGACGACGGCTCTCGATGCCGAGGCGGCTCGCAAATTCCGGCTCATCCGCAATACGAACGAGCGCAGCGGCACACGACTCTGGATTCTCAGGATCAATGAAAATGCCGTTCACCCCATCGGTCACGAGTTCGGCCATGCCGCCTGTACCCGAAACAATGAGCGGCAGGCCCGAAGCGAGTGCTTCGAGAGCGCTATTACTCATCCCTTCATTCTTCGATGGCAGAACAAACACATGTGAATGTTGATAGTACCCTGCGAGCTGCTCATGCTCGACACGACCGATGAATTTCACCTTATCAACGACACCGAGCACCTTCACCCGTTCCTCAAGCACTCCTCGCTGCTCCCCTTCACCGATGAGATGGAGCTCGATCGGTTTCGCTGTCTTTTTTGTGGCGATGGCACATGCTTCAATGAGGTGATGGATGCCTTTCCTCGGTGTCAGACGGGAGGTGGAAAGAAATACCGTTGTATCAGTTGAGCGCTTTTCCCCATCAGGATGAAAAGCCTCGGTATCGACACCGTTCTCTATCGTCTGCATTTCCTGGCAAGGGTCAGTTTTTCTCGCAAGTTCGGTCAGCCCAGCGCTATTTGGAACAACCGCCGCGGCATGGTGCCAGAGGAAACGGACGAGTGGCTTCGCAAAGAGGTAGAACCGGTCGTATTTCTCGCTAAAACCCGGCACATCCGCCCCACGGAGTGACACGACGTAGGGTATGCCATAAACGAACTTCACGAGATACGCCAGGAAACCGCAGGGTACCGTAAAAAATGCCAGTGTCACATCGAATGACTGCTTCTTTGTTTCGAGCCGTATGAAGCGCCAGAGAAAAAAGACTGTCTTCACCGAGTAGACGAGGATGTCACGAAGCGACTGCGAATGGAGGCGCTCTGGATTTTTCCCGATCGACAGTCGATGGACATAGGTCTCGCCACCAACGCGCACATGTTCCAGCGCACTGCCGACGGCAGCGGTCACGAGGTGGACTTCAATACTCGGGTCTTTCGCCCACTGACGGAGGATCGCTTCAGTCGCGACACTCGCCCCACCGCCAAGCGGTGGATATTCGTAATTGAGAAAGAGGACCTTCATGCGAAATGTATTACGTATTGAGTATCACGTATTAAGTATTCCGAGGACAATCCGTGACAGACTTTTTAATCTTATCCATTTCTCTCCCATACGGAATACTCGATACCGTATACCCGATACCCGGTCGCTAGACTCCGACGCCGTAATACGTGAAACCGGCGGCTTCGGCTTCGGAACGTTCGAGGACGTTCCGGCCATCATAAATGATGCCGCCCTTCATATGCTTCTTGAGTTCCGTATAGTCGACAACGCGGAATTCATCCCACTCGGTCGCGATGATGAGCGCATCGGCGCCTTTCAGGGCATCCATCGCTTTCTTTACGTAGGTCAGATTTATCTCGGTGAGCGCTTTGGCCGCATTTTCCATCGCAACCGGGTCAAAGGCGCGAACTTTCGCTCCCGCATCAAGGAGCTCGCTAATATTCATGAGCGCTGCCGCCTCGCGGACATCATCCGTCCGCGGCTTGAACGCAAGTCCCCAGACCGCGACGGTCTTGTCCTTCATCTTTTCGCCCCAGAGCTCACGGAGCTTCACAAACGGCCGGAGCCGTTGGCTCGTATTGATTTCGTCCACCATCTCAAGCAACCGGAAATGCGACTGAAACTCATGTCCGGTCTTGATGAACGCTTTCACATCTTTCGGAAAGCACGATCCGCCGTAGCCGATACCCGCGTAGAGGAAGCGCGAGCCGATCCGATTGTCATAGCCGAGGCCGCGCGCGACTTCCTTTACATTGCCGCCCGCCGATTCGCAGAAATTCGCCACCTCATTGATAAAGGTGATCTTCATCGCGAGAAAAGAGTTGGCGGCATATTTGATAATCTCGGCGCTCCGGACATCGGTCAGCATCAGTGGCCGGCCGGAACGAGCGATCGGTCGGTAGACCTGCTCCATGATCTTCTTCGCCTTGGCCGACGAGGTACCGACGACGATACGGTCCGGATTCAGGAAATCTTTCACGGCTGCACCCTCGCGGAGAAACTCGGGGTTCGAAACCACCTCAAATGGATGCTTTCCTTTGACGGCCTCTTTGATAACGCGCGTCACTTTTTCCGCTGTCCCTACCGGAACCGTCGATTTGTCGACGAAGAGCTTATAACCATTCAGGTGTTTGCCGAAGGCTTCGGCCGCCGAAAAGACATATTTCAGGTCCGCCTCACCTGTCACCGGATCCTCAGGCGTCCCAACGGCCATAAAAACGACATCGGATTCCTGAACTGCCTCTTTGAGATCAGTCGTGAAGCTGAGCCGGCCCTCTTTCACATTGCGCTCTACGACTTCCTCCAGGCCAATCTCATAAATCGGGATGACGCCCTTCTTGAGCTTGGCGATCTTAGTCTTGTCGACATCGGCGCAAATCACGGTATGGCCGATTTCCGCCATACAGGCACCTGATACCAATCCAACATAGCCCGTCCCAAGAAAGGAGAGTTTCATAAGTGCTATCGATTACTGATTGGTAATGACGTCCTTGATGTTGTAATTCATCCGATGCCGTCCCTGGTAGTAGCTCTTCACCGATATGTCAGCCAAGAGGCCCGAGATGAAAAACTGTATACCGACAAGCGTGAAAAAGATCCCAACGAGCGGCCACAGGCGTTCAGAGAGTGAGGCGCCGAAGACGAGCTTTTCCACGAGCATCCAGACGAGGATGGACGAGCCCAGTATGAAGAGAACAACGCCAACACCACCAAAGAGATGGAGCGGGCGGTGCGAATACTTCCGCCAGAACCAGATCGACAGCATATCGACAAAGCCCTTCATTCCGCGCTTCCAATTGTATTTCGTCACACCATGAAGACGAGGGTGATGACTGACCTTCACTTCCGCCACTTTGAAACCTTCGAGCTGAAGGATGGCCGGGATGAAACGGTGCATCTCGCCAAAAAGATCGACATCTTTGAAACACTCTCTCCGATATGCTTTCAGGCTGCAACCAGAATCATGGATATTGTCATGAATGAGGAATTTTCGGAGGAGATTGGCAATACGTGATGGAATCTTCTTGCTCCATGGATCCTGGCGCTTGTGGCGCCAGCCCGACACGACGTCGTAGCCGTCGTTGATCTTGGCGAGGAGGAGCGGAATATCCGCTGGGTCATTCTGTAAATCGCCATCGAGCGTAATGATGATATCTCCAGTCGCCGCCTTGATCCCCGCATCAAACGCCGCAGTCTGGCCGAAATTCTTCCGGAACACAATAAGCTTGACCGGGTGGCACGCCACGGCTTCCTCCTGTGTCTTGTCCCGAGAACCGTCATCGACAAAAACAATCTCATACGGGTGGCCGGATTGTTCCAGCGCAGCTTTGATCCGCCGATGAAGTTCGAGCACATTCCCCTCTTCGTTATAGAGCGGGACAACAACTGAAAGTGAGTATTTTCCTGTTTCCATGGATTCAGTTTATCCCATACGAGAGCCATTGGCAAAACCCATTTTGATCATTTCTACAAAAAAACACCTTGACAAAATAGTGTATTTCCGGCAGTATACATAAAATTCACTCTATGCGCATACTCATCTCTGGCGGTGCTGGATTCATCGGTTCCCATGTCGCTGATGTTCTCATCGAGCGCGGTCATCGGGTCACCATCCTCGACAATCTCGTAAGCGGAAACGAGGAAAACGTGAATCGCCGAGCAAAGTTCCATAAATTCGATATCGGCAACCGGAAACGCCTCGAGAAGCTCTTCGAGAAAGTCCAGCCTGAGGCTGTCTTCCACTTTGCCGCCCAGATCAATGTCCGGACCTCGGTCGAGAATCCATCAGCCGATGCGATGACCAATATCATGGGCAGCCTCTCCCTCATCGAGCTCGCCGCCAAACACGGAGTGAAGAAATTCATCTTTTCCTCAACCGGTGGCGCCATGTTCGATGACGCCACCCCTCGACCGACCCCGGAATCGATTCCAGCTGCGCCACTTTCCCCCTACGGCATCGCCAAGCTTTCGATTGAACACTACTTGCGGTTTTTCCATCAAATTCACGGGCTCAACTACGTCATTCTGCGCTACGCCAATGTCTATGGCCCACGACAGAACGCCCATGGTGAAGCCGGTGTCATCTCCATTTTCCTTACCCGCATGCTCGAAGGCACCGCTCCAACCATCAATGGTGACGGCCTCCAGACACGTGACTATGTCTACGTCGGCGATGTTGCCGAAGCGAATGTCCGGGCACTCGACTCGGGCGTCGAGGAAGGAGTCTTCCATATCGGCACCGGTATCGAAACGAGCGTTAATGACATCTTCCGCATGCTCAATTGGCAGTTCGGTAAAGCCTTTGAAGAGACGCACGGACCGGCAAAGCCGGGTGAAATAGCAGCCAGCGCACTGAAAGCTGCCAAAGCCAAGGAAATCCTCGGTTGGGAACCGAAAGTCACCCTCTCCGAAGGCCTCGTCGCTACCGCAACCTGGTTCAAAGCCCGCGCCCGAGAAAACTAGCAGTAGGATCGAGAATAATGGCTTAAACATGCTATACTGTCGGCATGTTTTGCTTTTTCTGAGCAATGTCTATGCCCTCTTCGATTTCGATTGTTATCCCCTGCTATAAAGAGCGTGAGGTCATCGCCCCGAATGTCCTCACGATTCATGCGTACGTGAGCGAACGTTTTGAGCAACACGAAATTATCGTCGTCACCGATGGCAGCCCCGACGGAACCGCCGACGCGGTTGTTGAACTGAAGCAAAGCCATCCTGAAATTTCTCTCCAGCATATCGCGTTTCCGAAAAATCGCGGCAAGGGTGCTGCTGTCCGCGCTGGGTTTCTTGCCGCCCAGTACGAGTTCGTTCTCATGATCGATGCCGACCTCACTATCTCGATTGCCGAGCTCGACAATTTCTTTCCGGCCATTGAGCACGCTGACATGGCCATTGCCTCGCGTCTTGTCCCTGGGACAGTGTTTGAGGAGCCGGCGCCCTTCCATCGCGTTCTGACCGCCCGTGTTTTTCACCTCCTCCAGATACTTCTCCTCGGCAACTTCGAGTTCTCCGATACCCAGTGCGGCTTCAAGCTCTTTCGGCACGAACGGGCCTTGCCAATTTTCCGGACACTCACCATCGAGCGTTTCGCTTTCGATGCTGAACTCCTCTTCCTCGCCCGGCGCATGAACCTGCATGTTACGATTCTCCCGGTCCGGATCCTGAAAGATGCCCGCAACACAAACGTCAGGATAGTGAGGGACTCGCTCAACATGCTGGGTGCGCTTCTCAAAATCCGTTGGAACGAATCCCTCGGCCGCTATGATCAGGTCATGCGCGTACAGGCGGGTATCGATAACGAGACCCAGTAAAAATACCTTTGCTGAATCGCCAGAACAAAACTCCCTATGTGGATCGTCCTCCCCGCCTACAATGAAGAAAAAATCATCCGCGATACCCTCGACGAGATTCGGGCAGCCGGCTACGCCAATATCATCGTCGTCGACGATGGCAGCCGTGACCAAACCTATGAGAAAGCCCGTGCCGTCTCGGGTGTTGTTGTACTTCGGCACCGACTGAACCGTGGGAAAGGCGCTGCAACCAAAACTGGCATCGAGGCAGCCAAACTCCTCGATGCTATAACTATCGTCACCATGGATTCCGATGGCCAGCATAATCCGGCCGATATCGCCCGGCTCATCGAGCCGATACAGAAGAATCATTGCGATGTTGTCCTCGGTACCCGACTGAAAGACCCACGCGGTATGCCATGGTATAAAATTCTCGCGAACTGGGTCGGCAATGCCATCACCTGGTACTTTTATGGCCTCTGGGTCTCCGACAGCCAGTCGGGCTTCCGCGCATATTCCCGACACGCCTCGGAGCTTATTAATACGAAGACCGATCGCTACGAATACGATAGCGAGGTCATTCGAGAGATCTATCTCTATAAGCTAAAATACCGAGAGGTACCCATCGAGGTACGGTATACTGAATACTCCATGGGCAAGATCCAGAAACAGGGCTTCATCAATGGCCTGAAGACGTTCTATAAGATCGTGTGGAACCTCATTTCTTAACTACAAGTCTATGGACTTCAGTACACTTCAGTTCTACCAGGTCGTCATCCTCATTCTCGCAGGCTTCATGCTCTATCAGGGTGTGAACGATTATCTCAAAGGCAAGAACCATCAGACGGTCCTGAAGCTCGGCGTCCGACTCGTCGTCTGGGGTGGTATGGCGACCATCGTACTTTTCCCTAATTTCAGCAACATACTCGCCGAACTTATCGGCATCCAGGGCAATATCAACGCCGTTATCCTCACTGGTTTCATCCTGGTCTTTCTCATGATCTTCAAGCTCCTCTCCGCTATCGAGCGTCTCGAACAACAGGTGACACTGTTCACCCGCGAAGACGCTTTGAAGAAACTGAAAACACCGGAACCGCATGATTAGGACTACTCTCCGCTTTGGAATCCTCTTCTGGATCAATTCTCTCGCGCTCGGATTCTACGCCGTTTTTGCTTTTGTTCCACTGTTCCGAGAAAGCGTGATTGGCGGATATCCCTCTTCGCTCACAGCACTCTTTGCTGCTTTTTTCCTGAATGGTCAAAACATCACAGCCATCGTAGAAACGGTCAGCCGAAACCGATTTTCACTCCTGGAGAAAATCGCCACCATCGCGCTCATCGCTCTCTTCGTGGCCCCACTCGCCGTGACGCTTACGGCACATGTCGCGGCGGACTGGCTCCGTTTCGTCCCGATCCTCCTCGCTGGAGTAACGAGCTGCATCGCTCTCTGGATCCACCCGTTCTTCTGGGAAGAGACTCCTACCGAACCCACATACTCACCACACCTTCTCCCGGCCGGACTCCTCGCCGCTACGCTCTACGCTGTTTTGTTCTATCACTTGACGACCGCGTACTATGCGCTTCCAGATTTCGATCCATACTATTGGCTGCAAAAATTCCAAACAGAATACACCCAAAACTATGTCACCGACATTCGACTCCACCGACCACTCTTTTCATCGATTGGCTATATTTTCTTCCAAACAGCCGGGGTCGACCTCTATGCCTACTTCAAATACCTTTTGCCATCACTCGCACTGATCGTCTTCATTCCGGCCACGCTTGTTGCGAACCGGATGCGACGACTTTTCGATGCGCTGCTTGTGTTTCTCCTTCCTGCCGTCAGCGGATCATTCATCCTCTATTCGTTCTCTTCGATACCGCAAACTATTCTTAATCTTTCATTTTTCTCTGCGATCTACTTCATCGTCTACTCGTTGATTGCACAGCGACCGGTATTCTATTTTCTGGCGGGCGGCATTTTCTTTCTCTCCTCCCTCTATCACGAGATGGCCGTACTCTTCCTCCTTCCGTGGCTCGGACTTACTCTTTTTCTGTATCACAAGGCACTCCTTGATTTCATCCGGAAAAATCCCATTGCGTCCGTCCTTGGCATCATACTCATCATGAGCCACCTCTTTCCAGCATTCCTTGGAATTGGACGATTTCTCATCAACTGGACGGAAAAGATTTTTCTTGCCGCCCTCCATTTTCAGCCAAACTTTGCTTTCCCTGCTACCTACGTCAACGTTGACGGCAATGCGGTCGGCTGGGGCAATTGGTCCGGCCTTCTCCGTTATTACGCATTTTACCTCGGACCACTGGTTGGAGTGAGTCTCCTTGCACTCGGGTGGCATTTCTACCGAAGACGACCAGCGGCACTCATTCCTGTTGAGCGATCTCAATCCGAACGAGCCGCGCTCGGATTTCTCATGAGCTTGTTTATCCTCTTCTTCCTCATGGGCGAGGTCTTTCCTCGACTCTTCAATCTCGCCCTTCTCCCAGAACGTGCGATGGGATTCTTCGGCTGTAGCGTCGCTGCCTTCGTAATGATCACCCTCGCTGGAAGCACGAAGCGTCTGTGGCCAAATTTCGTATCGCTCCTACTCATCGGAGCTATATTCATTAACGCTGGTGCCGCACTCTATATCAACAACCAGAAACGTTTCCTCATCACGCCAAACCAGATCTCCTCTGCGGAATGGATCCGTGAATCGCTCCCCACGGACCGTGTTATCCTTACGGGCAGTCAATGGAACCTCATTCGTTTCCATTCTCAGACCGGATCAGTCATCCAGGTTGATGACCCACTTTTTTACCAGGATATCCATGTTTTTGAGACTGCAAAAAATGATGTGCCAAACAAAAACCAGCTTTACCGTAAATCACTGACAACGCTCGTTGTCGACTTAGATAACTTGATAAAACGACTCTCTTCGCTCGATCCCGTCATTCATGAAGAACGCGTCATAAACGACCTCCTGTCCGGCGAATCCATGATTCAGACCTTTCTCAACTCGGGGGTTGCAAATGCAGATAGTGACAAGAAAAAATACGCGCCAATCTACATTTACTATGCGAAACCAAGTGTTCATAATCCCTACGCGAATCGCCCGTACATAAAAGCTTGGGAAAGGATTCGCCAAGGAGACACATTGGTATTTGATCGTTATCCAGATCGTTTTCGACGCGTCTATACCCTCCCCGAAGATGAGGTAGTTATCTGGGAACTGGTACAATAAAGCCATATGCGCCCCCTCATCTTCTGCCCCTTTTATCCGCCGCACATCGGCGGGCTCGAGACCCATGCACTCGAATTCAATCACCACCTCATGCCATTGGTTGAGCGGATTACTGTGTTCACACCCCGATTGCCCATGTCGGCGCCGATACGTGAGATAGAGGGTAATATCACCATTCTCCGTTTCCCTGCTTTCGAGCCGATACACAACTACCCCGTACCAAAATTCTGGCAATCTGATTTCTGGGAGCTGTGGAGGGAAGCCCTTGGGGATAATCCGTCGCACATCATCTCACGCACGCGATTCTTCTTCACTTCGCTCATGGCCTGGCACGTTGCCCATTCGCGACGCCTCCCCTGGCTGCATGTCGAGCATGGTTCGGATTTTGTACATTTCCACTCTTCTCTCAAGTCCTCAATCGGGATACTCTATGACTGGACATTCGGCCGCCTCGTCCTCCGGCACGCAGATTGTGTCGTGGCGAATTCACGAGCCTCATCTGCATTTGTCACCAAACTTTCCGGACGCACGGATTGCAGCACCATCTATCGCGGCGTAGAGACCGATGCAATACTGCATGCCCCTGTACGAAACGAGATTCGTGAACGCTTCCCTAACCAAATCATCATCGGATATCTCGGGCGCCTCATCGATGGTAAAGGCGTGATTCATATCCTCGAGGCACTGAACGCCCTCCGCGATAAACAACTGGCCTGCGCCATCATCGGCAGCGGACCAGAGAAAACAGTCCTGGAATCCTACATCAAGGAACATTCGCTTGAGGAGTCCGTCATGCTGCTTGGTCATCGGCCACTACCCGAGGCATTGGGGCTCATGAAGTCGTTCGATATCTTCGTCAATCCGAGCTACTCCGAGGGCATACCGACCTCCGTGATCGAAGCCGCTCTGCTACAGAAAGCGATCATTGCCACGAGTGTTGGTGGGACGCCTGAAATTATTACAGGTGATGGCGATGGCTTTCTCGTGCCCGCCGGAGATGTCGGGGCGCTCACAGAAAAACTGACAATCCTCGTCGAGGATACTCCTCTGCGCCAATCTATCGGTGAGCGGGCGCACACCGCCGTACGGGACAAATTCTCCTGGCCCAACGCAATCGAACAGTACGAGAGCATTTTGCAAGATATACGCCATACATAATACTGTCTTCTTTATACTAGCCCTATGTGCGGTATCGCGGGAAAAATCTCACTGACTGACAAGTCTGTCTCGGCCGAAGCTGTCGAGACGATGTGCGATGCCATTCGTCACCGTGGACCAGACGATAGCGGCGTCTACCTCTCTCCGGACAAGAAGGTCGGCCTTGGCCAGCGCCGCCTCGCCATCATCGATCTCTCACCGCTCGGACGCCAGCCGATGCGGTATCTTGATCGTTATGAAATCACGTTCAACGGCGAGATTTACAATTTCCAGGAACAGCGCGCACTCCTCGAGAAAGACGGCTACGCTTTCCGATCCCACTCCGATACCGAAGTTATCCTCGCACTCTATGACAAGTACCGGGAAAAATGCGTCGACCGCCTGCGCGGCATGTTTGCTTTTGCGATCTACGATGAACAGGAACAGGCCCTCTTCGCCGCTCGCGACCGGGTTGGAAAAAAGCCATTCAAGTACTTTTTTGACGGAAAAACGTTCATGTTCGCCTCAGAACTGAAAGCGATCCTCACGCAACCAGAATACGCGCGGGAACCTGACTACGTCGCGATCCATCACTACCTGACGCTTCAGTATGTCCCGGCACCATTGACGGGATTCGTCGGCATCGCCAAACTCGAACCCGGTCACTACCTCCGCCTCGATCTGAAGACCAAGACACTCGAAAAGGAGCGCTACTGGAAGCTCGATTATTCCGAGAAACTCGATCTCCCGGAAGAAGAATGGAAAAAGCGCATTATTGATACACTCGAGGAATCCGTGAAGCTCCGGATGATTTCTGATGTGCCAATCGGCGCTTTTCTCTCGGGTGGCGTCGACTCGAGCGCCATCGTCGCATTGATGGCTCGAAACTCCTCGCAGCCGATCAAAACGTTTTCTATCGGATTCAAAGAAGAGAAGTATAATGAGCTCTCCTACGCGAAACGAGTTGCTGAAACGTTCGGCACCGAACATACCGAATTCATCGTCGAGCCACAGGCTATCGATCTCCTCCCACTCCTCGTCCGGCACTACGAAGAACCATATGCTGATTCGAGCGCGCTCCCGACCTACTATGTATCCAAACTCACGCGTGAACACGTGACGGTAGCACTGAACGGCGACGGCGGCGACGAGAATTTCGCTGGCTACACGCGCTATGCCGCTTTTCAAGTCTCAACCATGCTCGACCACTTTGACATCTTGAATCGAGTCGCGGGAAAGCCACTTACCAAATTCCTATCGGGCCAGATCCAGAATACCTTCTTCGATCGGCTCGCTCGTTTCTCGAAAAGCCTCTCGACCGATTATCGAAAACGCTATCTCTCCTACACCGCCTACTTCACGAATGAACAGAAGACTGACCTCTACACCGATGCTTTCAAGGCAAAAGTCACCGGGGCGGACACCTATGACCTCATCGCCGCCCGTTTCCTCGAATCCGGATCAACGAATCGGACCGAGCAGGCTGTCTATGCCGACTTTGTCACCTATCTCCCCGAAGACCTCCTCGCCAAGGTCGATATCGCCGCCATGGCCGTCTCGCTTGAAGGCCGATCACCCTTTCTCGATCATGTTCTCCTCGAGCTCTCGGCAAAGATTCCGTTCAATCTAAAATTGAAGGGTCTGAACGACAAGAAATACATCCTGAAGGAAGCGCTCCGTGGTCTCGTCCCGGATGAAGTGATGGATCGGCCCAAAATGGGCTTCGGCATCCCGATAGACCACTGGTTCCGGCACGAGCTCCGGGACTATGCCTATGCCAAGCTCGTGGATGGCGAGCTCGTCCGGCGAGATATCGTCCGGCGAGACGCCGTGAAACGCATTCTCGACCAGCACACTGGGACACACATCAATTTCGCTCCTCATATCTGGGCCCTCCTCACCCTCGAACTCTGGTTTGAAGAATACTTCGGGAAGCGGTAAAATACCTGAGTAATCAGCCTTTTTCCTGACTTTTTTCCCGTATGCGCGAACGATTCATCAGCCTGTTCTCAGATCCCGTCGATGGCTCCCCAGTCACCCTCAGCGCTTTCAAACATGATGGCGACCATATCGTCGATGGCATCCTCCAGAGCGCCTCGAGCTGGTATCCGATCATCGATGGCGTACCGCGTTTCCTCATCGGCGAGCTCCGGCAGAATATGCTGCAGGAAAAGCTCACTTTCTTCCGCACGTATCGTGAACGACTTACGGCGAGCGCTGAGGCTGAGTGGCAGGGCGCCATTGATGCGATCGCTGATCTCGACGCGTTCATCGCTCACCAGAAAAAAACGGGCGAAAGCTTCGCGTACGAGTGGAAATACATCTATCGCGAAAACGACTACGAGAAACAGAATTTCTTCCACTTCCTCAGTCCTTTCGTGAAAGAGACCGATCTCGCCGGGCAGCGCATGCTTGACATCGGCTGCGGCTCGGGCCGCTTTACAAAATGGGCTGCACTCTCCGGTGCCGAGACCGCCATCGGGTCCGACCTCGGTGAAAGTGTCGCTGTGGCATACGAGATGACAAAGGAACTCCCAAACGCCTGTATCGTCCAAGCTGACATCTACGCTATGCCGTTTCGCGGAACGTTTGATTTCGCCTATTCCATCGGTGTCCTCCACCATCTGCCCGAACCGAAACAAGGATTCCTCGCCCTTCCTAAAGTGTTGAAACCGGGCGGACGTTTCCTCATCTGGGTGTACAATCGCCGCAACAACGCACGGGCACTCTATTTCTACGAGCCACTCCGCGCCGTCCTTCGGCATCTCCCCAAGCCAATCCTGTACAAGCTCTGTTATCTCCCGGGTGGAATAGTCCATGGCATCAATCTCTTCGGCCGATGGATCGCCGATATTGGTTTCCCCGATCTTGAGAAAAAGCTTCCTTTTGCCTACTATCGCCATTTCCCGTTCAACATGAAGCTGAATGATGCCTTTGACGTCCTCGCCACGCCAAAAAGCAATTACTACTTCTTCGAAGAGATCGAGGAGTGGTTCGCAGCGGCACATCTGAAAGATGTCCGATCATTCGAGCATCCAGAGGCCGGTATCACCGCAACAGGAGTTTACCCTGTCAAATAATTTCAAATCTTCAGTTAGTGCTATGTTTTACACCTATGTACTACGTTCACAGAAAGACAAGAAATTCTACACTGGGTATACAAAGGATTTGAAATTAAGATTCGAGCAGCATACGCAAGGACTTGTAGATTCCACTAAAGATCGACGACCGTTGAAGCTCGTTTACTACGAGGCTTGTCTAAAAAGGGAGGATGCAACCCATCGAGAAAAGTATCTCAAGACTCATTACGGAAAAATGTTTATCAAGAATAGACTCAAATCTTATTTGACAGGGCTGGTATGAAAAAAATCATCCACCTCATCCAATCGCTCGGAAACGGCGGCTGTGAGAACATGCTGCTTCGCACTCTGCCGCTCGTTTCTGACTTTGAGCACCTGGTTCTGACTCTGAAAGAACCAGGTGAGCTCGCACCGAAATTCATGTCGGTCGGCATCCCGGTGGAATCGTTCAACACTCACCACCTACTGAGCCCTGCTGGAATTCGACGGCTCAGAGCACGTGTCCAGGAGAAGAATCCCGATATCATCATCACCTATCTCTTTCATGCCGATATGATCGGCCGACTCACACTCTTTGGAACCGCCCCGGTCATTCCCTTTCTCCGGACGACCTACAATCATCCGCGCTACCGGATCGCCCGGATCGCCAGTTGGCTGACACGACCGCTCGTCCGGCGCTACCTCGCCAATTCCGAAGCTGTCAAAGACTTCTATGTCCAGCATATCAGCGTGGCGCCAGAGCGAATCACGGT
>CAZCTF010000009.1:0-27245 GCA_964501755.1 uncultured Bdellovibrionales bacterium
GGACGATTCAAGAAATCACCGAGCGCCTCACAACGAACGGTTTGGCAGGAGCAGAATTTCAGTCGATCGCGGAAAAACCCTTTCCGAAGTGGCGGGAGCGGTATCCGTTCTTGAAAGACCTGCCTGCCGACGGGAGCCTTGAGGGTTATCTCTTCCCAGACACCTATATTTTCCCCGAGCAGGCAACTGGTGAGCTTATTGTGAATGAGCTCCTCAAAACATTCGGGGAAAAGGCCGCGCCAAAGATTACTGATGGCATGGCGGCACGAGGAATGACGTTTCATGAGGTACTGACGCTCGCTTCGATCGTCGAAGAGGAGGGGAGGACCGAAGCTGATCGAAAGAATATCAGCGATGTCTTCAAGAAACGTCTCGCCATCGGCCAGCCCCTTCAGAGCGATGCGACCATCAATTATATCCACGGGACAGCCAAGGATCAGCCAACATTTGACGATCTTAAGGCTGATTCGCCGTACAACACGTACGCGCGCGCCGGACTGCCGCCGGGACCAATCGGTAACCCGAGCCTCATGTCGATTGAAGCGACACTCCGCCCGACCCCTAATCCGTACTACTACTTTTTGATTGATCCGAAGACTCGAATCACTTATTTTGCAACCGACTTCGAGGGACATCAGAAGAATCGTGCTGCATACGGTCTCTAACACTGCTATGTCTTCACAACGTCAGGTCATTGCGCTCGTCATCCTGTTCGCAGTTGCTTTCGTAGCCTACTTCGGATTTTCTTCGGTTATGGATGCAGTACTGCTTACTGGTGCAAGTGTTTTCCTTGCCCCGATTGCCTGGTTCTTCCTCGTCATCACGCTCTTTTCAGTCGGAGCAGTAATCTGGCGTGAGCGCACCTATCAGTCGGTCGGTAGTGTGTTCCTTGTTCTCCCAAGCTTTTTTTTCGCGCCAACCTTGACGCACGCCGCCATTTTGACGGTGGCTTCCCTGCTCATCTTTAGTGGCCTTATTCGTATCGGGCACGAATTCGCCTCGCGCCTTCGGCTCTCATTGTATCGCTCGGTTTTTGTCGGAATGTCCCAGATTATCCTTGCTTGTTCGCTTGTTATTTCCAGCCAGTACTATACCCATATCGAGCCGCTGCCGTGGAATCGCCTGGTGCCGAGTTTTGATCTCGCCGAAGGTACGGGGGCCTGGCTCCTTCGAATCGCCGGGACATTTTCTCCATCGCTTGCATCACTCCAGAATCGCAACCTGTCTGTTGATGATTTTTTAACCGACCTTCGACCGGCCGTTGAAGTGGGTGGTTCGACAGAAACAGTGAGGAACGGAATCGGTGAAGCAGTCCGTCAAGCAGAGATCTTGCGCTCGAAAATCGAGCTTTCCAGGCTGCTCGGCCGCGAAGTAGGTGGCACGGAAAGCATGAATGAGATTCTTTCCGAAGTGCTCCGAAAGAAGATCGTTGCGTTCGTATCGGGGAATACGGCTGAAACGACAGGATCGGTACCTTTTCTCCCGTTTTTCCTCGCAATCCTCCTGTTCTTTACTATCTACCCAGTCGGCTCACTCCTCGCACCGTTTGCGCTTTCGCTGGCAGCAGTTTTATTGGCATTCCTGGTTCGCTCAGGCTTTGTCGTGGTCAAGAAAGTCACAGTCGAGCAGGATGTGCTGGTCTGACCCTGGGGTTGACAAGCCTGCCTTAGCACTCGATAATAACGAGTGCTAATACTGCATATGGCGAAAGACTACTACTCAGTACTTGGAGTATCCAAGGGGGCAACCCAAGACGATCTTAAGAAAGCATACCGCAAACTCGCGCATACTCATCATCCCGATAAGTCCGGTGGCGATGAGGCGAAATTCAAGGAGATCAATGAAGCATACGGCGTACTTGGGGATCCCGAGAAACGGCGTCAGTATGATCAGTTTGGTCAAACCTTTTCGGGTGCCGGTAGCGGACCAGGTCAGGCTGGCCAGGGCTTCGGCGGTTTTGATTTTTCAAATTTTGGCAATCAGGGATTCAATTTCGGCGGCGCCAACATGGAGGATCTTTTTACCGATCTCTTTACTGGCGGCGGGCGGCGGGCGCGCGGAGGGCGGGGGACAGATATTCAGGTTGATGTCTCTATCAGTTTTGATGAGATGGTGCATGGCGCGAAACGGACCATCCGCGTCCAGAAGCAAGCGCGTTGCGATGTTTGTGACGGATTGGGTGGTGCGCCGGGGACAAAACAAGAGACTTGCCCTGATTGTCGTGGCAAAGGATCAATTATGAAGAGTGTCAATACGATACTCGGTACATTCGCTCAATCAATGGCTTGTGAACGTTGTCATGCTCGGGGTAGGATTTTCTCGGAAACCTGTCGGACCTGTCGGGGTGATGGGTGCACGGAAAAGGAAATCTCTCGGGAGATTTCAATTCCGGAAGGCATCGAGAATGGTCAGGCGCTCTCCATCTCTGGCGAGGGCGCAGCCGACGAACATGGCGCTCTGGCGGGCGATCTCTACGTAGTCGTTCATGTTGAGCCGCATAAGGATCTCGTGCGTCGCGGCGACGATATTGTCTCCGAGAAGAAGCTTCGTTTTGATCAATTCGTCCTCGGCGACAAGGTACCGGTCCAGACCATCGAAGGTGAGGTGATGATGAAAGTACCGGCGGGCACTCAGCCTGGGGAGGTGTTTCGTATCCGGGGGAAAGGCATACCGAAGCTTGGCCGTTTCGGCCGTGGTGACCATCTAGTGAAGGCGGTTATTGAGATCCCGAAGCATCTCTCACGCGAAGAAAAGACGCATATTGAGGCTTTGCGCAAGGTAAAAAATGACTAATGCAGGAAGGGTCGATTTGCGCTACAATAGTGAGAGTCCATACCCTATGAGCAACGATCAATCCCGAATTCTTCTTGTCGATGACGACGCTGAAACGCGTGATGTGTACGTGAATTTTTTGACCGAGTCTGGCTTTCTCGTTGAAGAGGCTGAAAATGGTCTCGACGCGCTCGAGCGGATCCAAGTAGCGAAGCCTGATATTATTATCAGTGGCATCATTATGCCAAAGATGGATGGGTTCACCCTCGTTCAGACGCTGAAGCAGAATATTGAGACAGCACAGATACCGATCATCTTTCTTTCTCATCTCGGACGACAGGAGGATCAGCGCCGCTCGAAAGATCTTGAAGTGGATGATTTCATCGTGCGGGATACGACTCCGCTCAAGGAGATACTGTCGCGCGTGAAGGCGCTTCTTTCGGCGATGGAATACATCATCGCTGTGGAGCCTGGGAGTTTTGACGCAAAACGCTTTGCTCAAGATATGGGGATGCCAGAGAATTTCGCGAGTCCTGACGGAGTGAATGGTCGCTACGTCCTTCGTCTTCGTCTCGTGGATGCGAGTCGTCGGCGTTTTGGCGGCGAAATCATCAGTGCCTGACCGGGTATGGATCGTGTTTGGAAAGAAAAACCAGGGTTTATGCGCTTCACGGCCCCAGCAGGGCCGTCTTCTATTGCTCGTCACTTGCTCAGGCAACGCGGCGTAGCAGATGATGTAGCGGATATTTTTGTGATGCCGAACTATGATCGTGATCTGCATGATCCGTTCTTGTTTCGGGATATGGACAAAGTGGTCGACCGAATTGCGGCCGCGAAGGAACGTCGTGAGCGCGTAGGGGTCTTTGGTGACTTCGATGCGGATGGTGTGACATCATCGGTTATCATTCGGGAGACGCTTGAAAAACTCGGCATCGATACGGTCGTGCATATCCCCCACAAGATCGACGAAGGCCATGGCCTGAGCCAGAAAGCACTCCTTCGATTCAAAGAAGCGGATGTTCGGCTCATTCTAACACTCGACTGCGGCATGATGAATCACCAGGAGATAGCCGAGGCAGCCCGGCTTGGGATGGAGACGATCGTTATCGATCACCATCATGTCCCAGAGATTCTTCCGGAGGCGTTTGCGATTATCAATCCGAAGTTGCTCGCCGATACCTATCCTTTCCGCGAGCTCTGCGGAGCTGGCACTTCCTTCAAGGTTGCGACTGCCCTCTATCGCCGTCTTATGCCGGAACGGATGGATGAGCTCAAATGGCTGCTCGATGTTGCAGCGATCGGTACGGTTGCTGATGTCATGCCGCTTATTGGAGAAAACCGCGTGATTGTGAAGTATGGCCTCATCGTGCTCCAGAAGACACGCCGGCCAGGATTGCTCGAAATGTATGCAGTTGGGCGGATACCGATTGACGATCAGCATGCGCCCGATGCCCGGATGATCGCTTTTCAGATTGCTCCGCGGATCAATGCGGCGAGCCGGATGGCACACGCTGAAACGGCCCATGAGCTTTTATGTACTTCGGACCGGGTGAAAGCGAGAGTGCTCGCGCTGGAGCTCGAAGGGTACAATATTGCCCGGCAGAAAGTGAGTCAGGCAGCGGCGGACAATGTCCGAGCGGTCGCCGAGCTCAAATTTCGTGATGAGAAATTCGTTGTCGCGATTGGTCCCGAATTTCCGCTCGGCGTAGTGGGATTGGTTGCTGGAAAAGTGGCCCATGAGATCGGCAAGCCAACGGGTGTTTTTCAACGAGGGGAAGAGACCAGCACAGGATCATTCCGGAGCATCCCAGGCTTCAGTATTATTCAGGCGCTGGAGGAGTGCGCTGACCTCTTTGAGAAATTTGGCGGCCATGAGCAGGCGGCCGGCCTGACAATTCGTAATGATCGGATTGATGCGTTTTTGGCGCGTTTCGGAGCAATCGTCCGAGAGCGCCTGAAGGATGTGGAGACGGTACCCGAGCTCCCGATCGATGCCGAGCTCCATCCTGGTGATATTACGCTTGAGCTCGTCCGGACGCTCCAGGACCTCGCACCATTTGGTGAAGGTAATCCTGAACCGGTTTTCCGTCTTTCCGAACTCGAGATCAGGGAGGCGCGAACGGTCGGTAAAGACGGTAAACATTGGAAGTTCTCGCTTAGCCACCCCTCCTTTACTCGGCCAGTCGATGCCGTTGGTTGGTCACTTGTCGCAGCGTACCCGGACCTCGGACCCGGACACTATCTTGAAGTCGTGTGTCAGATCGAGGAGAATGCGTGGAATGGTCGGACGACACTTCAGCTGAAGCTTATTGATGTGAAGCTGAATGGATAGTGATTCCTGCTTGTGAGAGTCGGTTCCGGAAAGGTATAATGAAGCCATGCAAAAGATTGTAATGTATTCGGACGGCGGTTCGCGGGGTAATCCTGGGCCGGCTGCCTTGGGGGTGTATATCGAGACCATGGATAAAGGTTTCGGAGAGTACCTTGGCATCAAGACCAACAATGAAGCGGAATATGCCGCGATTGCTGCCGGACTGAAGAAGATTAAGTCTCTTGTTGGGAAGGAAAAAGCGAAGCAGACGGCGGTCGAGTGCCGGATGGATAGTGAGCTGGCTTGTAAGCAGCTCAACCATGTCTACAAGATTGAGAACGAACGCCTTCAACCCCTTTTCTTCCAGGTCTGGAATCTGATGCTTGATTTCGCTTCGGTCGAATTCGTTCACGTCCGCCGCGAACTGAATACTCGGGCGGATGCCGAAGCGAATCGCGCGATGGATGAGGCGGCCAAGCCGGGAGTGGGGAAACTATTCTCGTAAACAATCATGAAGCTCAAAACAAAACTTTGGATCGGACTCATTGCCCTTGGACTCATTGGTTTCGCTTGGTACTGGTCGACTCGTCCGGATCCATCTGCGAGCGTCGTGACAGAAACAGTTTTTCGTACCGACGTCTCAGAAACAGTCAGTGTCTCGGGTGAACTCGTTCCGGTCAGTTATGCGGACCTTTCGTTCCAAACCGTCGGCCAAGTGAAGGACACCTATGTTCAGGAAGGGGAATTTGTGAAGGCAGGGGATCCACTCGCAGTGCTGGATCGTTCGGTCCAGGCATCACAGCTTGCCGCAGCTGCAGTCGCGCAGAGGATCGCAGAAGAGGCCGAGAAGCTCGCTCTTCGCAATAAGAACGATCTTGATCCTGAGGAGCGGCATGCGAAGAAACTTGCCTCCGAAGCGGCGCGCGAAGATATCCGTACACTCCGGGCACAGATGGAAAAATCAGTGATTCGTGCGCCGTTCGATGGTCGTATAACGCGCGTTGATTTGCGCTCGGGGGAAACAGCCTCGATCGGCGTTCCGGTGTTCCGGATTGTCCGCGAAGCGGGGCTGGTCGTCGAGGCTCGTGTTCCGGAGTCAGACATTGTAAAGCTTTCAGTCGGGATGGAAGCATCCGTTACTTTTGACGCGCTTGATTCATCAGATATTTTTCAGGCCAAGGTGACAGCAATCGATCCTTCCGCCACGATCGTCCAAGATGTCGTTTCTTACGTCGTTACGTTTGAGGTCTCTGGGGTAGATGAGCGTCTTCGTGATGGTATGTCGGTCGATATTGATGTCGTAACCGCAAAGCGTGACCGTGTCCTTGCTGTTCCATTTCGGGCGCTCATTGCCCGTGGCGAAAAGACGTTCGCGACGCTTTCGCGCCCGGACGGTACGACCGAAGAGGTTCAGGTAAAGACGGGACTCGAGGGTGATGATGGAACTGTCGAAATCCTCTCTGGTCTCAAGGAAGGTGATGTCATCGTGGTCAGCGCGGTGTCGGAATAGCGGGTACTGATCCATCTCTACTAGTGTTTGTTCGATAGTAAAAACAGGATTTTCACTACGCTCACTCCGTTAGGTAATAATGTTAGACATGAACGCTGTGCTCATATCCGCAAAAGGGCTTTCCAAGATCTATGATAACGAGGGCGTGAAGACGGTTGCTCTCGAAGAGGCCTCGTTCACAATCGAACGGGGGGAGTTCGTTTCAATTATGGGTCCATCGGGTTCCGGGAAATCGACTTTGATGCAAGTGCTCGGTCTCCTTGATCGCCCGACTGGCGGCACCTATTACCTTGAAGGGGTGGATGTCACGACTCTCTCGGACGATGCCTTGGCGGAGCTCCGGAATAAAAAAATAGGTTTTGTGTTCCAGGCCTTCAATCTTTTGCCGAAGACGAGCGTTTTTGAGAATGTTGAGCTGCCGCTGCTATATGATCCTGTCGTTATGGAAGACAACGACAAGAAGGTTCGAGCTGCCCTCGAGGCGGTCGATATGTCGCATCGGACGGATTACCTCTCAAACCAGCTCTCGGGTGGGGAGAAGCAGCGTGTAGCAATCGCTCGGGCGCTGGTGAATGATCCAGAAATCATCTTCGCCGACGAACCGACGGGCAATCTCGATTCGAAATCTGGACTCCAGGTAATGCGTATCTTGCAGGATCTCAATGCTGCTGGTCGGACGATCATCGTCGTGACACACGAGTCACAGACCGCAGAACATGCGATGCGCATTCTCCGGATGCACGACGGTCATATCGTCGGCGACGAGCCGGTACAGAATCGAAGGAATGCTCGAACCGAAGGAGAGTTACTGAAATAACTCTCTTATGAAACTCTCTGATCCCGTCAAAATCGCGTATCGATCGCTCCAGACGGCCCGGCTCCGCTTTCTTCTTACGGTCCTCGGTGTGGTCATCGGGGTCGCAGCCGTGATCCTCGTTATGGGCATCGGTGCAAGTGCTCAGCGCTTGGTTCTTTCACAGGTGGAGAATGTCGGATCGAATCTTATCGGTATCCTGCCAGGCGCTTCGGAGGAGAATGGTCCGCCGGCTTCAGCACTCGGCATCGTGACGACAACTTTGACGAATGACGACCTCGTAGCACTTCGTGATCGTCGGAATGTGCCGCATCTCATCGCTGCCTCTGGTTACGTGACCGGATCAGCGACGGTTGCCTCGAAGAATGAATCATTTGAAGCGACGTTTCAGGGTGTTTCGCCGGCTTTTGTCTCGATTGAGAATATCAAGGTCGCCGAGGGCCGATTCTTCTTCTTGGAAGAGGAGCGTGATCTTTCCCGAGTTGCCGTGCTCGGTGCCGAGCGGGCGAGGGATCTTTTTCCGAATCGGAGCCCGCTCGGTGAAACGATCGAGATCAAGAATACGCCGTTCAAGGTGGTTGGTGTTCTCGAGGCACGCGGCAGTGCCGCATTCTCTAACCCCGACACGGTTGTCTATGTGCCACTCGAGACCGCTCAGAAACTCCTTCTCGGCATCGACTACCTGAATTTCGCTCGTGCGAAAGTTGATGCGCCAGAAAACGTCGAGGTTTCGATGGCAGCAGTCGAGCGACTCCTCCGTGATCGGCACAATCTTGAGTCAGACGAGGAATCGGATTTCTCGGTCCGGAGCACGGCGGCAGCACTTGGGATACTGACTCAGGTGACCGATATTCTTTCCTATTTCCTTCTCTCTATCGCGGCACTTTCACTGCTTGTTGGTGGTATCGGCATCATGAATTCTATGCTCATCTCGGTATCACAGCGGGTGCGTGAGATCGGTCTGCGCAAAGCGGTTGGGGCGCGGCGCTCGCACATCCTCACACAGTTCCTTCTCGAATCATCGGTCATCACCCTTTTTGGAGGGGCTATTGGTATCATTTTTGGTGTTGGCGTGACGTATCTCGTCGCGCTCATTATTCCGCAGCTTGGCTACGACTGGGTATTTATCGTGCCGTCAGTCTCTATTGCACTCGGATTCTTCGTCTCACTCTCGATAGGAATAATTTTCGGTCTGTACCCAGCATTCCGCGCTGCTCGGACCAGCCCGATGGAAGCCTTGCGCTATGAGTAGACCCCTTCTCCCTTACTGGTCGACGCGACGGATCTTTACCTCACTCTTCTTTGCGCTTCGGACGATCCGGACCCATAAAGCACGGACGGCTTTGGCGCTCCTTGGCGTGGTCATTGGTGTCTTTTCCGTCGTCTTCGTTAATGTGTTAGGAGATGCGGTCAAGGGCTACGTTGTCGGACAGGTTGAGAGTTTCGGAACAAACCTCATCCAAGTAGAGGTGAAAGTACCAAACACGGGCAAGATGTCCTCAGAAAATGCATTCTCTCGAGCACAAGGAACAGAAATCACCACACTCTCTACCGATGATCGTGATGCGATCCGAAAGCTCAGGACCGTCGAAGCAGCGTATGCGGGGAGTATCGGTCAGGAACGAGCAACCTACGGGTCAGTCGGGAAGCGAGTCATGCTGTTTGGAACGGGAGCTGAGGCCCCTGCGGTCGATGGTAATCTGAAGCTTGCCGCGGGCCGTTTCTTCAACGAGGAGGAAAACGCAAATGCCGAGCGCGTCGTCGTGATCGGCGCCGATACAAGAAAGACATTTTTTGGGAATCGGAATGCACTCGGTGAGTCAATCACGCTCAAAGGAGAAAAATACCGTGTTATCGGTGTCCTCGCTCCGCGAGGGTCGGCCGGATTTATTGATCTCGACACGTTTACGTATGTGCCGATTCGAACGCTGCAGAAAAAGCTCCTTGGTGTCGATTATGTTCAGATGATTTCGGTCAAAATGCAGGATGCCAGTCGCGAGAAAGAAACAGTCGCGGATATCATCGCGCTTCTCAGGAAGCGGCACGATATCAATGATCCAAAGAAGGATGACTTCAGCGTGACTTCGACCAAAGAAGCACAAGAGACACTTTCGACCGTACTGGGCTCGCTCTCAATACTCCTTTTGGCGCTAACCTCAATCTCGCTCGTCGTGGGCGGTGTCGGTATTATGAATGTCATGTATGTCTCGGTAGCCGAGCGGACAGCAGAAATCGGCCTGCGAAAGGCAGTTGGCGCGAAGTCGGGGAGTATCCTCCGGCAGTTCCTCTTTGAAGCGCTCATTATCACCGGTCTTGGTGGTGCGCTTGGCATCGGGGTAGGAATTCTCTTTTCCTTTATCGCGAGCTACGTTTTCTCGCTTCTCGGTTTCGGACTCGTGCTGTCATTTACTGCAAACTCACTACTACTCGGGGCAGCATTCTCGATTGCTGTCGGACTTATCTTTGGTATCGCACCGGCCTATCGCGCGGCGCTTCTCTCGCCGATGGATGCGCTCCGACGAGAATAGCTCCTACTAGTTCCCGTTTGGATAGTAGATCTTGAGGAGGTCTTCAGCGGTTGATGGTTTGAAGAGAAGGTTATCGCTCCCTTTCTCTTTCGAGTACTTAAATGTCATACCGCCATCGACGATGCGGACTTCGACCTCACTTTGTCGCTTCTTCTTTGCTTTGCTGGCAGAGATTTTTTTGCCGGTCTTCTTGTCGTAATACACGATTTTTGGTTCTCCGGAAACGACCTCGCTCGGGGCGGCCTCGCCTTCCTCGAGTTCTTCATCCGAGTAAGGAGCGAATGGTGTCGGCGGATATTTTTCGAGGAGCTTGTCCATCATCGAACGCCACATCGGCGCTGCCATGTAGATTCCGTCAGCACCCTCTTCCATCGGCGTGTTGTCATTGTTGCCGGTCCAGATCCCGAGCGCGACATCGTTTGTATAGCCGACCGTCCAGGCATCCCGAAAATTCTGCGTCGTACCGGTCTTGGCAGCAACGCCAGTGCCGGCAGGAAAAGCGATTGGGCTCGATGGACCAAAGACCGCGGTACGAGCAGCGTTGTCGGAGAGGATGGAGCTGATTTGTCGAGCGACATTGGCGCCGAGAACCGCATCAGTATTCGTGACGCGTTTGTAGACATCACGATCTTCGCGATCGACGACCCGGAGGATGCCATCGGTCGGGACTCTCTTTCCCTCTTGGCCAAAGACGCCAAAAGCGCTGGTCAGGTCGACAAGCTTCACTTCGGCCCCGCCCAAGACAAGTGCGAGGCCGTAGCGCGAGGGTTCGGTCAAGGTTGTGATACCGAGCGCGGTCGCGAGGGCGATCGTATCGGGTATACCAGCGAGGTAGAGGGTCGAGACAGCCGGGATATTGAGCGACTGTGAAAGCGCAGCGCGCATCGTGATGAGTCCTCGGAATTTCCCATCGTAGTTGCTGGGGATGTATTCAGTGCCGGTACCGTCGGCACCGAAGTTAATCGGTACATCGTAGATGCGAGTCTCGGGTGTGAATCCTTTGGTGAATGCCGTCGCATAGGCAAATGGCTTGAAAGTTGATCCCGGCTGGCGTTTCTCGATGGCGACATTTACCTGCCCATCGATTTTCGTATCAAAATAATCGCGACTTCCAACCATGGTGAGGATCTCGCCGTTTTTCGGCGTAATGGCAACGAGTGCACCGTTCGATGCTCCCCGGGCGAGATTTTTTTTCACGCCGTCAGCAACAATCGCCTCTGCCTCTTTTTGGAGACTGAGGTCGATCGAGGTATAAACATCGTATCCTTCCGTTTCGAGCGCCTCCTGGCCATACTCCTTCTTCAGACGATCGAGGATGTAGAACACGAAATGGGGCGCTTGGATTCGGCGTTCGAGCGGTGTGATCTTGTCGAGCGTTTTCGTCGCGAGCGCGGTCTCGAGCTCATCGCTTTTGATGGAGCCGAGCTCATGCATTTTTCGGAGAATGAGTTCTTTCCGTGCGACGAGCGCTTTCTGATTCTTGCCGTACGGTGAGTAGAGCGTTGGCGCATTGGGGAGCGCGGCGATGAGTGCTGCTTCATCGAGCGTGAGTTCAATTGATGGTTTGCCGAAAAAGGTCTGGGAAGCTGCTTCGACGCCATAAGCATTCGAGCCGTAGGGGACGGTGTTGAGATAGAGATCGAGAATTTCTTCTTTTGAGAGAGACTTCTCAATCTTGATGGCGAGGATTACCTCGCGTGCTTTGCGGACCCAGGTTTTTTCCCGAGTGAGGAAGAGGGCGCGGGCGAGCTGCTGGGTGATGGTTGAGGCGCCTTGGGAGATACCCTGATTCCGGACATTCACGATCGCGGCACGGAGAATCGCGATGAGATCGATGCCGGGATGCGTGAAAAAATGAGCATCTTCCGCGGCGACCGTTGCGAGTCGAACTGACTCGGGGATATCATCGTGTTCGACGACGCGTCGATTTTCCTCGCCGTGGACTTGATAGAGGATCTGTTTTCCGGTCCGGTCATAGATCATCGTGGTTTCTGCAAGCGGATGTTTGTCGAGGTTCAGGGTTTCGGAAGCGTCGAAGTAATAAATTGAAAACCCTCCGACGATGAGTCCGAGTGAGAGGATGAGGATGAGCCAGGTGGTCTGCCGGGCCAGCCAGCGAAGGATTGCGAAGAGAGTCGCCATAGATTCATTATACGGCATCGCGCTTTGCATGATTCAGGTGAGCACGAAGCATCAGTGAACCGTTTTCTCCCTGCTTTGTCAATGTGTCACTTTCCCTGTAATCTGAGGGTATATGCGCTTTCCGGTAAACAAATTTTTGTGCCAGACACTCGGGTTTTTTGGCTGCCCGGTGGTTTGGGAAGTCTCGGTCGGGAGTGTGCTCTTTCGGATGGCACCGGATGGCGCGCGGGAGTACCTTATCCTCCAGTATCCGAGCGGACATTTTGATTTTCCCAAGGGTCACATGGAGACTGGTGAGACTGAGGAAGACACGCTCCGTCGTGAGACCGAGGAGGAGACCGGTATCCGAGACATTCAGGTCTATCCGGAACGCGTGAGCATCCGCTATTTCTATGAAGCACGTGGCAATGAGTATGAGCGCCGGGTGCGCGAAGGACGGGGAACCTGGATTTTCAAAGTGGTGCATTTTTATCCGGCCCAGGCGCTGCCGACGGCCGAAGCAGCGATTTCTCATGAACACATCGGATCCATCTGGCTCCCATTCGATCGGGCGGTCGAAAAGGTGACGTTCGAGAATGCTAAACGCGTGCTGCGTGGGACCGAAGAATACCTTAAGAAGTACGGAGGCTAGGCTTCCCCAGATGGCGAAAGTCTGCTATCGTAGCCATTCGCTTATGCTCTCCGTCAAACGCATCAGAAAGAGTTTCGGAACCCGTCGCCTCCTTCACGAGGCGTCTTTTAACCTGGGTGCTGGGCAGCGGATGGCGCTCGTCGGGGAGAACGGGACGGGAAAATCGACGCTTTTGAAAATCATCGCCGGGCTGGAGCCAACCGACAAGGGGATAGTCACCATCGCCAAGGGCCGGCTGGTCGGTTACCTGCCACAGGAGACGGTAGCGGATGGGCGTGAGTCAGCACTCCAGTTTCTCCGGAACGCGACCGGTATTGGTGTGCTCGAAAAAGAAATGAAGGCACTTGAGCCGTGCCTCGATCAGCCCGACAAGCTCGTCGAATATGAAGGACTAGCCGATCGTTTCGAGCGGCTCGGGGGCTATGTGTTCCTCGATCGGGCGCGTGGCATTCTTGATGGTCTCGCGCTCGATCGTATCGATCTCAATCGTCCGCTCAACACTTTTTCCGGCGGTGAGAAACGGAAATTGGCCCTCGCAGCAGTCCTTCTTTCTGGTGTCGATCTCCTTCTTCTCGATGAACCGACGAATAACCTCGATTTGGTTGCATTGCTCTGGCTTGAGGCATACCTCGTTCGCTCCGGGGCGACTATTCTCGTCGCGTCACATGACCGGACTTTCCTCGACCATGTCGTCGAACGAGTGCTGGCTATCGATCCAATGAAGCACGGCGTGATGCTTTATAACGGAAACTGGTCAGTTTATGCCGAGACCAAGGCACATGCGTTTCGCCGAGCCAAGGAACTCTATAATGCAGAACAGCGTGAACGTGATCGGGTCGTGACCTCGGCGGCGGAGAAAATCCATTGGGCCGATGAGACCAAGAAAAAACGTGGCCCGGACCGCGATAAGATGGCGTCGAATTTCAAGAAAGAACGGGCGATTAAGAAATTTACCGGTTCCGCCAAGGCACTCGAGGGACGACTCGAGCGACTGAATGAGCATGAAAAGCCATTCGAACGGCCGCCACTCGAGTTTGAGCTGGTGCCGGGCGCCAAGACTGCCCCGCCCGCCATCACGGTCACCCGGGCGAAAATTGGCTATGACAAAAAGCACCCTGTCGCGTCGGCCATCACGCTCCGGCTTCCGTTTCGCTCACGCACCGCGCTTCTCGGAGCCAATGGTTCCGGTAAGTCGACCCTCATCAAGACGATTATGGGTCTCGTACCACCGCTCTCTGGTACGGTTCGTGTCGGCAAGGGCGCGGTGTTCGGTGATCTCATGCAGGAGGGTGAAAATCTTCCCCTTGAAGAAACGGCGATCACGTATTTCGCCAAGCGTTTCCGTCTGTACGAGCGAAGCGACGTGCTCCTCCTCTTGTCACGCTTTGGTTTCGTTCCAGATGAAGCGACCGTGAAGATCGGCCGACTGAGTCCTGGCGAACGGGTCCGGCTCGTCATCGCCTCGCTCGTCCACGCGAAAGCAAATATCCTCATTCTCGATGAGCCGACCAATCATCTGGATCTCGAAGCCATCGAAGCGCTCGAGGAAGCACTCGCGGCGTATCCTGGGACGGTATTGCTTGTCACGCATGATCGCGCTTTCTTGTCTCATCTCACGCTCGACCAGTCCTATCTTCTCGCCGACGGCAAGCTCGAATCGATTCCTGACTATGCTACCTATGCGAAGCGGCTCGATCGCGAAGCGAAACGCCGACTGAAGCGGCTCGAGGAGCGTCTCGGAAAGTGATTTTTTGGAGCTCAAATGAGCCGAAAAGAGCCTTGGTCATACAGTATCCATAGAAAGATACGGTGGCTTGCCTAGGCCATTTTCTTCCGATATACTGGGGAACATATGAATGCTATACAGAAGATCCGCTGGCAGTTCGCGGGAGTGGTTCTCCTCGCTCTTCTTTCGGGTTTGATTGCTTATCCGAAACTGGTTGCTTTTGCTCCGTCCGTTGAGCGCTTCTTCTCTCAGGCTCAGGTGAATCTTGGCCTTGATCTGCAGGGTGGCATACACCTCGAATACGCGGCGGATACATCCGAAGTTGATGCCGCCAAGCGCGATGACGCATTGCAGGCTGCAGTCGATGTGATTGAGCGGCGTGTGAACGCGTTCGGCGTTGGTGAGCCGGTCGTGCAGCTGTCGCGTTCTGGGCCGGAGAGCCGCATCATCGTCGAACTTCCGGGTGTGAAAGACATCGAGGAAGCCAAATCGATGATTCGTGAGACGCCGTTTCTCGAATTCCGTGAACTGGCTGGCCCTGAAGCAGAAGAACAGATCACTACCGCCAATGCCCAGTCCGAAGAGGCTGCGGGCAAGATTTTGGAGAACGCCTTGTCGGGATTAGATTTTGCTGAACTTGCCAAGACGTGGAGTCAGGACCCGGGATCAAAGGACAAGGGTGGGGAATACGATTTCGCCAAACAGGGCTACTATGTGCCGGAGTTCGATGCGGTAACGTTTGATCCAAACTTCAAAAAGGGTGCCGTTTGGCCATCGCTTGTCGAGACGAGTTTCGGTTGGCATATTCTGAAGAAGATCGATGAACGTGGAGAAGGGGAAGAGCGTGAAGTGAAGATTGCGCATATTCTGTTCCCTAAATATTCGATCGAGCAGTTCCCGAATCTCATGTATAAGTCGACTGGGCTTTCGGGCAAGAACTTGAAAGATGTCTATGTTGATTACCAGAGTCAGGGGATAGGGTCGCCCAAGATATCTCTTCAATTTGATGATGAGGGAGCAAAAATTTTTGCAGATATTACATCACGAAATATTGGGAAAAAGGTTGCGATATTTATTGATGGTGAGGTCGTTACAGATCCAGAAGTCCAAAGTGAAATTAGAGATGGGCGGGCAGAGTTGACGGGACAGTACACCCTGGCAGAAGCAAGAGCGCTCGTGAAGCGCTTCAATGAAGGGGCCTTGCCAGTGCCGTTAAAGGAAGATCGCCAATTTTCTATTGATGCATCAATTGGGAAATCAGCTTTACATGACAGTGTTCGGGCAGGCGTGTATGGACTAGCAGCCGTTTCTATCTTCATGTTCCTCTTCTATCGTTTCCTCGGATTCATTGCTGTCCTGGCGCTCCTCTTGTACTCGGCGATGCTCCTCGCACTCTTTAAGCTTTCCATCTTTACGCCGTTTCCGATCACTCTCACGCTTTCTGGTATCGCTGGCTTTGTTCTCTCAATCGGTATCGCGGTCGATGCCAACGTCCTCATTTTCGAGCGGACCCGCGAGGAACTGTCATTTGGTAAGTCGATGCGCAAGGCACTGCATGAGGGCTTTCGCCGTGCGTGGCCATCAATTCGCGATGGACACCTCTCAACTATCATCACGACCGTTATCCTCATCGGGATGGGGACGGGCTTCGTGAAGGGCTTCGCGCTTATCCTCGCCCTCGGCGTGCTCCTCTCGCTCTTCACGGCCGTTGTCCTTGTCCGTATCATGGTGAATTTCCTCTTCGCTGACTGGATGGAGCGGCACCCGTGGATCCTCGTGACGCCGAAGAAACTCGATACATCGAAAGAATAAAGACTATGCAGCTCAATATCATCCAAAAAAGAAAATACGCCTATGCCTTCTCCATCCTTGCGACCGGGGTGGCGATCGCCTGCATCATTATTTGGGGGCTCCGGCTCGGGATCGACTTTAAGGGCGGCACCCTCATGGAGGTACGTTTCGCTGAGTCAGCTGTGCCAACGGCGGATACGGTCCGTGAGAAACTCGGCAGTGTCGAACTTCAGAGCCTGACTGTCCAGCCGACCGCCGAACGAGGGATGTTACTCCGATACCTCGCTTCAGACGAAACAGCAAATAGTAAAGTTTTGGCCGCTCTCAAAACTATTGATCCGAAAATCGAACAGCTTCGAGTTGACTTTGTTGGTGCTTCTGTTTCTGGTCAGATGACCCGACAAGCCTTCACTGGCACTCTCCTCGCTCTCCTCGGTATTGCGCTCTATATCGCCTGGGCGTTCCGACGGGTCGCGTATCCCGTGACGAGCTGGGAATACGGGGCGGGGGCCATTATCGCGCTCGCGCATGACATCATCATCACGATCGGTGTGTTTAGTGTCCTCGGGCATTTCTACGGCATAGAGGTCGGCGTGCCATTCATTGCGGCGCTCCTCACCATCCTCGGCTACTCAGTGAACGACACCATCGTCGTTTATGACCGGGTCCGCGAAAACCTCCTTCGTGCTCGGACCGGGACGGACTTTGAGGTGATCGTGAATCGCTCGCTCAATGAGACGCTCGTCCGTTCAGTGAATACCTCGCTCACCGTCATCATTGTTCTCATTGCCGTCGCGGTCTGGGGCGGGGAAAGCGTCCGTTGGTTCGCGGTTGCGCTGTTGGTCGGCGTCGGATTCGGTACCTACTCATCAATCTTCGTGGCTTCAGCCCTCCTCGTTTCTCGTTTCAAGATGAAGTATCCAAAAACAGTAACTAGTGTATAGTTTCTATTTTTTAGAAAGAGACTACCAAGAGAGGAACTCACGCTAGTCACTAAAACTCTAAGTACTAACAACTGATATTTTATGAAGTGGAATCCTTTCAAGAAAAATGACGCTCAGCAGGGTGGCGCCCCGGATGATGAAGCGGCCAAGCTCGAAGCTGAATTCAATGCACTCCCAGGCGCCAAGGATATGAACATGTTCCAACGCTTCGCGATGAAGCGCGTCCTGAAGATGTCGCCGGAAGAGCGACAGAAGGTGCTGCAGAAGTCGCTCACGCCGAAAAATATCGAGAAGCACAAAGGAGAGATCCTCGCGCAGCTCGATGCGATGAAGAAAGCGGGCCAGATGTCGGACGACCAGTATCGTCTCGCGAAACGCAAACTCGGGCTATAAAGTATGGGGAAACATCTCCCGACCAATGTCCTCGCTTCCTATCTCGTACTTATCCGGGAGGGGAAAGTCCTGCTCGCTCGCCGCTTCAATACAGGGTACTGTGACGGACAGTACTCACTGCCAGCGGGACATGTCGAACCGGGAGAGAGTTTTACGGCTGCTCTGTACAGGGAGATCTTGGAAGAGATCGGAATCCGTATAGATGCGAAAGGACTTGTCGCTCCGCATATACTGCACCGGAAAGGTGAAGACGGATCAGAGCGAGTCGATGCATTTTTCCCAGTTAGCCAGTGGGACGGTGAGGTGCGAAATCAGGAACCGGAGAAGTGCGATGATCTCTCATGGTTTCCTATTGATGACCTGCCTGAAAACACTATTCCCTACATCAAAACCGTACTCGGAAATATCAAACACGATATCTCATATAGTGAATCCGGGTGGTAGAATAAACCTATGGAAAATCGAGAACAGAAAATTGAAGAGCTGCTCACTCGTGGCGTTGCCGAAGTAATTGATCGCGAGCATTTGAAGAAGCGATTGCTTGCCGGTGAGAAGCTTCGCGTGAAACTCGGCATCGATCCGACCAGCCCGAACCTTCATCTGGGGCGCTCGGTGCCGCTCCTGAAGCTTCGTGATTTCCAAGAGCTCGGACATGACATTGTTTTTATCGTTGGCGACTTCACTGGTATCATCGGTGACACGTCGGACAAGGAGGCTGAGCGTCCGATGCTTTCAACTGAGACGATCGTAGAAAATCTAAAGTCCTATGTTGATCAGGCAGCCAAGATCCTCGATATCTCAAAGGTTGAGGTCCGGCACAACTCCGAGTGGCTGGGGAAATTAACGTATCGGGAAATCGGGGAGCAGGCAGATGCGTTCTCGCTGGCCGAGTTTATCTCGCGGGAAAATGTGAAGAAACGACTCGATGCTGGAAAACGAGTTTCACTTCGTGAGCTCCTCTACCCCCTGATGCAGGGCTATGACAGTGTCGCGGTAAAGTCTGATGTTGAACTCGGCGGGACCGATCAGCGATTTAACCTCCTCGCCGGCCGGACGCTCCAGCCAAAATACGACCAGGCCCCGCAGGATATCCTCATGACCAATCTGATCCTCGGGACGGACGGTCGCAAGATGAGTTCGAGCTGGGGCAACACCATCAATCTCCTCGATACGCCGAATGACATGTTCGGCAAGACCATGAGTATCCCAGACGAGCTCATCATGGACTACTTTATGCACTGTACGCGCGTGCCAATTAAAGAGGTACGAAACTGGGAGATGAAAATGAAATTAGGAGAAAATCCTCGTGATGCAAAGTTTTATTTAGCTCAACAGATTGTCGCTTTGTACCATGGAAAGGAAGAATCGGAAAAGGCAGGTGAAGATTTTAATAGGGCTTTTTCGGAAAAGAAAACACCAAAATGGGTCGAGGCATATGAAGCGCATGAAAATGTACTTGATTTTATGGTGTCTGCAGGTTTGGCTGAAAGCAGGGGTGATGCTCGGCGAAAAATTGAACAGGGTGGCGTTGATATAGAGGGTGAAAAAGTGTTTGTTGGTGAGTTGATTCTCAATAAGGAGCAGCATGACGGAAAAGTTATGAGAGCTGGAAAGAAGTTTGCAAGGATTGTTTTTAATGACTAGTTTTGACCGGGACGGCAGGAATTGGACTCGTCCCGTTACAAGCCTTAAAGAGATGTTGTAGAATAGCAGTGTAAGAAAAAAGTTCCGTTGGATTCCGACAGATGTGTATAAGAACGATTTGCTTGTAACGGGATAAAAATGATCACATGACACTCGATCGACTGAAAGCCATCAAAGAGGAGGCGCTCGCCGCGCTCGCCCAAGCCACCGACGATAGCAGTCTTCGTGCCTGGGAAAACACCTATCTCGGCCGGAAGAGCGAGTTCAACACGCTCCTCCGGGGTGTGAAAGAACTCTCGCCCGAAGAGCGGAAGGTCGCGGGTTCGACGGGAAACGCGATCAAGCAGGAGCTTATCCAATCGGCTGAAGCCGCCCAGTCGCGCATCGCATCGGCAGTAAGTCAGTCCGTCTCCGATGCGATCGACGTGACACTCCCAGGGACGGGGACCGGGGCAGGACACCTGCACCCCATCACCCGTATCGAACACGAGATCGAGGATATCTTCGTCTCGATGGGCTTCGCGGTGGCCGATGGTCCAGAAATCGAGAGCGAGTGGTATAACTTTGATGCGCTCAACTTTCCACCCGACCATCCCGCTCGTGATATGCAGGACGCGTTCTGGCTCGGAGAAACCTGGGGGAAGAAGAAATATCTCCCACGTACCCATACCTCGTCTGTCCAGGTTCGTTATATGGAGCGGCACAAGCCACCGTTTCAGATCATCATCCCAGGCCGTATTTTCCGGAACGAAGCGACCGACGCTTCACATGAGCATACCTTTCATCAGTTTGAGTGCCTTGTGGTAGGCAGTGATGTATCGGTGGCGAATTTCAAGTCGGTCGCAGAGACATTTTTCACAGCATTTTTCAGAAAAGCGACGAGCGTTCGGCTCCGTCCGAGCTTCTTTCCGTTCACTGAGCCGTCCTTTGAATTCGATATCAGCTGCCAATTGTGTGATGGTCGAGGTTGCCCAGTCTGTAAGGGTACGGGCTGGCTCGAGATTGGCGGCGCTGGTATGGTGCATCAACATGTCCTCGAAGCAGCTGGCTACAAGCGTGGTCAGTACCAGGGATTTGCCTGGGGCTTCGGGCTGACTCGTCTCGCCATGATGAAATACAAGATTTCCGATATCCGGCTCCTCATGTCCGGTGACCTCCGATTTATCCGACAATTCTAGATTATGATTTTTAAAATGGTTTCCTTGGAACTGGTTAACAGAATCTTACTCTTTCTCATCCTCATTCTCCTTATAGGTGGTGCATGTTATTACTTGTTTGTTCAAAGAATAGCGGAGTGCTATCTTCTTATCCAAAATGACGCAGTAAGAGGAGGTGCAAATGTTTTTGTTACCTACAAAAAGGGAGATGGTAAATACGCGGAAGAGGTAGTCAATAAAGATATCAACCTCTGCAAACAATATTATAGTTTCTGGTAATCCTATGATTTTCAGCTACCATTGGCTCAAAGAGCTCTCCGGCACGAAAAAATCGCCCGAACGCCTGGCGGAGATGCTTATGGCACATTCGTTCGAGGTGGAGTCCGTCACTCCGTATGAGCACGGGCTTTCTTCAATTGTCATCGGAAAAGTAATGACGGTCGAAAAGCATCCTGGCGCCGATCGGCTCCGGGTCGCGACCGTAACGACCGGCAAGAAAGATACGCGAACAATCGTCTGTGGTGCGCCAAATCTCGCCGTGGGACAGAAAGTCGCCGTTGCACTCCCGGGCGCGCATCTCCCGGGCGGGATCGAGATCAAGGAGGCCGAGCTTCGTGGCGTGAAGTCATCAGGCATGATCTGTTCATCCAAAGAGCTTGGACTCGGGCCGGATCACACCGGTATTCTCGTGCTCCCAGAATATGCCCCTGTTGGCAAGGACTTCGTCCACTATGCCGGACTCGAGGACATGGTGCTCGATGTAAAGATACTGCCCGACCGAAGTTGCGATGCGCTCTCGTACCAGGGATTGGCGCGTGAGATTGCTGCGCTCGAGGGTGGTGTTGTGCCGTTCCTGACCTCTGTGAAGAAACCAGTGCGCCTCCGCAAGAGTACAAAAGTACCCAAAGTCTCGATCAAGACGGATCGCTCGCGGCGCTATATGGCCCTCCTCCTCGATCATGCTGTCATGAAGTCGAGTCCAATCACGGTCCAGACACGGCTTGTTATTTCTGGACTCCGACCGATGAATGCTTTTGTCGATCTTACGAACTACCTCATGCTTGAGACTGGACAGCCGGTGCATGCCTTTGATGCGGATGCAATTCCGGCTGGCGGTATCGTCGTCCGTCTCGCCAAAGCACGCGAACGGCTCGTGCTCCTTGATGGATCGACGATCACCCTTTCTAAGGACGATATCGTCATTGCTGATACCAAGAAGCCGTTGGCGCTCGCCGGCGTGATGGGTGGCAAGCATTCTGGTATCACAGACAAGACAAAACGCGTTGTGTTCGAGATCGCAAGTTTCGACGCCAAAAGCGTCCGCCGGACAGAAAAGCGCTACCGGATGCTGACAGACGCAGCCTACCGCTATGAGCGCGGTATCGATACTGATCGACCCGGAGAGGTGGCTACGCTCCTCGCACGTTACGCTGAGGCCTGGGGCATTGGGCAGGGGATTGCTGTCAGAGATGTGGCTGCCAAGGCTGGAAAGCCAGTCGTGATTATTCTCGAACAAACAAAACTGGAGAATCTGCTCGGAACGAAGATCCCGCTTTTTCAGGCGGTCCAGTATTGCTCCTGGCTCGGGCTTTCGGTGAAAAAGGTTCCCAATCGTCCCGCTCTCAAAGTGATCGTACCAGCCCGCCGACCGGATCTCTGTGAGCCGGAGGATCTTATTGAAGAGATTGGTCGTCTTTCAGGGTATCATCATATCATTCCAAAGCCGTTTTCGCTTCCCGCGGTGCCGCCTATCCGTGATAGCGAAAAGGCATTCGAGCGGACGCTGAAAACGACACTCGCTGCGATGGGTTTTGATGAAGTGATGACCTATTCTTTCTACGGCGAAAAAAGTCTGTCTCAAGTTGATCTTCCAAAAGCGGAACATCTCACCATCGCGAATCCGATGAATCCGGATCAGGCCTACCTCCGCTCGAGTCTTTTCCCGGGTCTCTATCGAGCACTTGCAACCAATGCCAAGTATTTCACGCATTTCAGCCTCTTCGAATTTGGGAGCGTCCATCGTAACGAGAAGACCGGCCCATACGAAGAAAAGAAAGTTGGGCTCGTCATGTTCGGCCCTGCCGAAGACTCTGATACGGCGGTATTCCTTCGCTTCAAGGCACGCCTCGATGCGCTGTTTGGATCCGTTCGGACGAACGTCGTATGGAACGAGATGGCCGCCGGTTCATTTCCGACGTTTCGTCCAGGTCGGGTAGCTCACCTGACAACTACGAATGACGGGTCCTCACTTGGGTTCGCCGGGGAAATCAATTCTGAGTTGTCGCGACGCCTCGGGAGTGGTACAAAGGCCTATTTTGCGGAGCTTTCTGTTCCAGTCCTCTCAAACCATGCCAAAGAAGAAACGATCTATCGGGATTTCTCACGTTTCCCCTTGGCGCATCGCGATATCTCGCTCATCGGTCCGAAGACGGTGTCGTTCAATGATATTGAGATTGTCCTTGCCGAAGCAGGGAAGCCATTGCTCGCTTCCTACGAACTCTTTGATGTCTTTGAAACGGAGACCGAGAAGAGTTTTGCGCTCCACCTCTCGTTTGGATCCGCAGATCGGACGCTTTCTGGCGAGGAGATGGATGAGGCGTTCGGGAGAATCGTCGAGGTAGCACAAGAGCGCCTCGGATTTCGGCTCAAAATGTAGAAAAATAGGGCTTGGCGCAGCCTCTTTTTTCTGTCTAAAATATATTGACAAAGCATAGTATTTATGCTTCAATATATTAGGTACGATGCTCCTTCACAAAACAGATCAGACTACCGCGCTCGCCCCGGTAAAATGGGGCGGGCGAGGAAAGTCCGGACATCGACACCGCACCAATCGAGAATCAAACTACTTACCGTCTTGGTTTTCTGGATTTGGAGTATTTTCTTCTATGAGCATGGCTCATATTTTCGATTGGTGTGGTGTAGCAGGTAGCGGGTAACGCCCGTCCTGAGCGATCAGAGAGGTGCGAGCAGTGACGCCAGAGCCGAAAGGCCGAGGGTTCCCTTGTGGAATAATCCTGTCGAAAGGCAGGGGTGAAACGGCTAAATCCTTATCTCGATGCAAGGTCGCGTCCCGCACCTTTTTTGGAAAACCAGATGTGTTAAGTGAGTGAAAAATTGTGGCTCTTTCATGCCAGTGATTACATCATACTCATTTCCAAAAAAGGTGCGGGAAGAACCGCAAAGATTCTATCGGCGACGATAGAACAAGAGAAATGGTAGTCCCCCGCACCTTTTAGTCTTTATAGAGAGCCTATGTATTATTTGTATGTGCTGAAAAGTAAGAAGAAAGACAAGTTTTATATTGGTTGTACTAAAGACCTTCGACAGAGAATTCTTCAGCATAATAGCGGAGAATCTTTGGCTACGAAATCCACTATCCCTTGGGAGTTGGTATACTACGAAGCGTACTCATCCCCCGGTTTGGCGAGAAATCGAGAAACGAGGCTCAAGCACCATGGTAAAGGTTTTTCGGAACTCAAGAAGAGAATTCTTGAAGACTAAAAGGTGCGGGGACAGAATCCGGCTTATCGATCTGTTTTGTAAAGGAGAGTCGTCTCGATCTCGTGTGACGGACGGACCTAATCCACCCGCAATACATTACCGGCATGAAGCGTTCAGAAATCTACTTCAGCGCCATCCAACTCCCGGTTGACTTTCTCATGATCGTCCTCGCGGCGCTTTCGGCGTATGCGGTCCGCGATGTCCCGCAGATTCTAGCGCTTCGTCCAAAGCTCTACAGTGTCGATTTTGTCGACTTCCTCCAAGTCGTGCTCATTATCGCCCCGCTCTTTCTCGTCGTGTATGCGATTGAGGGGCTGTATACCATGCGTGCGACTCGTAGTCCGTTGTCTGAGGCCTTCAAAGTCTTCCGTGCGACGTCGCTCGTCCTCGTTCTCGTTATTGTCACAATCTTTCTCAAGCGGGAATGGTTCTCTTCCCGTTTCATCATTCTCGCGGCGTGGTCATTTATGGTCTTCTATGTGACGTTCGCTCGTTACATCATTCAGCGCATCCAGAAGCACTACCTCGTGAAGAAGGGCGTTGGTGTCCATCGCATTCTCCTCGTGGGAACGAATGGCAAGATTGAACAGTTGAAGGCACTGTTCATCGCTCGGCCCGATCTCGGCTATGTGACGGTCGGGCAGGTTGAGGCGATCTCACTCCATGCGATCAAGGACATCCGCGAAGCTCATGGTATCGATGAGATCATGGTCTGTGATCCGTCGCTGACCGATGACGAGCAGGAAAAGCTCCTCGATTACTGTCAGATCAATAACATTACTCTGAAGTATTTGCCAACGACCCGCGAGACGTCGCGTTTTACCATGGCTATTTTCAATGGCGAACCGATTATCGAGTTCCAACACACGCCGCTTGATGGCTGGGGGAAAGTGTTGAAGTGTATCTTTGATATCATTGGTGGCTCGATCCTGACGCTTCTCTTTTCGCCAGTCATGCTCACTATCGCCCTCCTCATCAAATACGAGGATCCCGACGGGCCGATTATCTACACCAACGAACGCATCGGCGAGAATGGGGAGAAGATTCCAGTTTTCAAGTTCCGCTACATGCAGTGGAAATGGTGTATTAATAAATCGAACCCTAACTTCGAAGCCGCCCTCGAATATGAGAAGCAGCTTATCGCAGAGCGGAGCGTGCGTCAGGGACCGCTCTACAAGATCAAAGATGACCCGCGGAAGACTCGAATTGGTGCCTTTATTGAGCGCTATTCGCTCGACGAGCTCCCGCAATTCTTCAATGTCGTCCGCGGCGAGATGAGCCTGGTGGGTCCGCGGCCGCATCAGAAGCGCGAGGTGGAGAAGTACAGCGAGTACCATCGTCGGTTGCTTACTATCAAGCCTGGCGTCACCGGTATGGCTCAGATCTCAGGCCGCTCGGATCTCGACTTCGAAGACGAGTATCGGCTCGATGTCTTCTATATTGAAAATTGGTCCCTCTGGCTCGATATCATCATCTGTTTGAAGACCGCAGGCGCACTCATTCGTCGCCGCAAGAACTAAGTCCCAGAAACCGATTTTCTTAATCTAAAACCCTTTTGATGAAGGGTTTTTTGGTATTTTAGAACTACGCTATACTTCAATTATCTCGTCAATATTTACAAGATTTCCCGCCGGGGATATATTCAATCGTCAAACTTTATGAACCAGAAACCCCTCTTCCTTGCCGTCGCTCTCATCACCCTCTTCGTCATCGGTAGCGCGTTTTGGGTGATGCAAAAGCGCCAGGTGTCTGTAAATCAGCCAGTAGTGACTGACCCCGTTGTTGTGACTCCAGTCCAGACTGAACCGGAAAATCCAATCGATACATCTGACTGGAAAACTTATCGAAACGAGAGGTATGGATATTCAATACAATATCCAAAAAAATGGTACGTCGATACTCGCTTTTCAGAAAAAAGTTTTTCCCAACGCGGTCCAAAAGAAGATGTAGATTTAATAGGGGGGGATACTTTGTTTTCGAATTACCAAGATGCCTATGGTTTTAATTTAGGTAATAGACCGTCTGATATTGAGGAGATCAATCTAATGGTTTTTAAGGTTGATCCGAATATCACTTATGACCAGTTTAAATATGGGCATGTAGAGGGAGATGAAAAGAAGAGCTTCGTTGAGATTAGTGGAGAGACGGCATATAAGATTGAGAGAGTTAATACAGATCACCCAGTTGGTGTAAAAGTTGTAACCACTTTTCTAAAGAGGGGCGAGCACATGTTTCTTTTGACATACAGTTATGATCCTCAGGCTAATCAGGTTCAAAATGATGCGCTAAGCGTTTACGAAAAAGCGGTAGAGTCATTCAGGCTAGTCCACTAGCCATTCTTTTGGTTTTTGCTCACTATACGGATTCTAATCACTTTTGGAGTTCGTAGGTGGGCATCAGCCCGTTCCGCACTTTGACAATTTAGGAGCTCTCAATCATGTCGTACAAGACCTCTGTTGTCGTTATCGCGGCTGGCTGCATGTTTGCCAGCAACACCTTCTCTGCCGAAGAACCTTACGGCGCTGTGTTGGGTGAATATAACGGAGTCACCATCTACTCAAACTCCGGAAGGCTAGAGGATGGTCTCTACCAGTGTGTCGAGTTCGTCAAGCGTTATTACCAAGAGTTCTTCAAGATTACCCTGCCAGCAGTTGGTGACGCGAAGAATTACATCACTAGCGCAAAGAAACTCGGCCTGGCGTACCACTCAGGTGGCCAATCTACGGTGCGGCCTCAAGTTGGGGATGTGGTGGTTTCTAATGGAGGGGGACATGGCCATGTTGCCGTCATTCGTTCGGTGGGTGAAAACAATGTCTGTTTTGCCCAGCAGAACTTCTACAACAGCAAGGATGGAATCAATAACGATGTCAATTTCTGCACCTCGCTTTCTAGAAATGCTGCTGGACAGTACTCGGTAGGCCACTTTGGCACGAACTACCCAGTAACCGGTTGGCTTCGGCCAACGTGCGAAACCGCCCTCGACAAGCCATGCAAGATCAAGAGTCCAACAAATATCTACATGGGATGGTATCCACGGACGAGCCTCTGCCAAGACGCCACTCAGTGGTTCATCTTGGGTTCAGAAAATGGCAAGAAGGCATACTCTGGAATCACGGATGTGTCTGCCTGCCCCCTCGCCTGCTACGCCAACTGAAGTGAAGGAGAGAATCGTGAAAGCATTCGTTCGAACAGCAGGTGCTGTCCTGCTGCTAGCGTTCCTCCTTAGCTGTGGCGGGGGAGCAGATGATGAAGAGCGTCTGGCTCAGGCTGATCGTGCTCGCGTCTTGGCTGTCGCTGGTTGTGATGAAGACATCACTATCGGTGTTGGTCCAGGCACCGAAATTGATCCCACCGGCCTGCCCACTCTCGACCCACCCGACT
>CAZCTF010000010.1:0-25726 GCA_964501755.1 uncultured Bdellovibrionales bacterium
AGAATCTCCTAACCCTCCTCCTGCTCTTTTCTTTGTATACCACACTTGATCTGGTGATTTGGGCCAGCAATAGGCCTGATCTCGTTCTGTTTTTGTGGTCAATGCAGGTTTTATTGGAGCCATTCATCTTCCTTTTCAGTCTGTACTTCACGTATTTCTTTCTCGGACAGAAGAGTATTTCGTCGTGGACAAAAATAGTCTCCGCTTTTTTGATCATCCCGTTCATTCTCCTGATTCCAACACGATATAATCTCGTGGGGGCGAGACTAGCGACGTGTGACGCAACCGAGGGCTTAGTCGCCCTGTACTACAGTTACGCGCTGGAAGTGTTCTTGACGGTCTGGATTGCGATGCTGTGCGTGAAGGCCTACCGGGCTACCCAGGGGAGAAATGATAGAAAAAGGATCTTCTTTTTCACAATGGGGCTGCTCTCGTTATTGTTGGCTTTTTCGTGGGGGAATATTGTAGGAAGCTTTACTGAGGATTGGGTTGTTGCCCAGTATGGGCTTTTTGGCATGCCAGTATTCATTGTTCTACTCGTTTTCCTAATCGTCCGGTATCGGGCATTCAACATAAAGTTGATTGGGGCACAGGCTCTCGTTATATCACTAGCCCTTCTGATCGGATCGCAATTCTTTTTCATTCATAACAATACAAATCGTATTTTGACTGCCATTACCCTTGTTCTAACGACGCTGTTCGGTTGGGGGCTGATTCGCTCAGTGAAAGAGGAAATTTTGCGCAAAGAGGAGCTGCAGGAGATCAGTGATCGACTGGCCGTTGCCAATACGGAGTTGCATCGGTTGGATACTGCAAAGA
Organism: uncultured Bdellovibrionales bacterium; assembly: GCA_964501755.1. Lineage (GTDB taxonomy): Bacteria > Patescibacteriota > Minisyncoccia > Moranbacterales > UBA1568 > SSEF01. Next base: position 820 of record CAZCTF010000010.1, read on the forward strand.
GCGAGTTCATCTCGATTGCGTCGCATCAGCTCCGCACTCCACTGACGGCGATCAAGGGTTTCGTTTCTCTCCTTCTCGAGGGCGCCTACGGGCGGCTCGAACCATCTGTCGCGGATACACTCAACAAGGTCTATCTTGCCAATGCGCGACTTGTGAATTTGGTTGAAAACCTGCTCAACATCTCGCGTATCGAGGCGGGTCGAATCCAGTACCAGTTTGCTCCGACCAGGCTCGAAGATATCCTGACAGAGCTCCATGAGCTCTTCATCCTTGCGGCCCATGAGAAGGGGATCCGGCTTGGTATCACGCTTCCGAAGACCCCGCTCCCGATGCTCTCGCTCGATGGCGCGAAGATTCGTGAAGTGATCGCCAATATGATCGATAACTCAATCAAATATACTGAGCGGGGCGAGGTGCTCATCGTAGCAGAACAGCAGGGGAATAAAGTCGTCGTGACCGTTTCCGATACTGGCGTCGGCATCGATCCGGAAGACCTGCCCCATCTCTTCAAGAAATTCGAGCGCGGCAAGGATGCTGCTCAGGTGAATGTCTCGTCTACCGGACTCGGGCTGTATGTGGGCAAGAGCTTTACTGAGGCACATGGCGGGACGATTCGGGCGGAATCAGCCGGAAAGGGAAAAGGGGCTCGGTTTGTTTTGGAACTTCCGGTCGATCGGGAAGTGGCTTGAAAAGTCACTCCAATACTGATACTCTGCAGGAGATAAAAATATTGATGCCATGACCAAAATACTCTTTGTCGAGGACGATCCGTTTATCTCAGAGATTTATACCAAAAAGTTTGAAGCCTCTGGTTTTGAAGTGGTGCCAGCTTTGACGGGCCGAGATACTTTGAAAAAGGCACGTGAGGCGACATATGACCTTATTTTGCTCGATATGGTCATACCGGAGATTTCGGGGATGGAAGTGTTAAAGGAACTTCGGGCGAACAAGGAGTATAGTTCAGACATTAAAGTGGTGGTTTTTAGTAACCTTTCCGGACCGCAGGAACGTCAGGAGGCGCTTGCAGCCGGGGCGAATGGTTTCATTTCGAAAACTGATTTTACACCGTCAGAAGTCGTGAATGAAGTGCGACGCTATCTCGATCAGTTCTCTTCGCAGGCGAAGCATATCGATCCGGAAACAACCAAGGTCCCAGGTGCTCCAAGCGTGTCATTGGTAGACACGTTTCCTGAGCCAGGGACAGAGAAACACATTCTCCTCATTGAAGACGAACCGGTCTTTATCGAGATGTTCGGCAAGGCGCTACGTGATTTCGGATATGCGGTCGTGACTGAGCGCGATGGCCGGATTGGTCTCGATCGTGCGCTTGCAGGAAATTTTGATCTCGTTATTACAGACCACCTTCTCCCGTCGATGACGGGCAAGACAATCATCGAAGCGCTCCGGGCTGAAGAAAGCACGAAGGACTTGCCAATCTTCCTTCTTACGGCCTCTCTTGAGGAAGAGGAAGTCAAGGCGCTTGAAGAGTCAGGTGCCGTGGAGCGCTCGTTCTTGAAGACGAAAGTCACGCCAAGCGAGCTTGCCGAAATCGCGAAAGAATTTTTTGCCGGACAGTAATTTCGATTGATCAGGAGAATTCATATATGTCAGAACGCACGCTCATCCGCGAAGCCGTCGGCAAAATCAACGAAACAGTCACTCTCTCGGGCTGGGTTTCTGTCCGTCGTGATCATGGCAAACTCGTGTTTTTCGTCTTGCGCGACCGGAGTGGAACGGTGCAGCTCGTCGTGACACCGGAGAAAGCTGAAGTGATCGAAGCAGCGAAAGACATTCGTTCGGAATATGCGGTGAGTGTGACGGGAATCGTGAAGGAACGTCCGATGAAGAAGGGGAGTGAGCCATTGGCAGAGACGAGTCCTGAACGGATAGAGATCGAGGTGACGTCCCTCGCGGTCGTTGGTCGTCCGCATGAAGAATTACCGATCGATGTTTCCCAGCCGGAGATGAATCTCCAGCTTGAGACACTCCTCAATCATCGGACGCTGGCGCTCCGTCAGGAGAAAGTCGCTGCTATCTTCCGTATCTATTCGGAAATGCTTCATGCCTATGATGAGGCGATGCGTTCCGAGGGATTTCTCGAGATAAAAACGCCGAAGATTCTCGGCGCGTCGACCGAGGGCGGTGCGAACTTTTTTAAGATCAAGTATTTTGATCGCGACGCATACCTCGCGCAGAGTCCGCAGTTCTACAAACAGGCGGCGATGAGCGCGTATGAGCGTGTTTTTGAGATCGGCTCCGTCTTTCGCGCTGAGCCGAGCTACACGACCCGCCATGTGACGGAGTACACGGGTCTTGACGCCGAGATGGGTTTCATCGAGAACGTGGAGGAGGTCATGGCCATGCTCGAGAAGACCATGCATCGCATCTTTCGGCACCTTGGCGAGCATTGTCGACCGGAATTAGCTCTCTTTGGGGCGGCGGTCCCTGCGGATGTCCCTATTCCACGTATTCCGCTCGCCGAAGCGTTCGCGATTCTGAAATCGGAGTACGGAAAAGAGATTCCGGACGGTGAGGATATCGATTCCGAAGGCGAGCGACTCATCGGCGAATATGTGAAAAAACAGTACGGTTCGGATTTTGTTTTCCTCACCCAGTACCCGACAGCGGTCCGTGCATTCTATTCGCTTCCGAACCAGGAAAATCCGAAGCTCTCCGAGAGCTATGATCTCGTCTTCCGCGGCCTGGAGATCGCCTCGGGAGCCGAGCGTGTCCATGAACCTGATCAGTTGATCGACATCATGCGTGCCCGTGGCCTCGATCCGGAGACGTTCAAGGACTATATCGAGATTTTCAAGTACGGCGCTCCGCCGCATGGCGGTTGGGGGCTGGGGAGTGAACGTATCGTCCAGAAGCTTTTGGGCCTGTCTTCCATCAAAGAAGCGATCCTCTATCCGCGCGATGTAAAGCGCCTCGCGCCGTAAAGAGTGGTCGCTTGAGGGAAGCTCGGATTTCGGCTACAATGAGGGAATCCTTTAGCCCGCTTTTTCTCTATGCCTCTTTCGTGGACCCATTTCTGGAAGCGTCTCTACGATCGCTTTTTTGGCAATCTCACCCAGGATATCGGCATCGATCTCGGCACAGCGAACACACTCGTCTACGTTCGGGGTCGCGGTATCGTCATCAATGAACCGTCGGTCGTGGCGGTCAATCAGCGCACCGGACAGATCCTGGCGATCGGTCGAGAGGCAAAGAAAATGGTCGGCAAAACGCCCGGGCATATCGTCGCGACTCGGCCACTGGTCGATGGCGTCGTGTCGGATTTCGAGATTACGCAGCAGATGCTCCGGTATTTCATCGCAAAGGTAACCGAAGGGAGCTTCAAATTCCTCCGTCGCCCGCGCGTGCTTATCGGCATCCCATCCGGCGTGACCGAAGTGGAGAAACGCGCGGTGATCGAAGCCGCTATGAATGCTGGCGCACGCCAAGCCTTTCTTATCGATGAACCGATGGCGGCGGCAATCGGTGGCCGTCTTCCAGTTATCGATGCTGCTGGCAACATGGTCGTCGATATTGGTGGGGGTACGACGGAAGTTGCGGTCATTTCCCTCGGCGGGGTTGTCATCTCTCGGAGCCTCCGTATCGCGGGGGATGAAATGAACGAAGACATCATCCGGTATTGCCGTGATGAGTTCAACCTGCTCGTCGGAGAACGGACCGCGGAGGATGTGAAGATTGCAATCGGCAGCGCGTACCCGCTCAAAGATCGCCTTCAGTATTCGATCCGCGGACGTGACTTGGTCTCGGGTCTTCCGAAAGAAGTGCTCATTACTGATGAGCACGTCCGTGAAGCGCTCTCGCGTTCCATTCGTGTCATCGTGAACAATATCAAGACCCTCATCGAAGAGACGCCACCAGAGCTCATCTCGGATATCATGCAGCGTGGCATCGCAATTTCTGGCGGTGGCAGTCTCATCCGTGGCCTCGACAAGCTTTTGGCAACGCAGACTGGTATGCCGGTAAAACGTGTCGATGATCCGCTCACAGCCGTGGTGCGCGGAACTGGCATCGTGCTTGATGACATGGATACGCTCAAAGAAGTGCTTATTGAGGACGCTGAGAATCGTCCGCTTAGCTAGTAGCCCTATCCTTCTATGCATGCGGAACGCCCTTTCTTCGAGAGAAATATCGTCCGAGCGGCGATCGCTGGCGGTCTTGTTTGGGCTGTCGTTATGTTTGCTCCAGCTGGATTTTTCGCCCCGTTTCGTTCCTTGATCGCTCCGGTTGTGGCGCCGTTCCAGGGTTTCGTCTCATGGATTGCGTTTGAGACGAGAGACGCGGTGCAATTCTTTTCCTCCATCAGTAATCTGAAACAGGAGAACGATCGCCTTGTTCGGGAAAACCAGCGTCTCGCTCGGGATGCAGCACTTTTGTCAGAAAAGGAAGAAGAGAATCGGATTCTTCGTGAGGAGCTCGGTTTGCCGAAGCTGGAAAATGTCACTCGCCTTTCTGCTGAAGTGATTAGTCGCGATACCCGCGAAACTTCATTTTCCCTCACGCTCAATCGGGGCAGTACCGAAGGTGTCCGAACCGGTCTCCCGGTTGTTGTCGGTGATGGTCAACTCATTGGTCGGATTGCTACTACCAATCTGACAAGCTCGACTGTTCGTCTCTTGTCACATCCCGAGAGTACGGTCGCAGCTCGGATTGCCGGAACTTCGGTCCAGGGAGTGATCCGCGGGGACCATGGACTTGGTCTTGTTTTCGACATGGCGCTTTCCGGAGAACGACTGGAGCCAGGTGCGCGGCTGATTACCTCTGGCCTCGGCGATGGTCTCCCTAAAGACCTATACATCGGAGAGATTGGCCAGGTCCGACCATCGGCCGATCGGTTGTTCCAGCAGGCGACCGTTTTGACCGCGTCTGTCGAAAGTGATATTCGATTCGCTTCCGTCATCATTACTCCCACGCCATGAGTATTGTGCTCCAACAAATCCTACTCCTCCTCCTCATCGTTATCCTCCAACGCTCATTCCTCGATGTCCTTTGGTCGGGTCTTGATGCGCCGTCGCTTATCATCGTGACAGCCATTACACTCGTATTCGTCCAGGGCTTTGCTCGCTCGCTTCGCTGGGTGCTGCTCCTCATCTTTTTCTATGCTCTTTTGGGAAACGATGGTATACAAGGATGGTTTCCGGTCATCGCGGTGGGAATCGCCTATGCCACGAGCTTTCTTTCCCGACGCCTGCTCATCGAGCGGTATGTGGAGAGCAGTCTCGCCCTTGGTCTCTTCAGTGCGCTTGCGGCATCTGGATATGCATGCCTCTTCGCCTTATGGCAGCCGGGGAGCATTTCGGTTTCGGCGATCGCGGGCAATGCGTTCCTTGCATTCCTCCTCCTCCCGCTAGTTCTTACTGTTCTCCGTATCCGAGAAGAGCGGATCCGGTTCAGTCTCATGTCTGAATTCCGTGGCATACGCACCTAGCTTATGGATTTTTTCAAACGACAACAGCGCCGTTCGCAATCGTATGAGATTGATGATGCGGTTCTGACGCTGTCCAAGCCCGAAACGGCTCGGATTGAGTGGACGCTCGACCGTCGGCCAGCTCGCTACTTTCTTCTCCTGGTAACGGTCGTGCTCATCGTACTCGGAACGCGGCTAGCATATCTGAACATCTGGAAAGGGGAGTATTACAGCGAATTGGCGCGGAATAATAGTCTGCGCTCGATTCTGCTCTCGGCGCCACGAGGCATCATCACGGATCGTTTTGGCGAACCGCTCGTGAAAAATACACCGAGTCTCGATAGTATCGTCATCCCGACGGTGTTGCCTGAGGATCCAGACGAGCGCCGCCGGGTTCTTGATACGGCTGAAAGCCTATTCCAGGACGCCTCGCCGCTTTGGCGCGAAGCGATCGAGTCACGGACCTTCCGTCCGAATGAGGCAGTGCTTATCAAAGAGGACCTGACTCAGGAGGAATCGATCCGGTATTACAGTCAGGCACACGCGTTGCCCGGCATCGGCATCCAAAAGACGGCTCGGCGCGAGTACGTGAATGGCGCTATCTTCTCGCACGTCATCGGATATGAAGGCAAGATAGAGAAGGAGGAGCTCGCTCAGCACTCGGACTACCTCTTCACTGATTCCATCGGCAAGCAGGGGGTCGAGAAGACGTACGAATCAACGCTCCGAGGCATTCACGGTCGCGAGGTGGTCGAGGTTGATTCGCTCGGGCGGGTGAAGAAGGAACTCGGCCTCGTCCCTCCGAAGCCCGGTCAAGACCTCACATTAACTATCGACAAGGAGCTCTCGGAAAAACTTTATACCACGATGGCTGAGTGGTTCATGGCACATGACCTGAAGTCTGGGGCAGCGATCGCGCTGGATCCACGCTCTGGAGCCGTCCGTGCGCTTCTCTCTTACCCTGGCTATGATAATAATCTATTCTCTGGTGGTATTGAGAGCGATGAATACCGTTCGCTCATCGAGAATCTGGCAAAACCACTGTTCAATCGTGCCATCGGTGGCGAGTATCCGCCAGGATCGACCCTGAAGCCGGTTATCGCTGCTGCTGCGCTCGCGGAGCGCATCATCACTCCTGATACGGTGATCGAAAGTCGGGGCGGTATCAGTGTCGGAAAATTCTTCTTCGGTGACTGGAAGGCACATGGATTCACGGATCTCCGGCGTGCGATCGCGGTTTCGAGCGACGTGTATTTCTACACGCTCGGCGGCGGCTATGGCGGCATCGGTGGGCTCGGGATGGATCGTATGAAACGCTATGAAGAGCGTTTTGGCTACGGCTCACCGACGGGCATCGATCTTCCGGGCGAGGCGGATGGTTTTCTTCCAGATACGGCGTGGAAGGAAAAGAAGATCGGGGAACGTTGGTATATCGGCGATGATTATCACGCATCGATTGGACAGGGTTTCGTGACAGCGACACCGCTTCAGATTGTAAATTCTATCGCTGCCATTGCGAATGGTGGGACGCTCCATACACCGCATGTTCGTGAGGATACTGGCACCGCATCTCGCTCAGTTGCGGTCTCATCCGATATTCTTCGTGTCGTGCGCGAGGGGATGCGCGAAACAGTCACCGAGGGGACGGCTCAGTCACTTCAGACTTTGCCGGTGGCGGTCGCTGGGAAGACCGGGACGGCCCAATATGGCACTGGCGATCTGACTCACGGCTGGTTCGTCTCATTTGCGCCCTATGAGAATCCTGAACTGGTGATGATTGTCCTCGCTGAAGGTCAATCAAAAGATAGTACCTATCATGCGGTTCCGATCACGAAAATGGTACTCGAGTGGTACTTTTCAGAAAAAAATAGGCCTTGATAAAGCCTAGAAGTCGAGAGTTGACAGTGGGGGTTGCGTATAGTAGCATGGGTGGCATCGTGTGTCAGAGATACAAATATTGTTATCCAATAAAGTCCTATGTCACGAATTTTTACCGAAGAAGGATTGAAGAAGCTCCAGACTGAGCTCGAGGACCGCAAATCACGCGTCCGCCAAGAGATCGCGCATTCCATTAAGGAAGCGAAAGAACAGGGTGACCTGTCCGAGAACGCTGAATATACCGAAGCGAAACGGCACCAGAACGAGAACGAGACCCGTATCGCCGAGCTCGAAGCGCTCCTCAAAGAATCGGTCGTCGCTGCTCCGCACAAAAAATCATCGAAGGTCCAGGTGGGATCGAAACTTTCAGTGAAGTTCCATGGCAAGGAAATGGAGTTCGAAATCGTCGGCGCCAATGAAGTCGATCCGGCGAACGGAAAAATCTCGAGCGAATCGCCGCTTGGTCGTGAATTTATGAACAAGGAGAAAGGCGAGGTCGTGACCGTGGCCGCTCCGGCGGGCAACATCAAATACGAGATTCTCGCGGTGAAATAACTTCGCGCTTCCCATTGCATTTCAATCCGCCCTGAAAGGGCGTTTTGCTTTTATTCAGGCTTGCTTTGAGCCAAAAAAATGGTTAAAGTGGATGCATATGCGCGAAGATATCCTCTCGGTAAAACATGAAAAGCTAGCGAAGCTCGTCGGGGCGCTCGGTTCGGTGTATCCGGAAAAGGCAGCTCGCACGTACGTGAATCAGGAAGTACTTGATCAGTTTGATGAGCTGAGTGCCGCCGACAAAAAAGTATCTGTTGTCGGCCGGATCCGATCGCTGCGTGTTATGGGCAAGATCGCATTCTGCCATATCGAGGATGGATCAGCTAAACTTCAGGCCTTCATTTCGCTTGAAGCGCTTGGAGAGGAATCATTCAGGCTTTTCAAGGAAACGGTCGAGCTTGGGGACTTCATTTCAGTCACGGGACCGGTTTTTGTAACGAAACAGGACGAAAAAAGCGTCCGCGTCGAAGGTTGGCAGATGCTTTCGAAATCACTCCTCCCGCTTCCGACGGAGTTCTATGGCCTGAAAGACGAGGAAGCACTCCTTCGCCATCGTTACCTTGACCTTGTGATGAATCCTGAGACGCGCGAGCTTTTCGTGAAGAAGAATGCTTTCTGGCAGACCGTCCGCACCTTTCTCACTATGCGTGGTTTCCTCGAAGTTCAGACACCGGTGCTCGAACACGTGCCGGGTGGTGCTGAGGCGGAGCCGTTTGTCACTCACCACCATGCGTTGGATCAGGATTTCTACCTTCGCATCTCCCTCGAACTTCCGCTGAAGCGACTCCTCGTCGGCGGCTATGAGCGCGTTTTTGAGATCGGCCGCGTGTTTCGGAACGAGGGCATCGATCGCGAACATCTCCAGGAATTCGATCATATCGAGTTTTACAGTGCCTACACGGACTTTGAAACGGGCTGCACGATGGTGGAGGAGCTCTATCGGGTCATCGTTCGGGCAGTTGCAGGCGAGACGCTCACGACGATGCATGAGGGCGAGACGCTCGATTGGTCGAAACCCTTTCCTCGGATTGATTATTTCGAAGTGTTCAAGACGGAGACAGGTATCGATTTATCAGAGGATGTCACGGTTGAAGCGCTCCGAGCCAAAGCAGACGAACTCGGCATCAAGTACGAGCCGGCCATGGGCAAGGGTCGCCTCATCGACACGATCTACAAGAAGACCGTCCGGCAGAAACTCACCCAACCATGTATCCTGGTTGGTCATCCGGTCGAGGTGTCGCCACTTGCTAAACTTGACCCAACGAATCCTCGGCGGACGCTCCGGATGCAACCGATTGCGGGACGGAGCGAGCTCGGCAACGGTTTCGCTGAGTTGAACGACCCGATCGACCAGCGGCAGCGTTTCGAAACGCAGATGAAACTCCGTGAGGCGGGGGATGTCGAAGCACAGATGCTGGATGAGGATTTTCTCCAGGCGCTCGAGTATGGTATGCCGCCGGCGTTTGGTTTTGGCATGAGCGAGCGGCTGTTCGCCGTCCTCATGGACCGCTCGGTGCGCGAGACGGTCATCTTCCCACCGATGAAGACAAAAGAGTAGACAGTCGAGAGGAAAGACGCTAGATTGAGGGCTGTATATGGTCGCATAGCTCAGTTGGTTAGAGCACAGCATTTTCACCCCGTTAGATATATACTGAAGTAATGGTCGCTTAGCTCAGTTGGTTAGAGCACAGCATTCACATTGCTGGGGTCAGTGGTTCGAATCCACTAGCGACCACCAGATATCTAACGGGGCAGGCATTGCAAGGGTCCCTGGTTCGAGTCCAGGTGCGACCACCACAAACTATAAAAATTCGTATGCTGGATATCGGATTCATCCGTGACAATAAGGAGCGCGTGGCTGAAGTAGCCAAGCAAAAGAGGGTCGATGTTGATATTGATGCGCTCTTAGGTAAAGACAAGGAGCGGGTAGTTCTGATTCAAGAAATTGAGGAGCTTCGGTCGCTAAAGAACGACATCAATGAGTTCATCCAGAAGGCAGCAACGCCCGAAGAACGTTCCGAAATCATCACCAAAGGGAAAGACATCAAGGCAAAGTTGGATGAGAAGGAAACAGCCTATGCAGTGGTGAAAGAAGCATACGATATTTTGATGGCGCTTGTGCCGAACGTGGTGTCTCCCGATACACCAGTCGGTCCGGACGAATCAGGAAATAAAGTGCTTCGTCAGGTTGGGACTCTTCCTGCTTTTGATTTTGCGCCCAAGGAACACTGGGAGCTTGGTCAGGCGTTGGGCGTCATCGATACTGAAGCGGCAGCTAAGGTTTCCGGGGCACGGTTTGCGTATCTCAAAGGCGACCTCGCCTTGCTCCAGTTTGCAGTCATTCAGTACACGCTTTCAGTTCTGACGAATGAAGAGAAACTTCAGGCGATTATCAAGCAGACCGGTATTACGGTCTCGCCCAAGCCTTTCGTTCTAGTGATTCCGCCTGTTTTTGTCCGACCGGAAGTCATGGGAAAGATGGCTCGGCTTGAACCGAAAGACGAACGTTACCACATCACCTCCGATGATTTGTATTTGGTAGGGAGTGCAGAGCATACGCTCGGTCCTATCCACATGGATGAAACATTACCTGAAAAGGAACTCCCCCTTCGGTATGTGGGGTATTCTACAGCGTTCCGTCGTGAAGCCGGTTCGTACGGTAAGGACATGAAAGGCATCCTGCGTCTCCACCAGTTCGACAAGTTGGAAATGGAGAGTTTTACACTTTCTGAACATGCCGTGATGGAGCAAGATTTTATCGTTGCTATCCAAGAGCACTTGCTACAGGGATTAGGACTAGCATACCAGGTGGTTGCTATCTGTACCGGAGACATGGGGAAACCGGACGTGCGTCAGATCGATATAGAAACGTGGCTCCCGGGGCAAAATAAATATCGCGAGACGCATACTTCAGATCTCATGGGCGATTACCAATCCCGCCGGTTGGAAACTCGTGTAAAGCGCTCGAACGGGGAGTCTGAGCTCGTTCACATGAACGATGCGACTGCCTTTGCGATCGGTCGAACACTCATCGCCATCATGGAAAATTACCAAGAAGCGGACGGCAGTATTCGCGTGCCGGAAGCACTGCAAGGATATCTTGGAAAATCCGTGATAAAACCAAAAGCGTAAAAGCAGCCATTGACCGAATGTTTGCTTTTTGTCAGAATGCAAACTGTTTTGGGGTCAAGCGGGTACATAGCTCAGTCGGTAGAGCAGTGGCCTTTTAAGCCAACGGTCGCAGGTTCGATTCCTGCTGTACCCACCCATTTTGTATCGAACCTGCGAGCAGGTTCCCGTCCGTAGGAGGATGCTTCCTGCTGTACCCACCCATTTTGTATCGAACCTGCGAGCAGGTTCCCGTCCGATAGGGAAAGGTTTCCTACCGCAGGTATCTTTCTCGAATCCCAAAGATAGATCTTTGGGTGGAGTTCTACTTTTCTCCACGTGGTATAATATTAGGGAATCAAATTTTCTATGATAAAAAAAATTCTTCGTTTTGGCACTCTCTCGATCGTCTTGGGTTCGCTCTCGGGCTGTACCTTGGCTCCTCCGAAAATTGGGAATGCTCCGGCTTCGACAGAGAAAAACGCTTTTGATACAGCAGCACTTCCAGGAAGCATCTGGCGATCGGATGACGGTGGGCAGACATTCGTTCCAAAGACCTTTGTAGACGAGAAGCGCAAACTGACCAAGGCGGATGTCTTGTCGATTTCCTTTCTCCAACGGGAGGATAACCGTGAAAAGGCCGAGGAACTTCGCCGGACGCTGGACGTCTATGTCGGGACTGTGGATGACATGATTTTCAAGACCGATGATGGTGCCGAGGTTTGGCAGTCCGTGAATTTTCCGCCGCAGAAAGTCTATAGCTTCATTGCCTCGCGCCGGAGTATCGATCGGATGTATGCGACTGGTGTCGCTGGCGGTCGGGGCAAGATTTTCCGTACGACAGACGGGGGGATAACCTGGAAAGACGTCTACACGGAACCGAACACCGGGACTTCGCTTCCTGCGCTCGAGGAGCATCCCTCTGATTCGAATTTCCTGCTAGCGGCTACGAGCGCCGGTGTCGTAGTAAAAAGCTTGGACGGCGGTGACACCTGGAAGAATGTTGGAACGAGTGTCTCTGGTCCAGTAGTGGCAATCGCCTTTGATTCCCAAGACAAAGATCTCGCCTATATCCTCGCTTTCAATGGAAAAATTTACGTCTCAAGAACTGCGGGAGACAGTTGGCGAGATCTTGATGATATACGCGCCGAACTTACAAAAGAGCGTCAGCAGCAAGACAAGGACTATAAGGCACTCCCTCAGGTGAGTTTAAGTGGGCCAGCGATGTTGATTGCTGATCCAAATCTTTCGGAAACCCTGTATGTTGGTGCGAAGAATGGACTTTTCCGGAGCCGGAATGCTGGTATTGACTGGGAAAAAGTTAACATTATTGAAAGTGCTGAGCAGTTTCAGCTGCGCTCGCTTGCCGTGAATCCGAAGAATTCAAAGGAGCTCATTTTTGCAGCCGGCCGAGCATTCTACAAATCGATAAATATGGGGGAGACGTGGTCAGTAGTGCCACTTAACACGGATCGTGATATCTCTGTGATTACCTACGATCCTGTGTACCCAGAAGTCATCTACCTCGGGCTTCGTAAGATGAAATAATAGTAATTTCTATGGTAAAAGAAATCATTGAATCAAAGAAGGCAGCCTTTCAGAAAGCGTTGGATCACTTCACCGAAGAGGCCGGAACGCTTCGGACTGGTCGGGCAAATCCTGGGATAGTCGAGGGACTGCTCGTCGAGTACTACAATGCGCAGACGCCGCTCAAGCAGATTTCGAGTATCTCCGTTCCGGAACCGCGCCAGATTGTCATCTCGCCCTGGGACAAAGGATCACTGACACAGATCGAGGCAGTGATTCGCGAATCAGATCTCGGTCTGAACCCCGTCAATGACGGTTCTGTGGTCCGGATTATGCTCCCCGCACTCACCGAAGAACGCCGACGCGAGCTCGTGAAGACCTTGAATGCGCGAGCCGAAGAAGCACGTATCTCAATCCGTAACGCTCGGGAAGATGCCTGGAAGGAAATCCAGGAGGCCGAAAAAGAAGGCTTGATCGGTGAAGATGACAAGTTCCGAGGCAAAGATGATCTACAGAAAGTTGTCGATGAATGCAATGCCAAGCTTGAGGCGGTGCGTGAGAAGAAAGAAGGGGAGATTATGACGGTTTAACTCTATTATCCGCTTCGGACTCTACGTATGCTGACTATTCTCCTCTTTGCTCTCGTTCTTGGTGTGCTCGTTTTCGTGCATGAACTCGGTCATTTTCTCGTTGCCCGGATGAACGGGATCAAAGCGGACGAGTTTGGCTTTGGTTTCCCGCCGCGGATTTTTGGTTTTGTGAAAGATGAGGCGACGGGCCGATTCCGGTTCGTCCGGGGCAATGCTGATGTGAAGAGTCCGAACACAGTGTATTCCATCAACTGGATCCCGCTCGGCGGCTTTGTGAAGATCAAGGGAGAAGATCGGAATAGTGCGACGGAAACGGATAGTTTCGCGGGGCGGAGTGCTTGGACGAGGATCAAAGTGCTCGGCGCCGGCGTCTGCATGAATTTTCTCCTGGCCTGGCTGCTTTTCTCAATCGTTCTCATGCTTGGTTTTCCAGAACAGATCGATCCGGCTGAGCGGGGTCAGTATGCCAAGACCGACGTTCAAATCCTCCAGGTCCAACCAAAGACACCGGCCGAAGAGATCGGACTCAAGGCGGGCGATATCCTGCTCGCGCTGGATGCGATGCCGGTCACCTCACTTTCGATGGTATCCGACTACATCAATGAGCACCGGGGTCGCGAAATCATGGTTCGGGTGAGTCGCGGCGGTACAGTACTCGAGCTCCGCGGTACACCGCGCCTCTCCACTCCTGAGGGCGAAGGTGCGCTCGGCATCAGCTTCTCTGAAACGGCTATCGTCAGTTACCCTTGGTATCAGGCAATCCGGCTCGGGTTCGAGCAGACCTATGTGAAGACAGCGGAAATCCTCGGGGCGCTTGGCAGCATGGTCGCGAGCCTGTTTACCGGCGCGAAGACCGAGATGGATATCGCGGGGCCGGTCGGTATCGTTACCCTGACCAAACAAATGTCTGAACTTGGTCTCGCTTACCTCCTCTACTTTGCAGCGATCCTCTCCATCAATCTCGGTATCATCAATATCCTTCCGATCCCAGCGCTCGATGGAGGACGCATCCTCTTTGTGCTCATCGAGAAAATAAAGGGTTCCCCAGTTTCGACGACGGTCGAGGGATACGTCCATCAGATTGGCTTTATTCTGCTGCTTCTCCTCATGGTGCTTGTCACCCTGAACGATATCCTTCGTCTCCAGTTCTGGAGTCGTTTCTCTGGCTGGTTCTAGCCGTTTTACCGAGGGCTATCTCGCGAAAAGGGGCCGTATTGACAAAAGGCCTTTTTTTTGCTACTATCTAGCGTTACTTCATTATTTCTCAAAGGCTATGCCGATGACCAACTTTTTGGCTCTGTTGTGGGAAAAGAAGGGGAGCATCTTCCTCTTTGGTATCTTTGTGGCGGCGGCCGTGTTTTTTACGGAAACCGCTGTCTCGCCGCGCTATGCTGTGCGGACGGACTTCATGGTGGTACAATCATCTGGTTCCCAGGACTTCTATACACTGTTCAAGTCGTCCGAATATCTGGGTAAAGTCCTCTCCGAATCGATCTATAGCGAGCGTTTCATCAATGCCGTCATCGAGACTGGCAAAGTGGGCGCGCAAGGATTCCTCCCGACCGATAAGCGCGATCGGCTAAAAAGCTGGCGGGACATGGTTTCGATCGAAAAGAATGTCGAGCTTGGCATGCTCTCGGTTATCGTCAAAGCCGACACCGAGCGCGAAGCTAGCAAGGTGATGGAAGCGCTCTCGGATGTTCTCATCAATCGGAACAAGGAATTCCGCGGCGGTGACGAGAAGGCCGTCGAAATCCGTGTTCTCTCTGGCCCGATCGCTGATCGGAATCCGACTCCGAAAGATCTCTTCACACTCTCCGTGCTCGGTTTCCTCGCCGGTGCTTTCGTCCGTGCGATGTGGATTTCGTTGAAGACGCTTGATCGCCCGGGTGGGCAGTCGTTCGCAGCTCGTTAACGAGTATTCGACAGAGGAGGCAATTGACGCCTCCTCTGGATCGTTTCTCTCCTTTGGGGGAGGGAAAGAGTCCAGAGGATAGTGTCGACGAAGTACATTCAAAACTTACTGCTTACAAATCAACCAAGGAGTTTCGCCATGCGAACAACAGTCTTGCTTGCCGGTCTCGCGCTGGCGTTCCTCGCTGGCTGTTCTTCTCTCCCTCGCGACAGCGGGTTCGAGGTCCGAACGGTCCAGGCTGAAGGGCGTCAAGAGCCCTGGCAGAACCGCGCGATCAATCGCGAAGCGTTCGTGCCAACCGGGGTGGCCGTGGTCTACGTCACGTTGCCGCAACCCATCCCGGAAAAGTGGAAGAGGGAATTCGTGGATCCCGATCGCATCTACACGGTGCCTGACGGTCCGCGGAAGCTCCGGAAGCCACTCGTCCGTGCTGTGTTTCGAGCGGTCGCGTTCTTTGGGCCCGGGCAAACCGAGACCTACGATGCGGTCGTCGACCAAGAGGCCAGAGGTTTCATGGTCTTCGTACCACTTGTGGATGCTGAACGCATCCGTGGGCAGTCGCTCCTCATCCTGTCTTCGGACGGGAAGTGGGGGATGACCACCCTCGGCGCGTTCGTAGAGTTTGAAACGGGGTTCGCTCCGGATCGACTCTCAGTCGGATTCTTTGCGACTCGCCCGTCTCCCGTGAGACAGGTGATCCGCGTGAAGCCCGACCAGCACGACGGCCGGACCTATCTCAGCACCGACGAGGTGTTGGGGAAAAAGGTCGCCGAGACTGTCGCGACCTTCTCGCTGCCGTTCTGGCTGCGGGGACAAGCTGCGTCGTACCTCGGCAAGCCTGATATCGCGACCGTCCTCGCCGAGTTCACCTCGGTCGACGGCGTTCCGGATCGGCTGATCTCGTGCACGAGTCTCAAGCTCGGGCCGGGGTCCGCCTCCGCACTTCCCATCGTGGCCGCGGTCTACGGCGTCCAAGCCGGGATCGCGCTTGCGAAGGAAGACTGCAAGAAGTAGGAAGGAGAGCTCAACCATGAGCGACCCATGTCTCTTGAAACCGTACCGGGATCAAGTGTGGGTCGCTCATCTCGCCCCACCTTTGTTCCTGGATTCAACTCTGAACCCAAGCCCGAAGGAGGCCGAAAATGACTGACAAGAAGACTGTGTCCACCGGCATTCCTTCATGGGATGCCCCGAAGCGCCGGACTCGCGTCTGGTGGTTCGTGCTCGCGTTCGTCGTGGTGCTCGTCGTCGGCTGGTATGTGTGGGATCAAAACCGCGTTGTCCCAGCCGCTCCCGTCGCCACTGCTCCCGCCCCTGTCGCTGCTGCCTCGGCTCCCGAAGCGGCTGCCAGCGCCCCTGCGCCGGCTGCCGTTCCCGCCGAAGCATCGACTGTTCTCGAAGCCGCCAAGACCTACACCGTCGAAAAGGGCGACTGGCTCTCGCTGGTTTTCCCGAACGACTGGAAGGCGGTCTGCACGCTGAATGAGCTGCAGAAATGCGGCAAGATCGAGCCGGGACAAGTCCTGAAGCTCCCCGAAGGCGTCACGCCGACGGAAAAGAGCGTCCGCGCCCAGAAGCCCCAAAGCAAGCCGGTCGTCAAGACCGAAGTGCCAAAGGCTCTGCGCGCACCGATGACGAACGATACGGGCGAGATTCTGTATCGCACCGTCGGCCGCGCCCCGCTCCTCAATTGCGGCAAGCGCGACATCGCTGACATCAGCAAAGAAGCCTGGAACGTGCTCGGTCTCTCGGAAGAGGACCGGGCATATCTCACGCTGAATGCTGACCTGGCGAACGGTCCGCGGATCAACATCACAGCCGTTGAAGGCTTGATGAAGCTCGACACTGGCATCCGCCTGGAATCGGTCACCTTTTGCCGCAACGGCAAGGTGGTCGCCATGGGCCCCATGCGCACCGCGTGGGACGCTGACAAGGCAGTCTATGGTGAGCGTTTCGTACTCCCGTCGGGCAAGGTGCTCGTCTGGATGCGGAATTGCTTCAATTGGGTCATCCTCCCCGAGGAGAAGACGGTCTTTGTACCGACTCCTCCGCCCCCGGAGGAACCCCAAATCACAGCAGCACCTGTGCTGCCACCAGAACTTCCGTCCGAGCCCGCTCCGCTCCCGCCGACACTCGTCGCGGAAGAGTCCGAACCGCTGTGCCGATTCGATCCGCATGCGGTCCTCGGCCAAGAGCATGAGCCGCGGCATGACGGTGGCGATCAAGCTGATTCGACCTTCGTCAATCTAGGCCTGTTCTGTACTTGGCGTAACGCGTCTGACACGGGTACTCACGGCCTCGGCCTGAACCTGACCGCTTCCGAGTGGAGTGGTACCGTCAACCAGCGCGCCGGCAAGTACGACGGCAACCTGTATCTGTTTGGTCCCGCCTACGAGTTCATCTCGGACAACGGTTGGGACACGACAGTATCGGTGCCGATGTACGGCAAGCTCAAGGAGCGGTTCGCTCAAGACAAGTATCAGTCCACTCGGGACTTCGATCTGATTGGCCTCTCTACCGGTGCTAACTTCTACCAACGCCGTTTGGCTGGTGAGAAGTGGCTCCCGGAGGTCCAGGTCTTCGGTACCGCTGCCAAGCCACTGTCGCGACTCGTTGCGCACAGCTGGGATGGCCAAGCCATCGCCGACACCGCGGAGCTTTCCCGGTTCGGTCACTACCTCAATGTGGGAGTGCGCGCTTGGCTCTACGAGACCGATGAGTCCTTGGTGCTGCCGTACGCGCAGCTTGGTTACTTCCTCGAGACCCCGTCGTCCGAGTCGATGAGTGCCCGCCTGGGCATCTCCGACCCCGCGAGAATCGTGGGTTTCGGCATCGGCTTCGACCATGACCTGAAGCGCGGCGGCAATGTCGCAGCGTGGGGGTGGTGGCTCGACATCGTCAAAGGCGTCCAAGTCGGGCGCTCCATGTATCGCAAGCATCAGGTGATTACCGATGCGGCGAAGCGTGGCGTGACGGTCGAGGAAAACCGGAAGGGCAACATCGAAAGCATCCGCTTCGGTGACACCTGGAAGGATGAGGCCAACAAGCAGTAGGAAAAGTCGAGGGAAATCCCTCGCAGGGGCGGCGTCGAGCACATTCGATGCTGCCCTTTTTCTTTAAAATTAGGAAGGAAGGGTTTGACCCCGCACCATTTTTGTAGTAGTTATCAGTTATTGCTTACAAGAGACGAAGTCGACACTTTGTGTCTGGTTGGATGAAGGAAACGATGAATAGAAAAAATGGTGCGGGGTTGACAAAAATCCGATTTCCCTATAGGATGATACGTCATGTTCTTGTCTGGGAGTCATTCCCAGCAGGGGATGGCAAACTGTTTTTTCCCAACCTTCCCCACCAAGGCCTCAAAGGAGGGGCCAAACCATGAAGCGAATCACTTCCCTCTGGGCGCTCGCCGCCCTCATCGTCCTGCCGGGCACTCTGCTCGCGCAGTCCGCCGCTCCAGCCAAGACGCTCGCCACCGCTGGCTACACCGATGCCCAGGGCAACACGCTCCCGGGCGGCGACACCCGCATCGACCTCCGGTCGGACGGCAAGTCGACGACTATGCGCCTGGCCAACCTGTACGCCTACGGCGAAGCGGGGGCACAGCCGGACGAAAACGGCAAGCGCGAGGCCTGGTACGGGAGCAACCCTACCTACTTCAAGGGCGGTACCGTGTACGCGTTGCGTCTCGGCAACGACTGGCGCGGTGGCCGCACCGCCGCCCAGGTTGACCTGAACGCCGACAAGGGCGTCACCATCCTGGCCAAGGGACAGGTCGGCGACAATGAAGTCGTACTGACTTTCCCGTCGCGGAAGGCCGGTCCTGGCGTGCAGTTTGACTGCCAGCCCTTGAACTACTTACTCGTCAAGGCCGACGGCAAGCGCGCATGGCTCGGCCATCCCGGCTGGGCGCAGTCCAATACCAGCGGTGGGATTGGCGACTATATGGTCCTTGCGGCCAATGACAAGCGCTTCCCGGCTACCGCAGCGTGCTATGACGCCAACGGCCAGATCGTCAAGTTGACGCCGGCCATGCGTGCCGAGCTCGCCAAGGTGATCCAGCCGCCGGCCGGCGCCAAGGAAGCCACGGCCAAGGCCAAGGACAGCTGACCGGTCCCACACCAGAGTCAGCTGATTGACTTCTCTGTCCGTCGACCCCAAAGAACGCAACACGTTCCGCGGGGTCTTTTTTTATTTTTTCTCACCATGCCGATCCTTCATTTACTGTCTAGAAATGGCTTGAATAAGGTATAAATATCCCACTATTCCGTATTGACAGAAGAGGGGATTTATAGTACACTTAGGAGTCGATTCTGGGCTTTCAAAAAGTCCGTCATCGGCAGGTTTTCTCGTCCCTTCCCAACCCACCTGAAACAAGGAGTCCGCCATGCGTTCCCAATCCCAAGTGTTTCCCATTCGTCGCCTGATCGCTCTCTCGCTTCTGCTCCTCCTCGGCGCCACGCTCTGGTCTGTCGCCTCGACGGTCCGGGCGCAGACCGTCGTCGGCTACAGTGGCAGCGGCCAGGCCATCACGGGCGTCGTGTCCAAGGGCGCTGGCCAGGCCGAGGTCACCATCACCGGCGTGCAGCTCAAGAGCTCGCTCTCGTACTGCCTCATCGGTGTCGGGCGCGGCCATTGGCACGCGAAGAAGCTCGACGGCAACACGCAGTTCGACCTCACCAAGGTTGCCTGCGCCAAGCCCGAAGGCGGCAAGGTGGTCGTGACCATCCGTCTCGACCCCAAGCACTACCAGAACGGTGAGCTGACCATGGGCTACGTGCCGGTCTCGGTCGGCGCGAATGGCATGCTGGTCGACTGGCAAGCCTATCCGGCCGGATCCCAGAAGTTCGAGAAGCAGGACGGTAAGCAGGGCGACATCATCGCCATCCACTGGACGACCAACGGCTTCGCCACGGTCGCCAACGCGGGCCAGGCGCTCAACATCAACGACTGAAGGAGAACACATGATCCATCGGCTCATCGGAGCGCTCCTCGTGCTCCTCTTCTCGGGTCTCAGCTGGTCGGCACCGTGTGCATCGGATCAACCCGATCGCCTCGTGCCACACGCGGACGGCCCGGCGATGTTCCGCGAAGAAACCGTCCATGCCCGGAAGTACATCCCGGCACAGAAGATGGCCGATCGCGGCTTCGACCATGTCGTCGGCATGTGGAATGCAGTCACGGCGCACCCCTGCGACCGTGGCCGTCCCGCCGTGATCGAGTTCCGCCGCTTCGAAGTGGTCCGCCTGGATCCCTTGAGCGGCAAGCTCGTCCCAGAGCTCACGCTCACCTTCGACGGCACATCGTCGTTCGGCGGTGGTGGCCAATGGAAGCGGCTGCCGGAATGGTTCGTCTCGGGCCAGTCCGAGCGCCAGCCGACGGTCGTCAGCATGAAGGGCGGCGTCTTCCGGGTCGACCTGAAGTCGATCCCGGAGAACATCCTCCACATGTGGACCGATCGCATCAAGGCCGTCCCGGGCCACGTCTACGGTGTGCGGATGCAAGTCCGCATCACTGGCGACGCACGTCTCCAGCCGGCCATGGACTTCTGGCGCGGCGCATCGAGCGACTGGACCGGGTGGTCACCCGACTGCGTGAAGCCGACCCTCGACAAGGGCGTCGCGCCCAACAACTGCGAGGCGTTCCTCGGCGAATGGCAGGGCGACACGAAGGGTGAGTTCATCACCGTCGTCTCGCCTCGCTCGCTCCTCGGGAGCGCCCTCTAGCGGCTGCTACGGCCGCAACTCAACGAGGCCCCAATGGATAACATCCAGCGGGGCCTCTTTCTTTTTTATTTCTGGTATTGACAAAAGTATAACAATGGTATAGGATGCAAAGTCGCTTCCAGGTGGACATTAGTTGATTTGGAAGTGGCGCAAGCCCTTTCACAACCCTCAGACTCCTGGAGGACAAGATGATCTTGTCAGCACGTTGGTTTATCCGTGAGTTCCGTCTGGAACTCCTCGTTCTTCTCTTCGCGGTCCTCATTGCGCTGTATCCTCAGCCGGTGTGGGCGCAAGCACTCTACGAGGTGTGTTCAATCCCCGTGCCCACGGCTAGCCCGACTATTCCGCAAGGCGTGGCGGTGGAAGACTCGGCGTTCTTCGCGAGCGAGACTATCGCACCCGAGTATCAACCGCCGCAGCAGATGGCTGACGTTGGTTTCAGCTACCTCGTCGGCATGCTGAATGTCGTCACGGTTCATCCGTGCGACCGCGGCAGAGCGGCGACGGTGGAACTGAAGGCACTCCGCATCATCCGCAAGGACCCGAATACTGGGTACGAGACAGTGGAACAGCTCGTGACCTTCGGTAATGGTTGGAACCTGCCGAACGGTTTGGTCTACAAGACATTTTATCGCCAGCCGGTCTTCTTCACGAGCGGTGAGCCAGCCACTCAGCCGACTTTGGCATCAATTGCCAAACAGACGTACACGGTCAACGTGAAATCGATCCCTCGAGGGATTTACCACGCTTGGACCAATCCGCGCGTTCCGACTATCGCGGGCCATCCGTACTTCGTCGAAGTGGTGGTCCGCGTGACGGGCGATGCGCGGATCCAGCTCGGCATGGACTACTGGCGTGGGTCGGTGTCTGACTACAACGGCTGGACCCCAGGCTGCACCGGTTCGAACAACTGCCAGGCTTGGCTGTCGAACTGGCTCGGTGACACCAAGGGTAAGTTCGTCACCTGGCGCGCTCCGAGCATGGTGTTCTAAGCAGTAGCACTGTTTTTGCCCTCACGGCCCCAACGGATCATCATCCAGCGGGGCCTTTTCTTTTTTGTATAACAAGGCTAGAGCTGATCGCGGAAATCTTTGGGGAGCGAGGCATGGTAGAGCGCGAGGAAGCCGCCCATAACGACCGCGAGAATCCACTGGACGGGCGTATTCTTGAACACATTGTCGGAGAGGCTCGCGATGACGAGCGTGAGGACGAGCAAGAGGAGGAGAGTCGCCATATTTTTCAAACTATGGCTCGGCGTGAGTCGTCTGACCTTTGCTACGGGGAACGTAAGAGTGATGAGATAGAGGATGAGAACGGAGAGCCCAACAATCCCGCCGTCGACATAGAATTTCACGAAGTCATTGTGCGATTCATTGGAGCCGAAGCGTTCGCCGCGGAGCTGTTCAGCGGAGACGCGGAAGGTATCCATGCCGCTCCCGAGCCAGTGCCGATCCTCGAGATTGGTCTTGAGGATCATGTCGTGCCAGAGATTCTGTCGCCAGACGATAGAGGAATCCGGTGTTGGATGGAGGGCTTCCATCACGCGCTCGTTTACTGCCGGAACGAACGCAGTCAGGACCAGTGGGAGGAGGATAAGCGGGAAAAGGAGGAAGCGATAGCGCCACAGTGCAATGAGAAAAGCAAAGACGAAGAGCGAGATCCAGGCGATACGGGCGTAGGTGAGGAGGAGTGTGACGAGGACAAGTCCGAGATAAAGACCGGAGAGAAGCCGTGCTCGGTCCTGTCTCGCATAGACCAGAAAATAGATGCTTGCCACCGCAGCTACGACGAAGAGGTAGAGACTAAAGACATTTGGGTGACTAAAGGTGCCGAAGATACGGATGGCGGAGACGTTCTCATCAGTCAGGCCGATCCCAAAGACGAATTGATAGATGCCGAAAAGGATCGGAAGGATACTCGAAACAAAAATTGCCATGAGGAGAAAGCGGTAATCGCGGTAGCGCTCGACAGTCGCATAGGCCATGAAACCAATGACGAGGAGATCGAAGACGCGAAGCGTCTCCTGAAGCGAAGTCGCAGGCGCGATGGAGTACGCGAGTGTCCCGAGCCCCCAGAGAATTACGAGGCCATAGGGGAGAAGAAGGGGAAAGCGCCCGAGCGCACGTCCATGGAAGAGGATGAAGAGAATGCCGAGAACGGCGATGCCGGCGCCAAGGAACTGTGAGAGCGAGAGGGTTCGTTCGAACAGGCTCAGTGTGATAAACTGCGACGAGTAATCGAGTGACATCCGAATGACAATGAGCGCGCCGAGGAGGAAGATTGGATTTTTGAAGAGGAGATAGAGGGATCCGGCGCCGAGAAAGCCTGCGATCGGAAGGAGGAGGGAAGTTCCGACGAAACTCGCAAGAAGCGCGAGAACGAAGAAGACAGCGAGACCGATCACATATGTTCGGATATCAGTGAGCATGGTTGGCGCAGTTTCAGCGGCCGGTGCTAGGCTTTTTTGTTCCATACGAATGTGAACGTCATCGTAAATCCGAGAAAGCGGTTCGGGATGAGTTTGTAGTGTTCGACGTCGGCTTCGGCTGCGAGTAATCGGAGATCATCGGATGAGAGGAGGTGCATGTAGTCGCCCGCTGCCCAACTTTTGCCGAGTGCAGTCGCGACGCGATCGAAGCCCCGTTTTGAGAGCAATATATGGAGGAGCGGAATACGGGTGTGGACCTCGATGGGGAATAGCCGGTTCGGAGTGGTCATATAACCGCGCTGTCCAACGCGATAGAGTTCGCGGAGAAAGGCGACCTGTTTCTCGTGGCCGCCGACATGCTCGATGACGGCATTGGAGCAGGCGATGTTGAAAGAGTCATCCCCGAAAGGGAGCCGCGTCCCATCGCTTGTGACGGCAGTCACTTCGGGGTAGCGCTTTTTGAATTCTGCGAAGTCCGTTTCGACGCCGACAGCAGTAATATTTTTTTGGTAGCGGTAGTGGCGCTCGAGATAGTTATCGGACTCCGAATATTCGATCGTGTTGACGCCAACATCGATGAGGCGGTCCTCTGGCCCCGGGGTCATCAGGGCGAGGAATTGCGCCCATTTTTTCGTGCGACTTTTTTTCGAGACCGCGTTTGCGAGGATTTCGATAGGGTTCATCATAAGACTAGAAGAGAAGCAAAAAACAGGTATACCCTCACACCAATAAAAATTAAAATGTATCGCTATCCTCTAGCATATCGTATTGGTGTGGATGGTATACTGGAACCATGCGCGTACTCCTCATCAACAAATTCCATTACCTGAAGGGCGGAGCGGAACGAGCATACTTTGATACTGCCCATATCTTAGCAGAAAATGGCCATGCGGTCGCTTTTTTTGCGATGGAGCATCCGGAGAATCTGGAGACGCCGTGGAGCCGGTTTTTCGTGTCCCAAGTCGACTATCATGATCAGGCGTCTGGATTCATATCCAAGCTTCGGGCGGCCTTGCGCATCATTTGGAATCATGAAGCCGCGAAGAAACTTTCTGCACTCATCGAAGAGTTCAAACCCGAGGTCGCCCATCTCCACAATACGTATCATCAGCTCTCGCCATCGATCATCTGGACACTCCGGAAACATCGTGTCCGTATCGTGATGACGCTCCATGACTACAAGCTCATCTCACCGAACTATAGCCTCCTTGTCCGGGGAAAAATCTGGGATCATACGAGCGGCTGGCGCGCTCTCTTTGACCGCGCGGTCCAGGATTCATACCTCAAGAGTGCTGTCTGTGCTCTTGAGAAATGGTTTCATGGGACGATCGGGACATTCGGCAAAGTCGATGCATTCATTGCACCGTCCCATTTCCTTATTGAGAAATTTCACTCTGTTGGCTTTTCGTATCCTATCCGACATATTGTCCAACCGATTCGGCCGTTTCCTGAAGCACCGACCGCTCGAGGCGGGGAGTATCTTCTTTTTATCGGCCGCTTGTCCAAAGAAAAGGGTGTCGAGACGCTCATTGAAGCCTGCGCCCTCATGCAGGGTGATATTAGACTTCAGATCATCGGTACGGGGCCGGAAGAACCACTCCTCCGTGACCAAGCAAAAAGCGTTCCGGGGGTAGCGTTTCTCGGCTATCAAACAGGTGAATCCTGGGAACGAGCGCTGCAAGGAGCAAAAGCGCTCGTTGTCCCGTCAATTTGGTATGAGAATATGCCATATGTCGTTCTTGAAGCGCTCTCGCGAGG